>JAPPGX010000091.1:4498-34935 GCA_028877265.1 Acidobacteriota bacterium
CCCCCCCCCCGGGCTGCGCGGGCGGGGTCGGGGCCCCACCACCCTGTGCGGGGTTGGCCCCAAATTGGGTTTGGGG
The DNA here is from genome assembly GCA_028877265.1 of Acidobacteriota bacterium. Taxonomy (GTDB): domain Bacteria; phylum Acidobacteriota; class Vicinamibacteria; order Marinacidobacterales; family Marinacidobacteraceae; genus Marinacidobacterium. The sequence goes on from JAPPGX010000091.1 coordinate 4,575, forward strand.
GGGGCGCCCCGTCCCCGGGCCCGCCCAGGCGCTTCGCGCCTGGCACTCGAAACTCCCTCGCGCGCTCACGCGCGCTTCGGCGAGTTCCGATTGGACGTTGTCGTCTTGTGAAAGGGGGGTGCCCCCCCTTTCACACTTTCCCCCCAAATCGCGTGGGCGGTGCCGAGGGGCTTCAACCCCGATAATCTGATCTGAATGGTCCATCCTGAACTTCTCGAGATTCTCTGTTGCCCGGAGACCCGGCAGCCGGTGCGCGAGGCGCCCGAGGCGCTCGTGGAATCCGTGAACCGGGCCATCCGCGACGGCAGCCTCAGCGGGCCCGCCGGCGGCGAGCCGGCCGGCGTCCTGGACGGCGGCCTGGTTCGGGAGGACGGGAAGTTCCTCTATCCGGTGCGCAACGGGATCCCCATCATGCTGATGGAGGAACGCATCGCGATTCCGGTCCCGGAAGGCGACGGCGACGAGTCAGCCGAAGATGTTGAAGAGGACGGCGACGCCGGACATCATCCAGTGGAGACTGGCGCCGGGGCCTGAGAGGATCGCCCGCCGGACCGCGCCGGCCGGCTCCGTCAGTTCGGCGGCCGCCGCCATCTCTGTTCCCATCAGCGGCGGTTCCGCGGTCCCCGCGAACACGCCGTCGTAGAGCTGCTGCAAGCGCTCGTCGGTACGGGTGAGCGAGGCGTCCATCCACCAGAACCAGAGGGCGGCCGGGATCGCGGCCAGCCGGAGGAGCAACCAGCCCTGCAGGACGCCGAAGCCGATGGCGCCCGCCACGAGAGCCACGCTCCCGCGCTTCAGCCACAGCGACTTCCTGGCGACGGAGGCGCGGGAGTCCTGGATCCGGTCCAGGCCGACGTCCCGGTCCGTACGCGGCGCCTTCGGCCGCTCGGCGCGCAGGGGGGAGCGGGCGGATCCGGGCACTAGTGAACGGTGGAGGAGTCGGTGCCCTGCGGGCGGGGGGCGCCCTCGCCGTCGGCCTGCTCCACGGCGCTCAACTGCGTCTCGAGCATCTTGATGAGGGCGGGGACGATCCGGAAGGGAAGCGTGATCCGGGTCTTGGGATCCGCGTGCACGACGGGTTCGCCGGAGGCATCGGTGTGCGAAAGATCTTCCGGCTGGATGCCGGTGAGGCTGCAGAAGGTGATCGTCAGATCGAAGGGTGAGTGCGTCGCTTCGCAGAAGTTCGCGTACACCTCCGGACAGGCGACGTCGCGCCGCGCCTTGATCTTGAACGTTTTCTTCATGTCCATGGCGACTCCCGAAGTCAGGCCCCCGGAAGAGGGAGGCTGCCGACGGTAGCGGGGGGCGGACTTGAACCGCCGACCTAAGGGTTATGAGTCCTTCGCTCTGACCGGACTGAGCTACCCCGCCAACCGAATTTCGTCGGAACCGATCAACTCTAGCAGCCGGTGGCAAAACCCACGCGGCGTTCGAGCGGCGATGCATCCCGCCTGAACCGCGCCTCTGCGAGGCGCTCATCGTTGCGTTTCGGTCGGAATACACCCGGTATTCCTCCCTCACGCGCCTTGTCAGCCGGGCGCCTCGCCGCTCTCGGCGCTCACGAGGGTTTCACCACCGGCTGCTGCCACCGGGAACATCTGGCACATCGGTTGCGTTTTCGTGCGATACACCGCGCGGCCGAGCGCGGAAAGGAGTCCCTCCCATGAAGCAGATCGAGAGTCCCGCGCCGGTCCGATCCGGCCTCTTCCGCACGCTTCTGATCGCGGCGCCGTTCGCCCTGTTCCTTGCCGGGCAGGCCGCCGCCGAAACGCACCCGGACCCGGATGCCCGGGTCCTCGCTACGTCGTCCGCTGAGCCCACCCTGGAAACAGCTTCGCAGCCGGGCCGCGAACGGATGGCGCGCCGGTTCGACCGGCGGTCGGCCGGCCCGGAGCGTCGCGCCCGCGGGGGTGCGCGCCGTGAAGGCCGCTCCGGTCCGGCGGCACGCTGGTTCGGACGGCGCGCGGCCGCGGCGCTCGACCTCACCGAGGAGCAGCGCGACCAGATGCGGGAAGCGATGCGCGAGATCGGCGACAACCGCCGGACCAGCCGGCGGGAAGTCGCCGACGCCCGGCGTTCCTTCCAGCGGGCGGCCCGCGACCCCGAGCGCAGCCCCGAAGAGGTTCAGGCGCTGGGCGAGGCCCTCGGCCGGGCCCACGCCGACCGGGCGCTCCAGCGGAGGTCCGAGCGCGAGCGGATCGCGGGCATCCTGACGGAGGAACAGCGCGAGCGGCTCGACCAGATGCGCGAGCGCCGGGGACCGCGCGCCAGGAACGCCCGGCGCCGCGGCTGACGGACTGGAACGCCGGCTTCAGCCGGCACCCGCTGCGCAGAGCGCAGCGGGAGGGCGAATCGCCGCACTGCCGGATGTTCCGGGCATTGGCCCATCTCCACGGAAGAGGTCCGTCCCGCCGCCCGCCTGCGGCGGGCTGTGCCGGCTAAAGCCGGCGTTCCCAGCCGGCAGCTACGTCCGGGCTTCTTCCTCTTCTTCCGCGGCTTCGAGCAGGCTCCGCTCGTCCTCGGTCAGCACGTCCGCCATCTTCCAGACGGGCTCCTGCGGACCCGGGACGATCCCCTCGATGTCCCGGTCGCCTTCCCTGGGCACGGCAATCGCCCGCTCTTTCTCGATGGCGCGTTCGCGGCGCCGCAATTCCTTGGCCCGCTGGCGGGCCACGCGCTCCTTTTCTTTGCGGCGCTTGAGAAACGTCTGTCGGGAACGGTTGGCCATCGGGCTCGGAATGCTAGCAGCCTCCAAGAGATTTCACGGCGCCTGGCCATATGCTCTCCGGCTCTCCCGTTTCGTGGATTTGTGCTCAAAGGAGGCCGTTCGAATGGCTCTTCGGAAACTGAAACTCGTACGTCTGACGCTCGCCGGTCTGGCGGCGCTCGCCCTCGCGGCGCCTGGTTTCGCCCAGGACCTGCGGCTCGACGCATCCCACCTCCGGACCATGGAGTGGCGCAACATCGGGCCGTTGCGCGGCGGCCGCTCGCTGTCCTGCACCGGCAGCCCGGGCCGGCGCCACGAGTACTACTTCGGCGCCACCGGAGGCGGTCTCTGGAAGACCCTCGACTCGGGAACGACGTGGTTCCCCGTCACCGACGGCCAGATCTCGAGTTCCTCGATCGGCGCCGTCGCGGTGGCGGAGACCAATCCCGACGTCGTCTTCATCGGCGGCGGCGAGACCCAGCTCCGGGGCAGCATCACCCAGGGCGACGGCGTCTACAAGAGCTCGGACGGTGGGGAGACCTGGCGCCACGTGGGCCTGCGGGACACCCAGGCGGTCGCCCGCATCCGGATTCACCCGGTGAACCCCGACATCGTCTACGTCGCGGCGCTCGGCCATCCCTACGGTGACAACGAGGAACGCGGCGTCTTCCGTTCGCGCGACGGCGGCAGCACCTGGGAACGGATCCTCTTCGTCAGCCCGGGGGCGGGAGCGGCCGACCTCATCATCGACCGGACGAATCCTGACGTTCTCTACGCGAGCATCTGGCAGGTGTACCGCAAGGCCTGGAAGATGTGGGGCGGGGGTCCCGATTCCGGTCTCTACCGCTCGGACGACGGCGGCGACACCTGGACCGAACTCACCGAGAACCCGGGAATGCCGGCCGGCCCCATCGGCAAGATCGGCGTCACCGTTTCCCCGGCGGATCCCGACCGGGTCTGGGCGATCGTGGAGGCCCCGGAGGGCGGGGTCTTCCGGTCCGAGGACGGCGGCGCGACCTGGCGGCTCACCAACAACGAGCGCAAGCTGCGCCAGCGCGCCTTCTACTACTCCCGGGTCTACGCGGATCCGGTGGACGTGGACACGGTGTACGCGCTGAACACCGGCTTCTACAAGTCGACGGACGGCGGGGAGACCTTCGACCATGTGATCCGGCCGCCCCACGGGGACCAGCACGACCTCTGGATCGATCCCAACAACCCGCTGCGGATGTGCAACTCCAATGACGGCGGGGGCAACGTGAGCGTGAACGGCGGGGAGACCTGGACCGGTCAGGCCTACTCGACCACCCAGCTCTACCACGTGAACGTGACCAACGACTTCCCGTACCACGTCTGCGGCGCCCAGCAGGACAACACCACGCTCTGCACCCCCAGCGAGGGCTGGGACCACATGCAGGCGCGTGGTCCGGGCAGCCGCTGGTACTACGACGCGGGCGGCGGCGAGAGCGGCTACATCACGCAGCATCCCTCGAACCTGGACGTCTTCTACGCCGGCAGCCAGGGAGCGCTGCTGACCCGCTACAACCGCGCGAACGGCCAGATCCGCGACATCCAGGTCTATCCGCGGTTCTTCTCGGGGGAACCGGCGAGCGCGTTGCCCGACCGCTGGCAGTGGACCTTCCCGATCATCTTCTCGCCGCTCGACGAGAACCGGCTCTACACAAGTTCGCAGTTCCTCTACATCACGACCGACGACGGCCAGTCCTGGACGAAGATCAGCCCCGATCTGACCTACGCCGATCCGGAGACGCTCGGCGAGACCGGCGGCGTCATCACGATGGACATGAACGGTCCCGAGATCTACGCGACGATCTTCGCGGTCGTCCCTTCGCAGCACGACATCGACACGATCTGGGCCGGCTCGGATGACGGGCAGATCCACGTCACCCGGGATCACGGGGCGAACTGGTCGGACATCACCCCGGCCGACCTTCCCAAGTTCAGCCGGGTCAGCATCATCGAAGAGTCGTCGCACCGGCCGGGCACCATCTTCGTGGCGGCCAACCGCTACCAGGTGGACGACCGCGAGCCCTACGTCTTCCGGACGACCGACTACGGCGCCACCTGGACGAAGATCGTGAACGGCATCGCGCCCGGGCACTTCGCGCGGGCGGTCCGGGAGGACCCGGTGCGCCAGGGGCTGCTCTTCCTCGGGACCGAGCACGGGGTCTACGCCTCCTGGGACGACGGGGACCAGTGGGTGTCCCTCCAGCAGAACCTCCCGGACACGCCCATCCGCGACCTGGTGGTCAAGGACGCGGACGTGGTGCTCGGCACCCACGGCCGCGGGTTCTGGATCCTCGACGACATCCAGCCGCTCCGGCAGTACACCCCCGAGTCGCTGAACGCCACGCTGACGGTCTTCGATCCCGACCCGGCGGTGCGCGGCGTCCAGGACGGGATCGTCCAGTACCACCTGGCGGAGGAGGTGGACTCGGTGGTGGTGGAGATCCACGACGCGAGCGGGACGCTGGTGGACCGCTTCGAGGGCACCGAGCCGGACTTCGAGGCGGAGCCGGATTTCTCGTGGTTCCGGGTGCGTCAGTCTTCCGTCCCCACCACCGGCCAGGGGCTCAACCGCTTCGTCTGGAGCGGCCGCTACCAGGGCGCCGTCGAGTTCGACGGGATGATCCTCTGGAGCGCGCGGGCCACCAGCGGTCCGAAGGCGCCTCCGGGCGAGTACCGGGTGAGCGTCACCGCGGCCGGAGTCACCGGGACCACGAACCTGACGCTGACCGCGGATCCCCGCCTCAAGGGCGTGACCACCGCCGACCTCGTGGAGCAGTTCGAGTTGGCCAGCAGGATCCGGGATCGGACGTCCGAGGCGAACGAGGCCGTGATCCAGATCCGGGACGTCCGCGTTCAGCTCGAGGAGCGGCTGGAAGGGTCGAGCGACCAGGGTCTGATGGCCGACGGCGGCCGGCTGCTCGAGGAGATGACCGAGGTCGAGGAAGCGATCTACCAGACGAAGAACCGCAGCAACCAGGATCCGCTGAACTTCCCGATCCGGCTGAACAACCGGCTCGCATCGCTCCGCCGCAGCGTGGAGACCGGCGATGCGAAGCCCACGGACGGCGCCTACGCGGTCTTCGAGGAGTTGTCAGGCGAGCTGGATCAGCACCTGGGACGGCTTGGCGGGCTGCTCGGCGAACGCCTCGACGGCCTGAACGGGAGGATCACCGCCGGTGGCGCCGATCCCGTGGACGCCGGGCGCTGGAAGGAGCAGTAGCGGCTTCCCCCGGCGCGCTCAGGGCCGGCCGTCCGCGAACACCTCGGCTTCGCGGGCGGGCGGTGGTTCCCCGGGGGCGAACGCCGGGGCCGCGAGCAGGTCCAGCTCGTTCGTGAGCATCCGCTCGCCGTCGAAGACGAACCGGCCCGAGAACGGTTGCCGACGCAGGAGGAGCGGGAGCCAGACGGCGTCGTCTTCCCACATGCGCTCGTAGGGGATGGACTCGAGGTCCGCCCAGAGCGGCGTCGCTTCCACGGTGGACTCGGGCTCGCCGGCAAACCCGTCGGCGCGGAACACGTAGACGTGGATCGAATAGCCGTCCACGAACTGGAAGCGCAGTTCCCCGGCCGGACGAATCCCGGTGGGGCGGATCCGGATCTCCTCCTCCGCCTCGCGGACCGCCGCGGCGCGGGGCGATTCGCCGCGTTCCAGCCGTCCGCCGGGTCCGTTGACCTTCCCCTGGCCCAGCCCCCGGTGTTTCTCGATCAGCAGGATCCGGCCGCCCGAGACGACGAAGAGCAGGGTGGCGCGTTCCTCGGGGGCCCAGCCGTCCCAGGAGAACGTCCGGAGGAACGCCCGCGCCTCTCCCGAGGTGCCGTTCGCGATCATGCGCTTCGCAGGCGGGGGCTAACTGCCGTCCCAGCCGACTCCGGAGAGCCGGCCGAGCAGCGACCCCTCGCCCTTGCCGCCTCCGCCCGTCTGCGGCGCGGCCTGGTGGATGCGGCCGGCCAGGCGGCTGAACGGCAGCGACTGCAGCCAGACCCATCCCGGGCCGGTGAGGCTCGCGAAGAAGAACCCTTCGCCGCCGAAGATGGCGGACTTGATGCCGCCCACGAACTGGATGTCGTAGTTCACCGAGGGAGCGAGCGCGACGAGACACCCGGTGTCCACCCGCAGGTTCTCGCCCGCGGCCAGTTCCTTCTTGACGACCGTGCCGCCGGCGTGGAGGAAGGCCAGCCCGTCGCCCTCGAGCGACTGCATGATGAAGCCCTCGCCGCCGAACAGCGCCGTCCCGATCTTGCGCTGGAACGCGATGCCGATCGAGACTCCCTTGGCGCCGCAGAGGAACGCGTCCTTCTGGGCGATGAGCCGGCCGCCCAGCTCGTCGAGCTGGACCGGCAGGATCTTGCCCGGATAGGGCGAGGCGAACGCCACGTGCTGCTTCCCGCCGCCCTGGTTCACGAACTCCGTCATGAACAGGCTCTCGCCGGTGAGCAGCCGTTTGCCGGCGCCCAGCATCTTGTCCATGAAACCCGTCTGGTTCCCGTCGCCGAAGATCGTCTGCATCTCGATTCCGGCGCTCATGAACATCATGGCTCCCGCTTCGGCCACCGCCCCTTCGCCGGGATCGAGTTCGACTTCCACGAACTGCATCTCCTCGCCGAAGATCCGGTAGTCCACCTCGTGCATCCGGCGCGGCGCCGGGGGACGCGGCGGCGCCGCGCCGTTACCGATGCCGGTCCGCAGCTCCGGGACTTCGGCGGCCGGCGTCCAGGAGCTTTCTCCGAGCGGACAGACCAGGGTGCCCGCGGTCCAGCGGCCGCTCTGGAGCGACTGCCGGACATCGGCCGTGGAGAACGGGCCAAGCGTCCGGCCTCCTTCGGCTACGTACCATTGGCTGGTTGACATGATTTCTCCTTTCGCGAACCCCGGCGTCCCGGCTGCTTCCTCAGTTCCCTCCGCAGTGAAACAGGAGGAGTCCGCCGAGGGCGAGCGCCGCCAGGACGATGGGCGCAAGAGCCACTACGAAGTGCCAGCGCTTCGGGTTCGGTCCGTTCGTGCCCGCCGGCCGGTTCATCGCGCCACTCTAACGGCCCCGGTGGGGTTCCCGGCCCGCTGACCGCGAGACGAATGAAGGCTCCGCCCGCTCCGCCGCCGCCTTCCGACCGGCTGCGCGCTGACCTCCTGGAGATTCACCGGGCGGCGCTCCGCGCCGCCGATCCGGAGCGGATCCTCGAACGGGACCTCCGGGGAGATGCGGCGTCCGGCTGGACCTTCCGGGGACAGCCCCTGCTGCCTCCCCCGCGGACGAAGGGGGAACCGATCTTCCTGTTCGGGGCCGGCAAGGCGGCCGCCGCACTCGCCAGGGGAGTCCGGCGCGGGCTCGGTGGGGAGGCCGTCGGCGGGCGGATCATCGTGAAGCACGGTCATCGGCTCGAGGTGCCCGGGGTGGTGGTCGAGGAGGCGGGACATCCGGTCCCGGACGCCCACTCGGTCGCGGCGACGGAGCGGCTGCTCGCGGATCTCCGGGAGAGCGGCGAGCGCGGCCGGGTCCTGGTGCTGCTGACCGGGGGGGCGTCGGCGCTGCTGGTGGCGCCGGCGGCGGGCATCACCCTGGAAGACAAGTCGCGGGTCAGTTCCCTGCTGCTCGCCTGCGGCGCCGACATCCACGAAATCAACACGGTCCGCAAACACCTCTCCGCGGTCAAGGGCGGCGGGCTCATCCCCCTGCTGCCGCCGGGGCGAGCCGGGGCGCTCGTGATCTCCGACGTGATCGGCGACCAGTTGACCTCCATCGGTTCCGGGCCGGCCACGGGGGATCCCACGACGTTCGGCGATGCGCTGGAAGTGCTCGAGAAGTTCGACCTGGCGGAGCGGGTCCCGCCAGCGGTGATCCACCGCGTTCGCGCTGGCGTCGCCGGGGCGGTTCCGGAGACACCCGATGCGCCCGGCGAAGCGGTTCCCCACCACATCGTGGCCAGCAACTTCCATTCGCTCCGCGCCGCCGGGGAGGAAGCGGCCCGGCTCGGCTACCGCACCGAGGTCTTCGGCCGGGACCTCGCGGGCGAGGTCCACCACACCGCCCGCCGGTTCGCGCACCGCCTGGCCGCCCTTGGTTCGGAACCGGCGCCGGCGGCGCTGCTCGCGGGGGGAGAGCTGACCCTCAAGGTGACGGGAGACGGCCGGGGCGGACGGAGCCAGGAGTTCGCGCTGGTCGCGGCGGGACACCTGGAGGGGGTTTCGGACGTCGCCCTGCTCGCGGCGGGAACCGACGGCACCGACGGGCCCACGAACGCGGCCGGGGCCTTCGCGGACGGCGGGTCGTGGGGCCGGGCCCGGCAGCGAGGCCTGGATCCGGAGGTGACGCTCCGGAACAACGACTCCTGGTCCCTGTTCCGGGAAACGGGGGAGCTGCTCGTCACCGGTCCCACCGGGACGAACGTCATGGACCTCATGGTGGGACTCAGCGCCGGAGGTGTCTCCGACGCGAAGCCGTCCTGATCGGGGTTCGCCCGGGCTAGCGCGAGCCCCCCCGCTACTGCCGGCGGCCGCGCAAGGCCACGGGGCGTGCGCCCACGTGGTGACGGTGCCTGGTGAGGGAGGTCCGGAGCGCCCGCTTGATCAGGCTGATCCGGCGGGCCACGGAGGAAGTGCTGAGCGGCACCGCCCGCAGCCGCGCGATCTGCGGAATGGTGCAGTGGTCCCGAAAGTAGAGCTGATAGAGGAGCCGGTTCAGGGCCTGCTGGCGATCGTCAAGGGAGATCCGCCGCAGGACCGTTTCGGCGACCTCGTTCAGCTCGCGCATCAGAACGGCCGACTCCGGATCGTCAACCACGTCCACGATCCGACTCTCCGCCAGGGCGGCCTCGAGCCGCCAGGTCTCGGCGGGCGGGAACGTCCGATCGACGTTTCGCCGGTACGCGTCGCGCCGGAACTGGTCCCGGAGGATGTTCTCCGCGATCCGCCGGATGAAGCCCTCGAACGTCTCCTCGCGTTTCCCGGTGAAACTGCGGATCACCCGGCGCCGACCGGAGATCAGCCGCTCCATCACGTCCTGCGACAGGTCGTCCAGGGTGACGGGGTCCACACACCGGCGACCCGCGAGCTGCGAGTGCAGCACCACCCTGATGAGGGTCCGGCAGCGAAGGAACAGGACTCCCCACAGGGGGTCGTCCGGACGGGCCGCCACCAGGCGGCGAAACAGCTCCCAAGAGTCCATGCGCAGCGGGAGCAGGGGAGTCTATTGCCTCGAAACGGTCTCCGAACACCCCTCTTCGACGCCTGTTTTTAACACGTTACGCCAAATTACACCGGAGCGGCCACGCCTTTGCCGCCGCGGTCGGCTGCCAGCAGCGCGACCGTCGTCACGGCGGCCAGGACACCGTCCGAAGCGGCGAACGCCAGGAACAGGGGAGGGGAATCCCGCACTACGGAGTCCAGCACGAAGAGCAGGGCTCCGCCTCCCTTGAGCACCGGCCCCATGATCCAGATGTACCAGCGATTCGCTTCCAGGTCCTTCAGGATCGCGAAGTATCCGAGGCCGACCGCGAGCGCGAAGAGTCCGTTCAGGTTCGCGTGGATCGGAAAGAGGGGCGGCTCGGTGCCGAACAGCTGCCGAACCTCGTCCAGCGCGAAGAGCAGCGCGCCGCCCAGGAGCACGTCGTAGATGCCGCTGACGATGACGACGCCGAGGAGCAACCTCATCGCTCAAGCGTACCCGTCCGTGGCGCCACGAAGTGCCGCCGCCGCGCTGTAATCCGCCCATTACGGGCCATTCGGGCCCGGCTATACTGCCTGACTGCCCCGTGTGGAAAACCGCATGCGGCGCCCGGGTAGCAACGGGGTGCGCGCGGCTTCGCGATGGTCCAGGTCCGCGGGGGCTCCGCATCAGTTCCGTGCCCTCCCCGTTCCACTCCACGACCGTGCTGGCGGTCCGCCGCAGCGGGAGTACGACGCTGGCCGCGGACGGGCAGGTCACCCTCGGGGACATCGTGGTGAAGCACGGGGCGCGCAAGCTGCGCCGCATGAGCGACGGAGCGGTCCTCGCCGGTTTCGCCGGGGCCACCGCGGACGCCCAGGCGCTGTTCGCGAAGTTCGAGACGAAGCTCGAGTCCCATCGGGGGAACCTGGAGCGAGCGTGCGTGGAACTCGCCCAGGACTGGCGAACGGACCGGGTGCTCCGCCACCTCGACGCCCTGCTGCTCGTGGCCGACAAGGACCACGTCTTCCTCCTTTCGGGCGACGGCGACCTCATGCAGCCCGACGACGGGATCATGGCGATCGGCGCGGGGGCGCCGTTCGCGATGGCGGCGGCGCGGGCCCTCGCGTCCCGAACCGAACTCTCGGCCCGGGAGATCGCCGAGGAGGCGATGAGCGTCACCGACGGCATCTGCATCTACACGAACGGTCAGGTGATCTACGAAGAGGTGTGACTTCTGGTCGAGTATCTCCCCGCAGTGGGCAAGGGATCCGCCGCTGACATCGGCGACCCCACGCCGCGCGAGATCGTCGAGGACCTGGACCGCTTCGTCATCGGTCAGGCGGCGGCCAAGCGCGCGGTGGCCGTCGCGCTTCGCAACCGGGCCCGCCGCCTTCACATCGAGCCCGAGCTGGCCGAGGAGATCGCGCCCAAGAACATCATCATGATCGGGCCCACGGGAGTGGGGAAGACGGAAATCGCGCGCCGGCTGGCCCGGCTCTCCCGTTCTCCGTTCGTGAAGGTGGAGGCGTCGAAGTTCACGGAAGTGGGCTACGTCGGGCGGGACGTGGAGTCCATGGTTCGGGACCTGGTCGAGGTGTCCATCGAGATCCTCCGCGAGGAGCTGCTCGACGAGGTCCGGGACCAGGTGGAACGCAACGCCGAGGAGCGGCTGCTCGACGTGTTGCTGCCGCCGGCGCCCGCGGAGCGGTTCGCGGGCGAGGACCGCTCGCTCGAGGACCTCGACGAGGCGCTTGGCGACGGCCTCGACGGCCCGGAAGCCGAAGACGCGCAGCGCGCCCGCCGCAGCCGGGAGAAGCTGCGCGAGCGGTTGCGGCGCGGGGAACTGGCGGACCGGTCGGTCGAGGTGGAAGTGCGGGAACCGCCGGCGCCGTTTCTGGAGGCGCTGTCCGGCCCCGGCGAGGACCTCGACATCAATACCTCCGAGATGCTGCGCGGCGTCTTCGGGCCGCGCTACCGGAAGACCGAGATGGTGGTTCCGCAGGCGCTCGACTACTTCGCCCAGGAGGAGGAAGAACGCCTCGTGGACCGCCGCCAGTTGTCACGGCTGGCGCTCGAGCGCGCCGAAGAGCACGGGATCATCTTCATCGACGAACTGGACAAGGTCGCGAGTCCCCATGACTCCCCCGGCCCCGACGTCTCCCGCGAGGGCGTCCAGCGGGATCTATTGCCCCTCCTCGACGGTTCGACGGTCTCCACCCGCTACGGATCGCTCCGGACGGACCACATCCTCTATATTGGCGCCGGAGCGTTTCAGGAGAACCGGCCATCGGACCTCATCCCGGAACTCCAGGGCCGATTCCCGATTCGGGTCGAACTGGATCCGCTGACCGTCGAGGACTTTCGGAGGATCCTGACCGAGCCGGAGTCGGCGCTCCTCAAGCAGTACGAGGCGCTGCTCGCCACCGAGGGCGTCACGATCTCGTTCCAGGAGGATGGAATCGGGGAGATTGCCGATGTCGCGGCTCAGGTCAACGAGCGCGCGGAGGACATCGGAGCGCGAAGGCTCCATACGATTCTGGAAAAGGTCCTTGAGGAACTCCTCTTCGATGCCCCGGATCTCGAAGACAAGAACTGGACGATCGATCGGGACTACGTCAGGCGAATGCTGGAGGGAATCGTCGAGGACGAGGACCTGTCCCGGTTCATACTCTGACCGCGCGCCGACTCCCGGCGACTGCCGGAGCTCGATGAAGACGCTTGCTGCGCTCGCTCTCGTCCTGATCGCCGCCGCCGGAGCCTGCGGCCGCCGGGGTCCGCCGCTCGCGCCGCTGCAGGTGGACCCGGAAACGCCTCGGGTCCTGCCGCTCCGGCAGGAGAACGGGGCGGTCGTGGTGCGCTGGTACGCGCCCCGTCTGGACTCCGGCGGGGACCCCGCGGACCTGCGGCTGCGCCGGGCGATCGTGTCCTACCGGGTTTTGGACCTCCACGCCCTCGCCGCGGAGGAGCGCGCTTCCCAGCGCCAGCCGCCCGAGGAAACGGACGAAGAGGAACCCGAGGCGGCCCCTTCCGCAGATGAGGACGCCGCCGGGATCTCCGACCCGGAGAGCCCGGCGACGGAGGAGCAGGCCCCACCGGATGCCGTGGCGCTCGAGACCGGAGAGGCTGCGCCCGGGGAAGAAACGCCTCCGCCGGACGCCGAGCCCCCGGGTACCTCCGAACCGGAAACCGAGGACCAGCCGCCCGAGGTGACGGCGCCCGGCCAGGCGCCCGCGCCGGAGCAGCCGCCCGCGCCGGAGCAGCCGCCCGCGACGGAGGAACAGGCCCCCGCCGGCGGGGCTCCTCCGGACGAAACGGAACCGGAGCCGGAGCCGGAGCCGGAACCGGAAACTGAGCAGGAACCGGAAACCGAACCCGCCGAGCAGGAAGGACCGGACCCCGGAGAACCAGCTGGAGAGGAGACGGGCGATGAGGTTCCGGCCGAGACCCCGGAGCCGGAGGCTGAGCCCGAACCTGCCGGGGTGCTGCTCGACTATGAGGACCTCGAGTTCGAGGTGCTCTCCGAGATCGATTCGGAAGTGCCCGGGGAGGAACGGGTTCTCGAGCTGCCCGTGGAACCGGACTGGATCGGCCGCCGCCTGGAGATCACCGTCCGCTACGAGGCGCGCGGCGGCGCCAGCGAGGAGAGCGAACTCCAGTCTCTCGACGTCACCGGTCCGCTTCCCGGGGTCGAGGGCGTTCTTGTCGAGGTCGGGCCGCGCGAGCTGACCATCCGCTGGCAGGATCCCCGCGGCGCCCTGGGAGAGACGCCCCTGGCCGACCCGGCGTTCGAAGTCTTCCGGCGTCGCGGTGAGGACTCCGAACGGCTGGGACGGTCCTTCGGCCCGAGCCAGACCGACGCCGACGTGGTCTGGGGGGAAGAGGTCTGCTATCGCGCGCGGCTCGTCGTGGCGGGGGGCGCGGAGGAGCGGGTGATCCCCGACCCCGGGCCGCCCCCGCCGCCCGGCCCCGAGGGGGAGGCGAGCGCCGGCGAGCCTCCGGTTCCGGACCGGGACGCCGGGGAAACGCCGGCTCCGGGCGAAACCGTTGAGGCGGACGCCGTCGAGACGGTTGCAGCGGAACCCGGGGATCCCGAGGGGGAAGCAGCGCCGGCGTCCGACGAACCCGAGGCCGGGGAAGCGCCGTGGACCCCGATCCCCATCCGGGTTCCCGGTACCGGAACCTCGGCGCTGAGTGTCGGACCGATGTCGGCCGAGGAATGCGTTGTTCCGCTGGACGTCTTCCCGCCGGTGCCGCCGTCGGACCTGCGCCTCTTCTGGCGGAGCGAGCAGACCGAGCTCAGTTGGAGGGACTCGGCGTCCACCGACGTCGCCGGGTACCACGTCTACCGGTCTGGCCCGGACGGCGCCGGCTTCCAGCGCCTGACACAAACGCTGGTCGAGCAGACGAGCTACACGGACGCGGAGCGCGATCCGCGGGGCGCGTATCGCTACGCCATCACGGCGGTGGATGGCGCCGACCCACCGAACGAGAGCCTGCCCTCCGACCCCGCCACCGCGAATCCGCGGTAAACGGCCGCGCGCGCTGGTCGGCGGGTCGCCCAGCCGCCGTGGTGGCGCCGCCTCGGAGCGCCGGCCTCCGGCCGGCATCGCGCGCGAGCGCGAAACCCGCGTTGATGGCGCTCCTCCCCCTGAAGGTGGGCCCCACGTTCGGCTCGTTTCGGGCGGCACGCAGCCTTTCCCGGTTGGGATCACGCCATGGGAATCGGCTGCGGCGTGCGTTTCGCGGCCTGCGGCCGCGATGCCGGCCGGAGGCCGGCGCTCCGAGCTCCGGCCGTTTCCGCCATTGTCGTGACGGGCGGAAACGCCGCGTCAGTCGTGCCGCCAACCGGTAGAATCGCGTCGGGGTTGGGGGCAAACAGCCTGTGGCAAAAGTGACGCGGCATTCGAACGGCGATTCATCCCGGCTGAACCGGGCCGCTGCGCGGCCCTCGTCGTTGCGTTTCGGTCGGAATACACCCGGTATTCCTCCCTCACGCGCCTTGTCAGCCGGGCGCCTCGCCGTTCTCGGTGCTCACGTCACTTTCACCACAGGCAGTTAGATTCCGGGCCGGATTCCGGATTGACGAGGGGCCGGGCGCGCATGCAGATCTTTCTTGACACCGCGAACGTTGACGAGATTTCCCGAGCCGCCGCGATGGGGCTCGTGGACGGCGTCACGACGAATCCGTCGCTCATGGCGAAGGAAACGGGAGATCCCCGGGAGATCCTGGCCTCGATCGCCGAGACGGTTTCCGGCGATGTCTCGGCGGAGGTCCTTTCGACCGACACCGCCGGGATGGTGGCCGAAGGCCGCGAACTCGCGACCATCGCCCCGAACATCATCATCAAGTGTCCGCTGACGCCCGACGGCCTGCGCGCGGTCCGCGAGCTGAAGGAAGAGGGGATCCGCGTCAACGTGACCCTCTGCTTCAGCGTGCCGCAGGCCCTCTTCGCGGCGAAGGCGGGCGCCTACATCGTGAGCCCCTTCGTCGGCCGGCTCGACGACATCTCCGCTCCCGGCATGCAGTTGATCGCCGACATCCGGGAGGTCTACGACAACTACGGCTTCGCCACCCAGATCCTGGTCGCCAGCATCCGGAACCCCCTCCACGTCGTGGAGGCGGCGCGGCTCGGAGCCGACATCGCCACCATGCCCGCCAAGGTGCTGGACCTGCTCATCAGGCACCCGTTGACGGACATCGGCCTCGAGCGTTTCCTGAAGGACTGGGAGGCCGCGAGGGTCACCTGATCCTCCGGATCGGGTGACACCGAAACCCGAGGGGTCTCCGGACGCCTTCGCCGAACTCGAGGCGCGGAACCGCCGCGCCGAGGAAGGCGGCGGCGCCGCCCGGCTCGAGCGCCAGCGGCGTTCGGGAAGGCTGACGGCGCGCGAGCGGATCGCGACCCTCGTCGACGCCGGGTCCTTCGAGGAGACGGGCAGACTGGTCCAGCATCGCTCGCGAGATTTCGGCCTCGACCGGCAGCGCTATCCCGGGGACGGCGTCGTGACCGGCTACGCCCGGATCGACGGGCGCCTCGCCTACCTCTTCGCGCAGGACTTCACGGTTCTCGGCGGCTCGCTGAGCGAGGCGGTCGCGGAGAAGATCTGCCGGACCATGGACCTCGCGGTCCGGCAGGGCGCCCCCATCATCGGGCTGAACGACTCCGGCGGCGCGCGCATTCAGGAAGGGGTCGTTTCGCTCGCCGGCTACGCCGACATCTTCCTGCGGAACACGCTCGCTTCGGGAGTCGTTCCCCAGATTTCCGCGATCCTCGGACCCTGCGCGGGGGGCGCCGTGTATTCCCCGGCCATCACCGACTTCACGATCATGTCCCGCGGCACCAGCTACATGTTCGTGACCGGGCCGGACGTGATCCGCGCCGTGACCCACGAGGAAGTCACGATGGAGGACCTCGGCGGCGCGGAAACCCACAACACGGTTTCGGGGAACGCGCACTTCCTGGGGGAGAACGACGAGGACTGCCTCGGCCTGATCCGGCAGCTCCTCTCGTTCCTGCCGTCGAACAACCTGGAGGAACCGCCGCGGCGTCCCTCGGCGGACCCACCCGACCGGGAGGCGCCGTCGCTGGACGGTCTCGTTCCCGAGCAGCCCGACCGGCCGTACGACATCAAGGACCTCATCGGCGAGGTGGTGGACGACGGCGAGTTCCTGGAAGTCCAGGCGCTCCACGCCGGGAACCTGGTGGTCGGCTTCGCGCGGCTGGGCGGAGCTCCGGTGGGCATCGTCGCAAACCAGCCGGCGGTGCTGGCCGGCGTCCTGGACATTCATGCCTCGGTGAAGGGCGCCCGGTTCGTCCGGTTCTGCGACGCCTTCAACATTCCCCTCGTCGTATTCGAGGACGTCCCGGGGTTCCTGCCGGGAACCCAGCAGGAGTGGGGAGGCATCATCCGGCACGGGGCGAAGCTGCTCTATGCCTTCGCGGAGGCCACCGTTCCCAAGATCACGGTGATCACCCGCAAGGCGTACGGCGGCGCCTACTGCGTGATGGCGAGCAAGCACATCCGGACCGACCTCAACTACGCCTGGCCGAACGCCGAGATCGCGGTGATGGGGTCGGAGGGGGCCGTGAACGTCCTCTACCGGCGGGAACTCGAAGCGGCCGAGGATGCCGAAAAGGAGCGCGCCGGCCGGGTGGCCGCCTACCGGGAGCGCTTCGCGAACCCGTACGTGGCGGCGGAGCGGGGATACGTGGACGAGGTCATCCCGCCGCGGACCACCCGCCGGAAACTGACCGCCGCGCTCGCCTCGCTCGCCACCAAGCGCGACCGGAACCCTCCGAAGAAGCACGGCAACATCCCGCTCTGACGGCGGGACGCCGACAGCCTGATGTTCCGCCGCGTCCTCGTCGCCAACCGGGGTGAGATCGCGGTCCGGATCATCCGGGCCTGCCGCGACCTCGGTGTTTCCCCGGTGACGGTTCACTCCGAGGCCGACCGGGACAGCCTGCACGTGCGGCTGGCCGACGAATCGTTCGAAGTGGGCGGAGCGGCTTCGCGCGACAGCTACCTGGACGGCGAGCGGGTCATCGAGGCGGCGCGGGCCATGGACGCCGAGGCCCTGCATCCGGGCTACGGATTCCTGGCGGAGAACGGTGATTTCGCCGCGCGCTGCGCCGAGCGCGGCCTGGTCTTCGTGGGACCGCCTCCCGAGGCCATGCGCCGGATGGGGGACAAGGCTGCGGCCCGGGAGGCGGCGGTCCAGGCCGGGGTTCCGGTCGTCCCGGGTTCGGACATCGTCGCGGCGAAGGACGCGGAGCCCGCTGCCGCGGGGATCGGGTTCCCGCTGCTCATCAAGGCCGCCGCCGGCGGCGGGGGCATGGGAATGCGGCTGGTGCGGGACCCGTCGGAGTTCTCCGACTCCCTGCGGGCGGCACAGTCCGAAGCGGAGGCGGCCTTCGGAGACGCCCGGGTGTTCCTCGAGCGCTTCGTGGAAAACCCCCGGCACGTGGAGATTCAGGTGTTCGGCGACGACTTCGGCTCCGTCGTTCACCTGGGCGAACGCGACTGTTCGATCCAGCGCCGGAACCAGAAGCTCCTCGAGGAGAGTCCGTCGCCCGCGATCTCACCGGGGCTGCGGGCCGAGATGGGGGAGGCGGCCGTGCGTCTGGCGCACGGGGCCGGCTACCGGAACGCCGGGACCGTCGAGTTCCTGCTCGATCCGGAAGGGCGCTTCTACTTCCTCGAGATGAACGCTCGGCTCCAGGTCGAGCATCCGGTCACCGAACTGGTCTCGGGAATGGACCTCGTCGCGCTGCAGTTGCGGGTGGCCGCCGGCGAGCCGCTCGGTTTCGCGCAGTCCGAGGTCTCGCTCAGCGGCGCGGCGATCGAGCTCCGGATCACCGCGGAGGATCCGTTCGCCGGTTTCGTGCCGGCCACCGGCCGCATCCGGGATTTCCGTCCCCCCGCGGGTCCGGGAGTCCGCTGCGACGCGGGGATCGTTTCCGGGAGCGTGGTGTCTCCGCACTACGACCCCCTGCTCGCCAAGATCATCGTCTCGGGGCCCGACCGGGAAACGGCCCGGAAACGGGCGATCCGGGCGGTCCGGGAAACCCGGCTCGTCGGGGTCGCCTCGACCCTTCCCTTCTTCGAGCGGGTGCTCGCCAGCGCCCCCTTCCGCAGCGGGGAATTCGATACCTCGTTCGTCTCCGTGCACTGGTGCGCCCTCAGCCGGAACGGAGCGGACGGCGACTCCCCGGCGCGGGCCGAACTGGCGCCCCTGGCGCTCGCGGCGGCGGCCGCCGAGCTGTGGCGCCGCGAAGGCTCGAACTCGAACGCCTCCGGCGCGCCCCCGTCCCGTTGGCGCCTCGCCGGCGTCGCCGAAGCGCACCGGGACCGGATCTGATGCGGCGCATCCTCGCTCTGGACGGACAGGAGCTTCGGGTCGAAGTGCGTGCGGAGGCGGACGGCGCCGTCCTGAGGGTCGGGATCGAGGGCGATGACGGCGAACTGGTTGCTCGCGAGACCCCCGGTGGCTGGACGGTCACGAAGGGCCGCCACACCGTCGAGGCGGGCGTCACCGGCGGGCGATCCGGCGAACTCGTAGTCCAGATCGCCGAACACACCTACCGGCTCGAAACCGGACGGGGCGCGGCCGGCGGTACTCGCCGCAGCGGCTCGGCGGACGCCGGGCCGGCGGACGGACGCTCCGAAGTGCGGACGCCGATGCCGGGCAAGGTGGTACGCCTCCTGCGGGAGGAAGGAGAGCAGGTCGCCGCCGACGACGGCGTGCTGGTGTTCGAAGCGATGAAGATGCAGAACGAGATCCGGGCTCCGGCGAGTGGGGTCATCGCTAACATGAGGGCTGCCGCGGGAACTCCCATGGAGGGCGGCGAACTTCTGTTCGTCGTGGAGCCCGTGGAATCCGCGTGACCGCTCCCGCTCCGAATCGCCGAAACCGCCGGTTCTGGCTGGTACTCGCGGGCGCCGCCGCCGCCTCGGCGGTGTCCGTCGGGGCGATCCTCTGGGTGGTGTCGAGCCTGGATCCCGAGCGTCTCGGCGCCTACGTCACCGGCCGGCTCAGCGCCGTCCTGGGCCGCCCGGTCGCGGCGAGCGGCTTCGAGTTCTCGCTCCCGGAGGGGGAGTTCGTCCTTCGCGGACTCCAGCTCGGGAGGGAGCCGACGGACATCGGTCCGCCGCCCCCGGCCTTTTCGATCGACCGGATCCGCGGCCGCCTGAGCTGGCGTTCGTTCTTTCCGGCGCGCCTCCACCTCGAGAGCCTCGACGTCGAGGGGGTGGGCCTCTGGGGTCTCGACGACGGAGGGAAACCGCCACCGGAGTCTCCCCCCCTCGGACCGGCCATCGAGGCGGTGGCCGCCAGGCTTTCGTTCTCTTCGAACCGGATGTCGGTGTCCGGAACCACCATCGGCTACCGGAACCGGCCGACGCCGTGGGAGGTCCGCGCCGACGATGTCGCGTTCAGCCTCCAGACCGCCACAGAAGGAGGCGTGGACGGCGAAATCCGATCCGGTTGGGGAGTCATCCGCCTCTGGGAACGGCCGGATCTGCCGATGGCGCTGTCGTCGGACTTCCGGATTCGGGGGAACGACCTGCATTTCGACTTCCTCGAGCTGCGCTCGGAGCTGCTTGAGGTCCGCTTCGACGGAACCATGGACATGGCCAACGATCTCGACGGCCGCCTGAGGATGGTCGGAGGCGGGGACGCGGGCGGTCTCGGCCGTTTCCTGTTCGAGTTCGAGGGCATGGACACCGAGGGGGATCCCTGGCTCGAGTTCGAGGGAACGGCGGGGTTTCAGGAGAACGGCCTGGCGATCGACGGCGATTTCGCCCTGCCGCGGAGCCGTTTCTTCGGCGTTCCCCTCCGGGATTGGACCGGAGTCGTGCACTGGGATCCCGAGCGCGTCGAAATCCTCTCCTCGCGCGGACTCGCGTCCGAGGGACCGGCCACCCTGCGGCTGCTCCAGGTGCAGCCGCGGGAGGAGAACCCGGCGGAGATCCTCCTCAGCGTCCAGGGGGGAGCGCTGGCCCCCGCGCTCGAGGGCGTTTTCGGAACGCCGACCACGATTCGTTCGCAGGTGACGCTCGACGCGGACCTGCGGATGCCCTTTGCCGACCCGGGGCTGATGACCGGGACGATTCAGGCCACCGGCCTGATGCCGGACCAGGCGGCGCCCGGAGAGTTGCCGCTCGGCTTCGAGACCGACCTGCGCATGGATGACGCGGTAACCGACATCCACCGCGTCGTCCTGGAAGGCGAGGCCTTCCGCGGCTCCATGGAGGGCCGGTATCCCCGAACCGGGAACGCCAGTATCGCGGCGACCGCGCTGGCCGGAGAGTCGGCCGAGGCCGACGCCATGCAGCAGGAGCTGCGCCGAGTGCTCTTCGGGGAAGATCCCGAGACGACCTTCTGGGACGTTTCCGGGGCCGGCGGGTTCGAGGGCATCGTCCGCGGCCGCTGGCCCGACCTCGTGCTGGAGGGAGAGGTCGAAGGTCAGACAATGCGCTTTTCCACGATCCACACGGAAACGCTCATTGCGACCGGGAGGATCGAGCGCGACGCGATCTTTCTCGACAGTCTGAACGCGCGGTTCGGCGACGGAAGGATCTCCGCTTCGGGAGTCTTCGACCGCGCCGCCGTCGAGTATCCGGACATGGAGTTCGACGCGGACTGGGAGAGCTGGGACGCCCGGGAGATCATCGATTTCCTCGAGTGGGACCTCGAGGCGGACGGAACCACCACCGGCCGCAGCCACACGGTGCGGCGGGACGAGCGCTACACGGGAGGGGGATCCGTGGTCGGCTCCGACGGGCACGTCCTGGAACAGCCCTTCGACGAAGTGGCCATCACCTGGGACATGGATGGCGACACGGCCCGGCTGGCTCCCATGAACGGGGTGTTCCGGGACGGCGCCGCCGAAGGGGTCCTCGACATCGGTCTGGTGGACTGGGAGATGGAGGGTCTCGTCACGGGAAGCGACTATCCCCTGACGCCCGGTCTGGCGCCCGAGTGGATTTCCATCCGCTCCGATTTCCGCCTTGAGGTCGGCGGCGATCTCCTGGTGCCGGAACTCCTGCTCGAGGCGCGGGTGCCGAACGCCGCCGTACTCGGTCTGACGCTCGGCCCGGGCGACATCACGGGGTCCGTCCACGGCGAGGACTTCGAGGGCCGCGGGGCGCTGGATTCGGGCGCCGCGTCTTTCCGAATGCAGGGAAAGGTGCCGCTCGGCACCGACGGCGCCGGCACCGTCACGATCCGCGGCGTGGACGTCGCGCCCATCCTCTTCGACGCGCCGGCCGAGCGGGGATTTCAGATCGTGGTCGGCGGGTCCGGAGACTTCCACATCGAGGATCCGCTCGACGAATGGATGACGGGCGCGGCGACCCTCGAGACCCTGAAGATCACAGCGCCGGACTTCGTCGCCGAGACCGGCGGACCCACGACGGTCCGCCTGGAGGACGCGCGGGTGCACGTCGAGGGTCTCCGTCTCCTGCATGCCGACAGCCAACTGGCGCTCGAGGGGTCCATCGGACTGGATGACGAGCTTCTCGACCTCTCGCTTCTGGGACAGACGTCGCTGCTCGCCACCGCGCCCTTCGTGCCCTGGCTTGCCGCGGACGGCGAGTTCGGCCTCGAAGCCGCGGTGGTCGGTCCCTGGACCGAGCCGGAGGTCCTGGGCACCGGGACGATCCAGGGCGGCTCCTTCCGCGTCGAGGGGTTTCCGCACGCCCTGAGCGACGTGGAGGGCACTGTCGATTTCGATCAGCGGACGCTGCGGATCGCGGAAGTCATCGGCCGCATGGGTGGCGGCGAGGCCGTCGTCTCCGGCTCCATCTCCGTCGAGGACGCGGAGTTCGCCGCCACCGACCTGCGGGTCCAGCTCACCGGCTCCAGCCTTCGCTATCCGAGTGACCTGAGCGCGACGGTGGACGCCGATCTGCGGCTCCTGGGCGATCAGAGCGGCCGCCTGCTCACCGGGGAGGTGACCCTCGACGAGGCGGTCTGGAGCCGCGAATACGAGTTCTTCGCCAGCATCCTCGCCGACGTCAACAGCGTCGCGCGCTCCGAGGAGACCGAGTCGAGCGGGTTTCTGGACGAGCTGCGGATGGACATCCAGGTGGAGACGGACTCTCCGTTCGCGGTCCGGAACTCCATCTTCCAGCTTGATGCCGCGGCGGACTTCGGCCTTCGCGGGACGGCCGGATCACCCGCCGTGCTGGGTCGCGCGGACCTGGTCGGGGGAGAGGTGTACTTCGGCGCGCATCGCTTCCAGATCGTCGACGGCCGGGCTGACTTCATCGATCCCGAGGGGGTCCAACCGGTGTTCGAAATCGAGGCGGAGACCAGCGTCCGCAGCTACCGCGTGCGGCTCGCGGCGACGGGCACGGCGGAGCAGATCGACGCGAATCTGAGTTCCGAACCGCCCCTCCGGGAGGCCGACATCCTCAGGCTGCTCGCCGGCGCCCCGGAGCAGGATCTCCTGACGGCGGC
Organism: Acidobacteriota bacterium; assembly: GCA_028877265.1. Taxonomy (GTDB): domain Bacteria; phylum Acidobacteriota; class Vicinamibacteria; order Marinacidobacterales; family Marinacidobacteraceae; genus Marinacidobacterium. The sequence continues at coordinate 27,421 of JAPPGX010000091.1, forward strand.
GAGCGACGACGAACTTGCGGCGGCCTCGGCGGCGAGCCTGCTGAGCCAGCAGCTCAGCAACATGATCGGCCGGCGCGCCGGCCGGGTGTTCGGGATCGACCGGGTGAGCATCGATCCCTTCATGATCGGCCGTTTCAGCAACCCGACCGCGCGGGTCACGCTGGGCAAGCAGGTCACCCGGGATCTCAACGTCCGCTACTCCTCGAGCCTGTCGGACGCCGAGGAATCCATCATCGTGGTCGAGTACACCCCGAGCGGTCCCGTCTCCTGGATCTTCTCCCGGGATCAGGATGGCTCGCTGGGGGTGGATGTCCGCTTCCACCGGAGTTTCTAGTCAGCCCATGGTGCAAGCGCCCCGCGCGAACCCTGCGGCGGTTCCGGCGCCGACTCCGGCGTTCGGCGTGTTGATGGTCTTGTTCGTCGGCATCCTGTCAGGGGTGTCCGCGGGAAACGCTGCCGGCGGGCAGAGCGCGACCGGCGAACAGGTGGATCCGCTGTCGCGGCAGGTGGATTCGGTCGTCGTCCGCTGGGCGGACGGGAGCACCGAACCGGTCCCCGACGAGGTCTCCCGACTGATCTCGGTGCGTCCCGGAACCCGGTTCCGTCCGCTGGTCGTGCGGCAGTCGGTGAAACAGGTGTTCGCGCTCGGCCGTTTCCGCGATGTCCGGGTGCGATCGGAGGAAGCCCCCGGCGGGGGCCTGCGGCTCATCTTCGAACTCGACCCCGTCCCCGCCATCGCCCGGCTGAGCGTCGAAGGAGCTCCCCCCGGGGAGGACCTGAACCTGATCGCCATGCTCGGTCTCGAGCTGGGGGCGCCCGTCCCGGGCGACCTGCCGGTTCGGGCGGAGACCGGCGAGAACTGGCTTCGCTCGCGTGGCTACGTGAGCGCGGAGGTGGGCATCCGGAGCGTTCCGGAGGGTCGGGATGCGCTGCTCGAGGTTGTGGTGACCGCCACCGGCCGGGCTCGGGTGGCCTCGATCGAGGCCCTCGGCGTGGAGGATGAACTGGGCCGCGACCTCATCTCCGCGTTGGGGATCTCGCGGGACGATCCCTGGATCGAAGCGGACGTCACGGCGCGGCTGCCGGAGGTGGAGGAGAGGCTCCGCGATCGCGGTTTCCTGTTTGCCGCGGCGAGCCTCGACTGGAGGCCGACCGACGCGGGGGATGTCGAGGTCTTGGTGTCCGTGGACCGCGGCCCCGCAGTAACCCTGGAGGTGCAGGGGTTCGGTGCTTCTCAGGGAGAGGCACAGGACGTCGTGGATGAGCTTTCCGGGCAGACCCTGACGCTCGATGCGATCGAGGCCGCCAGGCAGGAACTCCTCGACGAACTCCGGGGCGAGGGACGGCGGGACGGCGCCGTCACGGTGGAGAGCGTCGAGAGCGCGGACGGCGGACACCGCACCTTCCGGTTCTCGGCTGACCCGGGCCCCCGCTTCGTCGTCGGCGCGGTCTCGTCGGAGGGAGCGCCTCCCGAGGAGGCCGACACTGTCGCCGAGGCCCTGCTGCCCCTCCGGCCCGGCCGCCCCTACCGCGAAGAGGAGTGGCGGGCGCTGACCGACAGTCTGCGCCGGACGCTCCGTGGCCGGGGCTATTTCCAGGCCGAGGTGGCGCCGCTCCCGCCCCGGCCCGGAGAGCCCGGGGACGATGGCGTTTCGATCGACCTCCGGGTCCGGATCGAGCCGGGTCCGCTCGCCTCCGTCGCGGCGGTGCGTTTCGAGGGGAGTGCGGCGTTCACCGACGCCGAGCTGGCGGAGGTGGCGGCCATTGCCCAGGGTGCGCCCTACGTGGCCGAAGAAATCGTGAACGCCCGCGAAGACCTGGAGACGTTTCATCGGAACCGGGGATACCTGGAGGCGGTGGTGGAGGTCGAGGCTCCGGTGGATCCGGTCACGCACGAGGCCGAGGTCGTGTTCCGGGTCCGGCCCGGGAGTTACTTCACGGTCGGCGGCATCATCGTGGCGGGTCTCGACACCACCCGGGATTCCGTGATCCGTTCCCGGCTTCCCTTTGCGGAGGGGGATGCGCTGGGGAGTGGCGACCTGCTGGAGGTGCGCCGGCGTCTCGTGTCCATGGGGATCTTCCGCAGCGTGGACGTGAACCTGCTGGAACCCGAGGAACCCATCAGCGAACGGAACGTGCTGATCCGGGTGGTGGAGGGTCCCCGTACCAGCATCGGCTACGGCGCGGGCTACAGCGAGCGCGAGCAGGTTCGGGGAGAGGGGGAATGGACCCGGAACAACCTCTTCGGGATGGGCCACACCCTGAGCCTGTTCGGCCGGTTCTCGCTCAAGGGCACGCGCATGGTGGCCACCTACCGGGGCGCGGAGAGCGTCGAGGGCGAGATTCCCATCTTCGTGAGCGCGTTCCGTGAGTCGCAGGACCGGGAGAGTCTCGACTTCATCCGCTCCGGTATCGGCGTCCAGGTGACCCGCAGGGTCCTCGGGCGAAACGTGTTCCTGCGTTACGACCTGACCACCAGCGAGCTGTTCAATCTGAAGATCAACCCGATCCAGATCGATCGGAACTTCGCCGACAACCTCTGGCTGTCGGCAGTCTCGGCCTCGGTGGTCACGGATACCCGCGACGATCCGGTGGATCCCCGCCGGGGCCGTTTCGGAATCGTGGACGTGGAGTGGTCATCGGCGCTCCTCAGATCCCGGGCGCCGTTCGTGAAGGGCCTGGGGCAGCAGTACCTGTTCTTCCCCGTCGGCGAACAGGTCGTCCTGGCCGTCAGCGGGCGGCTCGGCCTCGCGTGGACGCTGGGGGCGGACGAGCCGGCCCTGGTTCCGATCACCGAACGGTTCTTCGCCGGGGGCGCCACCAGCCTTCGCGGCTACAAGCTGGACCGCGCCGGACCGCTCGATCCGAGCGGATACCCGGTCGGCGGGAACATGCTCATCGTGGGCAATGTCGAGGTCCGGTTCCCCATTCTGGGAAGCCTCCGGGGCGCGGTGTTCTCGGACCACGGCGGCGTCTACAGCGAGGTCGGTTCCTTCCGCCTGGCGGACCTGGGGCACAACGTGGGCGCCGGGCTCCGGTGGAACACCCCGCTGGGACCGCTCCGGTTCGACTACGGAATCCGGTTGGGCGACATCGGTGACGCCCCGCGGGGCCAGTGGCACTTCACCATCGGCCACGCCTTCTAGCGGCCTGGAACGCCGGCTTCAGCCGGCACGCGCTGCGCCACCGCGCAGCGCACGGCGCAACGCCGTCCTGCCTGGCGGGGCTCTCGGAACCCGGCAACCGTCCCCGGCTGTGCCAGACTGTTCCCGTGCGCAGATACGGCCGAATCGCGGGGAGGCGCCCGAGCTCCTGCGAGCGCCGCTCCCGGTGGTCCACCCGCCTCGTGCTGGGCGTCGTCCTGATGCTGTGCCCCGTCCCGGCCCTGCCGGGGGTTGCCGGCCTCGGGGCGCCCACGCAGACGCAACCGGGAGCGGGCGCCGCGCGGGTCGATCGGGTACTCGCCGTCGTGAACGGCGAACCGATCACCTACTCGGAGGTCCTCGAGGCGATCGCCCTGATGCCGGGGGCGACGCCGGCCCCGACCCTCGAGGAGGCGCTGGAGCGGCTCATCGACGCCAGGCTCATGGAGCACGAGGCCCGCCGGTACCTGCAGGAGCCGCCGTCGGAAGAGGAAAGCGAGGCGACGCTGCGGGCGCTCATGGACCGGTTCGCGACCCCGGAGGACTATCGCGCCACGCTGCGGCGCCTCGGTGTCGCCGAGGACTACCTGCGGAAGCGCATCCAGCGGGAACTGATCGTGGACCGCTACGTGGATCGTCGCTTCCGGCCGCTGGTGCAGGTGGCTCAGCGAGAGGTCGAGGAGTACTACCGGACCGTGCTGCTCCCGGACCTCGACGCCGGCTCGCCGGCAAGTTTGGTTGAAGTGGAGAGCCTGATTCGGAATATACTTGAACAGCGCGATCTGAATCGGCGGATTTCCGCCTGGGTGGACGAGTTGAAGTCCAGCGCCAGGATCGTGCGACTGCCGCTCTCCGAGCCGCCCCAGTCGGACTGCAAGTTCGACTGAAAACGTCGGGCCGAATCGTTCGGTCCCGCCGGGGCGATTCGAGGTCCCATCCGCGGGGAAGGGAACCCTTGGTTCGGGTGCGGCGTTACTCCTTTACCCATGGGTGAGGAGGACTGAGTCACCTCGTGCCGAGGTGACCCGGAGTTCCGCTCGGAGACGGAGCGGTCGGAGCAGTGAGGATGGCACGCTGCGTGCTTGTCACCCCACAGACACAAAAGTAGGCCAAACAAGGAGTCATCTGGAGGGCGCTATGGACCCTACGAGTACGGATTACGAAACCATCGAGTTTGTCGACGAGGCGTTCGAGCTCGAGGAAGAAGAGGAAGAGTCCGCTGAGGACGAGGTCGATGCGGCGACCGAACTCGGTCTCGCTCCCGACACGCACCAGACCGGTGATCTGGACTCGATGGGGCTCTATCTGCGGGACACGCACCGGCACCGTCTGCTCACCAAGAACGACGAGCAGCGCTACAGCCGGGCCATGCAGAAGGCCTGGCAGGACATCGAGAACTCCGACGATCCGTCGAACCAGGACCTTGCGGCCTTCTACAGGAACCGCGAGAAGATGATCGAGGGGAACCTGCGCCTCGTCATCTCCATCGCCAAGCAGTCCCGGGGAAAGGGACTCCCGCTGGGCGATCTCATTCAGGAAGGCAACATCGGACTCATGCAGGCGGTTCGCAAGTTCGAGCCCGAGCGGAACCTCAAGTTCTCCACCTACGCCACGTGGTGGATCCGCCAGGCGATCTGGCGCGCGCTCTCGCAGAAGTCCCGCACCATCAAGGTCCCGATCAACAAGCTGGACCTCCATCGCAAGGCGTCCAAGGTCAGGGCGGAACTCGAGCAGCGGTACCGGAACGATCCGGCACGTCGCGGCAAGCGTCAGTTCCCGTCCACCGATGACGTCGCTCGCGAGATCGGCGTGCCGCCGGAGAGGCTTCGCGACGCGCTCCGTTCGGTGCCGCAGATCGACTCGCTCGATGCGCCGCTGGTTCCCGACGGGACGCCGCGGATCCAGTTGACTCCCGATCCGGACCAATTGAACCCGATCGAGGGCGTCACGGATGCCGAACAGCGCCGGCACGTGCGGGATGCCATTTCGGACCTCCCCGACCGGTTGCAGCACGTGCTCAAGCGCCGCTTCGGGATTCTGGGCGGTCCGGAGGCGAACCTGGAAGAGATCGGGCGCGAGCTTCACCTCACCCGGGAGCGGGTGCGCCAGCTCGAGGCGGAAGCGCTTACGCGGCTCCGCCAGGATCCGCGCCTCCGCATCTCGGCGAACTGACCGCGCGCCGGCGGGAGCGCCGGCGGGACCGCCGGCCTTCAGGCCGGCACGCGGGCCGAAGGCCCGCAGAGCGCGTAGGGCTGATCTGCCAGGAGGCGCGTACGGCTTGGAACGCCGGCTTCAGCCGGCACAGCCGGCCGAAGGCGGGCGGCGGGACGGACCTCGTTCGCCGGGATGGGGCGGCTGCGCGGCGCCAATGGACCGGGATAGCGATGAACCGCCCGCGGCCCTCTGGGCCGCGGTGCCGGCTGAAGCCGGCGTTCCAAGCCGGCGGCGCCATTGCGGTTGTTGGCCAGCCCGCAGGATTGCGTTTCCACAGCAACTGGCGCGCCGCGCGCGGCGCGACGGTTACCCCCCGAGTGGTTCCCTTCCCGGTCATCCACCCGAACCGGCCCGGCGGATACGATGGCGCCATGCGCCGTCCTCTGCCGTTCCCCGCTGTCTTCCTGGCCGGGGCGCTCGCCGCCCTGGCCCTCCTGTCCGCCGCCCCCAGCGAGTCCGCGCAGTCCCGTGAGATCGACCTCACCACCGCCACGATCGCCGAGATCAACGAGGCGGTGGATGCCGGCGTCCTGACCGCCGAGCGGCTCGTCGAGTTGTGTCTGGCGCGGATCGCCGCCTACGACGATCAGGGGCCGCGGATCAACGCCGTCATCTCGGTGAATCCGAACGCCCGGGAGCGGGCCCGGGAAATGGACGCGGAGCGGGAGCGGTCCGGGCGCCGCTCCCCGCTGCACGGGATCCCGGTCCTCCTCAAGGACAACTTCGACACCGCGGACATTCCCACGACCGCGGGGTCCTTCCTGCTCCAGGACTCGCGGCCCCCGGACGATGCCTTCGTGGTGCGGAAACTGCGGGAGGCCGGCGCGATCGTGCTGGCCAAGGTGAACCTGAGCGAGTTCGCCTCCGGGGGCGCCATGAGTTCGCTCGGCGGAATCACCCGGAATCCGCACGATCCCGCCCGCACGCCCGCCGGTTCTTCCGGCGGCACCGGTGCGGCGGTCGCGGCCGGCTACGGTTTTGTCGGGTTGGGTTCGGACACCGGGGGCTCCATTCGCGGCCCCTCCACCGCGAACGGACTGGCGGGTCTCAAGCCGACCCTCGGGCTCCTGAGCCGCGACGGCATCGTGCCGCTGGCGCTTTCCTTCGACACCGGCGGGCCGATGGCGCGCAGCGTGTACGACGTGGCGGTCTCGCTGGGAACGATGGTGGGAGTGGACGATGCGGATGCGGCCACGTCGAGGAGCGCCGGGCAGTTCCACGACGACTACACGCAGTTCCTGGACGCTGAGGCGCTGGCCGGGGCGCGTCTGGGCGTGGCCCGCGATTTCATGGGCACCGACCGCGAGGTGGACTGGGCGATCGAGGCGGCGCTCGATGCGATGCGCGACGCCGGGGCCGAGGTTGTGGACGTGCGCTTCCCGGAGTGGCTGCTCGAGGTCGAGAGCGACTTCTACCTGACGGTGCGCTGGCCGGAGTTCCGCAAGCAGATCGCGGAGTACCTGCAAGGTTTGGGTGACGGGGTTCCGCAGACGCTCGACGAGTTGGTCGAGCGTTCCATGAGACTGCCCTCCCACGGAGACGGGCTGCGTCCCAACCCGGGACGCTGGAGCCTGTTTCTTCGCGAGAACGCCAGCGGGGAGGTCACCGATTACGCCCACATCGCCGTGCGGGAGCACGCGCTCCCGCTGGTCCGTGCCCTGGTGGAAGGCCTGATGGACGAGGAAGACCTCGACGCCATCGTCTATCCGACCTCTCCGACGCGTCCGGCGCTCATCGATCGGCCGCCGGATCTCTACGGACCCTCCCCCGTGCGCCTGGCCAACATGAGCGGGTTTCCGGACCTGATCGTGCCCGCGGGGTTCACCGGGGGAGGACTTCCGGTGGGCATCTCGTTCCTGGGCCGGGCGTTCAGCGAACCTCGCCTCCTCGCCCTCGGCTACGCCTTCGAGCAGCGGGTCCGGGCCCACCGGGTCCCGGCGCACACGCCGCCGCTCCCGGGTGAGCGGATCACCATTCCGTGATCCTGCGAACGGGCGCGACTCGACCGGCGCCAGCCAGGCCGGACCGTGAGGGTGAGCAGCGAAGCGCCGTGGGGGGGGGGGGCGCCCCCGCCGGGCCCGCCCGCGCGCCGCGGGGGCGCCGGGGGGCGGGCCCGGGCGGGGGGGGCGCCCGCCCCACACCCCCCCCCCCGCGCCCC
>JAPPGX010000142.1 GCA_028877265.1 Acidobacteriota bacterium
CCCCCCGGGCCTCAATTCCTGTTTGGTCGGTAACCGGGCCCAATGCGGTGCGGCCGTGAGGAGGGACGAGGTTGGGCCGTGCGCGGCGCGGAGCGCCGCGGTGCCGGTCTGAAGACCGGCGGTCCCAGCCGGGGCTAGGCTGGTGCGAGGAACACGCGCTCCGCGCCTTCGAGCGCTGCCGGGTCGCCGGCCGCGCCGCGGACCCAGTTCACGTCCCGCTCGGCCCGGAACCAGGTGAGCTGCCGTTTCGCGTAGCGGCGGGTGGCGATCACCACCCGCTCCTCCGCGGCGCGGAGGCGGTCGGGGAGCTCGCGAGGTCCGGGCTCCCCGGCCAGCACTCCAAGCACCTCGCGGTAGCCGATCGCGAGCCGCCCCGGCCATTCCCCCGGGTAGCGGTCGCCGAGGGCCCGGACCTCCTCGACCAGGCCGGAGGCGAACATGCCCCGGACCCGGCGGACGATCCGCGCTTCGAGGAGGTCGCGCGGCGGATCGAGGCCGGCGATCCGCCAGCCCGCCTCGGGAAGCGGGGGACGGCGGGTCGCCTGCAGCCGGGAGATGGGCTCTCCCGCGGCCAGCGCCACCTCGAGAGCCCGGACCCGGCGCACCCGGTCGTTCGGATGCACCCGGCGATGCACCGCGGGATCGATGCGGGCGAGCAGCCGTTCCATCCAGCGGGGCCCGGACGGCCGGCGATAGATCGCCTCGAGCCTCGCCCGCAGGCGCGGGTCGGGCTCGGGCCCCTCGAAGATCCCGTCGCGGAGCGCCCGGAAGTAGAGGCCGCTGCCGCCGACGACCAGCGGGACCGCCCCGCGCCGCAAGATGTCCCGCACCGCGGCGGCCGCAAGCTCCGCGTAGCGGCCGGCGGTGCACGGATCGTCGGGATCGAGCGCGTCGAGGAGGTGGTGCGGCCGGCGGGCCCGCATCTCCGGCGTCGGTTTCCCGGAGCCGATGTCGAGGCGCCGGTAGATCTGGAAGGCGTCGCAGGAGACGATCTCGACCGGAAACGGCAGCGAATCCGCGACTTCGAGCGCGAGGTCCGACTTGCCGCTGGCGGTCGGTCCCACGAGCGCCAGGACGAGCGGCCCGGAGACGGGCTCCTGAGACGGGCTACCCAAGACGGCGAAGGAGGGCGATCAGCAGCAGGACGAGGACGAGCACGCCGCCGGCGCGCAACTGACCCGGCGAGAAGGCGAACCCGGCCCGCCAGCTCACGGAGCCGGCCGGATCTCGGTCCCCGGGTAGTAGTGGGCCAGGATCTCCCGGTAGCCGGCCCCGGCGGCGGCCATGCCGTACGCCCCGGCCTGGCAGAGGCCGAGACCGTGGCCCCAGCCCCTTCCGGAGAACCACCACTCGGTGACGCCGCCGTCCTCACCGCGCCGGGGTTCGGCCCGGAAGAGGTTCTCGGCGAGACCCAGCAGGCGCCGGATGCGCAGTCCCCGCAGTTCGAGACTCCCGGTGGTCCCGACGATCTCGAGGCGCACGATCCGGCCCGAGGCGCCGAACTCGAGCGGTTCGAGGGCGACGATCCGGCCGATGGGCTTCACTTCGTTCACCGCCGCCGAGAGGTCGGCGTTGTTCTTCGGAACGAACCACGAACTCTGCCGGGAGAAGCGGTCCTCGGCGTCGCCGAGGTCTTCCAGGACCAGCAGGTCGAAGGGGACGGGTTCGCCCACCGCCCGCCCGGCGGCGGCGTGGTAGCGCACGAAGTCCCCGACGCGGAGCCGCAGCTCGCCGGTCGGCACCGCGAGCGGCGGCGGATCGTCGCGGCCCGGGGTGCGGGTGGGACGGATCTCCCGGAAGAGGCGTTCGCCGCCACGTGACCCGAGTCGAATCAGCGGCGGCTCGTCAAGCGCGGTCCCGTTGCCGTCCTCTTCGAGCGTGATGCGAACCCAGCCGTCGAGGACCGCGACCTCCCGGATCTGGCCGCGCCGGAAGAGCGTCCCGTCCCGGCGGAGCAGCGACGCCGCGACCCCGATGACTTCCCGCCGGCTCACCGGCCGGGCCGGATCGAGCCCCCGTTCGCTCGGATCCAGCAGGCCTTCGGCGAGCAGCCGGCCAAGCGCCGGATCACCCTCGCGGGCCAGCTCGCCGCCGTCCGGGCCGGGACCGAGCGCCGGAGCTCCCGGTTCCCGGCAGCGGATCTCCTCCACCAGCCGGCCGAACGCGCCGAGCGGCAGCTCTCTCCCGGGGGCGCGGTCCGGTTCGCACGACGGGAGTCCGAGCCACCGGACCGCCGCCGAAAGGACGTCCGCGGCCTCCTCGCGGGTGGCCGCACCGGAGAGTCCGGCTCCGCTCCAACCCGGCATCGGCGCCCCCGCAATCCGGACGACGGCGGCATCCAGCGGACCGTCCGCCGGCGCGCCTTCCAGCCGGACCCCGCCGGCCTCCCGGATGCACGCCCGGGCCACCAGGTAAGGCGTCGGGTTCGAGAAGACGTTCTCCGCATTCTCGGTGTGGCCCCCGCAGGCGGCGGTATAGAGGGCGTCGATGAGCCGGCCGTCGTGGAAGATCGCCTCGCCGGCGGTCTCCCGGATCGCCGCGGTGGAGAGCGGGTGCTCGGCCGCCACCCCGCCGTAGACCTGGCAGGCCGGTCCGCTGCAGAGGTCGTAGCCGCGGCGCAGGTAGGCGTCCCGCGGGGTGAGGGCGTAGGTGCGGGCCGCGAGGGCCTGCGCCTTCAGGGCCTCGACCTCCGGAAAGAGATCGGGCGGCAGCTCGCGGGGCACCACGCCGAACAGGTACTCCTCGAGGTTCGTCCGATTGACGACGGTCACGCCGGTCCCGCTGCGGAGCACCGTGAACGAACCACGGTAAGGGCTTCCTTCCCATTCGAGGAACCCGCCCGCCGGGGGCTCGGCGGTCAGGGACACCCCGGCGGAGAAGCGGATCGGCGAACCGCCGAAGGGGCGGACCACGAGGGCCTCCCCCGCTGGAGCCGGAATCAGGAAGGTCCCGGCTTCGGGGAAGCCGCCGTCCCGCAGGCTCACGGCGTTGGCGTCGGCGCCGGGGCCCGAGGACAGGACCGCGAGATAGCGGCCGGTCTCCGGATCGCGCCGGACGCGGACCTCGGGACCGTCGGGACGCTCCTCGCGAAAGGCCTCGGCGACTTCGCGGGCCCGGGCCTCGTCCGCGAAGGAGCCCAGTGCAAGGACGGATTCCCCGGCCCCGGTTTCGGGCGAGATGAGCGCATCGGTGGTTTCGATCGCGAGTTCGCCGGCGCGCAGGACGAAGGGGACTGCGGCCGAGATCCGGGCCGCCGGGACGGCGTCGGCGAGGCCGATCCGGATCTCGCGGGGGGCGGGGGTCTGGGCGGCGGCCCGGGTGGGCGTGAGGATCGCACAGAGGAGCAGACAAAGGGCCCCGGGAGAGGTGTGGCGTTGCGACGTGGGCGGCCCGGCGCGCCGCCCCCCCCCCGGGGGAAAAACCCCCCACCAAACGCAACCCATGGCAGGCGAAAGGGCCCAGCGACATAAGCGCCCCCCGGCCCCCCGCCAGAC
>JAPPGX010000174.1:0-992 GCA_028877265.1 Acidobacteriota bacterium
GGCGGGCCTGGGCCGCGGGGCTCCGGGCCGCCGGCATTCCGCGCCGCGATCCCGAGAAGACGCGCTAGTACGAGCGCGGGCGCAACCGCCGCGTGGCCGAGGCGCGCCGCGCCGAGGGCATATGCACGTCCTGCGGCAACGCCCCGGCGGCGCCCGGGCGCGTCACCTGCGAACCCTGCCTGGGGCAGCGCCGCGCCGACGACCGCGCCCGCTACGCCGCCGGCAAGGCTGCCGGAAAGCCCTATGGCGGGGCCGACCCCGAGGCCAAGCGCCGGGCGGCCCGAGCCAGGCACAAGCGGCGCAAGAAGGCGTGGCGCGCGGCGGGGCTCTGCGTGAAGTGCGGTGAGCCGCCGGAAATCGAGGGCACGGCCACCTGCGCCTCCTGCAAGGAAAAGCGCCGGGTTCGGGGTCGCCGCAAGTATGCCGAGCGCCGGGCCGCCGGGCTCTGCACCAAGTGCGGCACGCCCGCCTTCGACGGCATGACCTATTGCGGCCCCTGCGCCCTCCTCCACTACGCGCAGCAGTCGCCGGAGCGCCGGAACGAGAACGCGCGGCGGCGCTATGCCGAGCGGCGCGCCAGCGGCCAGTGCACCGATTGCGGCGCGCCCTCCCAGGGGGCCAGTCGCTGCGCGCCGTGCGCCGAGCGTTCCTATCACCGCTCGCAGCACTTCAAGGGCATCCCGGTCTGGGACCCGAGCTGGACGGTGATCGAGATCGCCACCGGCCGCGAGGTCGGCACCTTCGACAGCGAGGCCGACGTCGCGCTCTGCCTCGCCTTCGAGAAGCTGGCCCGCGACCAGGTCGAGGTGCTCTGCGACGCCTCGCCCATGAGTTCGTTTACGAGTTGGACCTGACCGGCGGGCCGGGGCGCGGGGGGGCGGGGGGTTGGGGGGGGGGCGCCCCCCCGCCGCCCCCCCCCCCCCCAACAAATTAACGTCCCCGCGGGCTCCCGGCCGCCCCCCCCGCAGGGGCGTTAGGCAAGGGCGCCCACC
>JAPPGX010000174.1:1002-3469 GCA_028877265.1 Acidobacteriota bacterium
TTGGGGCTCGCCGCCCCCCCCCCATTTTTTTTTTTTTTTTTGGGCGCCGCCCGGGGGGGGGGGGGGGGGGGGGGTTTTGGGGGGGGGCGGGGCGGCCCCCCCGTCCGCGAACCCGCACCCATACATATTGCCGTCCCGGCGTCCTCCGGGCCGACCCCAGCGAAGGAGCTTTCGCCATGGCCGCCAACCTGCCCGACGACCCCACCTATTGCTTCTATCCGGCCGCCGACGAAGACGGCGAACCGCCGCAGATCCGCATTTTGGTCGAGGGATTCACCTTCGCCATCCCCACCGCGCTGGTCGCGCTGAATCGCGCGGACGGCCTGGCCGTGTGCGATTCGCTGAACCGCGCGCTCGGCCTCGACCGCGCCGCCTGGACGGCGCTCGCCGCGCGCTGCCTCCGCGCCGGCGCCGCCGGCATGAACGGCAGCACCCTGCACTGAAGCCCTCCGACATCGCCACCGCGCATTCCGCTTCGCCATCGGACCCCGTCGGTAGCGGCCGGGGCGGGGGCGCTCGCGTCGGCACCGGACTCGGTTCGGCCGGGAGGTGGAGAGGGGCTTTCGCCGGGCAAGCGCCCGGTGGGGAGAGAGGGAGGGGTTCCCTCGCTACCGGGCGCGGCAACCCGCGAAGGAGGTTTCCGCCATGTTCGGATTCGACTGCGACCACGATCCCATCGCCCCGTCCGGCGGCGCGCTGCTGGAACTGCTCGGCCTCGACGCCCGCTCGGTCAGGGAGGCGCTGGCCGACGACCGGGCCCGGCGCTGCCCCGACCGCGAGGCCCCGGCGGACGGGAGTTAGAGGGGGGCTTGGAGAAGGTGAGCGGCGGGGGGCCGGGGGGAGCGATCGTCCCGGTCTCCCGTCGTTCGGAAACCATCGTCAGAATCCAGAGCCATAAGGAGATAGCCATGGCGTTCGGAAAGAACTACGCGGAAATCGTCGGCCACCTCGGCGGCGACGTCGTCATCAACCACCTCGCCTCGGGCGGGCGGGTCGCGAACCTGTCGGTGGCGACCGATGAGTCGTATTTCGACAAGTCCGGCCAGAAGGTCGACCAGACCGAGTGGCACCGGGTCGTCACGTTCCAGGACGGGCTGATCTCGATGCTGGAGCGGCACGCGAAGAAGGGCCGCTTCATCAGCGTCGAGGGCAAGCTGCGGACCCGTCGCTGGCGCCGCGAGGGCGAGGACTCCGACCGCTTCGCGACCGAGATCCTGGTCGTGCCGGGCAACCGGGTCCAGTTCTACGACAAGCCGAACCGGGCCAACGGCAACGGCGCCCAGGCCGAGACCGCGCCGGCGAACGGCGGGGGCATGCCGGCCGGCGGCGCCCCGGCACAGGTCGACGAGTCCGGCGTGGAAATCCCCTTCTAGCGCCGGTTCCACTCCTCCCTCCCAACTCGGGCGGCCGTTTCGGCGGTCGCCCATTTTTTTGCTGCCGGTTTCGAGCCCGTGTCTGGGCGGGCCTTGCGTGCGCGCTTCGCGCACAACGCATCGCCGCCGCCCGGCCCGCCCGCAGCCGATCGAGGAGCACTCCCATGGGGCGCTATCGCACCGACCTCTCGTTCCAGCTCACCGCGCCGGACGAGGTGCGAATCTACCGTTCGGGGGAGTACATCGGAGACATCTTCAAGGACGAGGACGTCCTCTGCCCGGGCCGCTTTCACTACCTGATCTGGCTGGCAGAGGACTGGCGGGGATGGAAGCGCGTGACCGAGCGCAGCCGGCTCCGAGACGAGACGGAGCAGTGGGTCGAGAGCCACCCGTTCTACCGGTGAGCGCGATGGCTCAGGGCATGGTGCATATCGGCCCGGGCATCGCGGTGGGCACGGAAGGATTTGGGCGAGCCGCTTCGCGGCCGGGCTTTCCGCTCAAATCGCCACTCGCTGGCGCTCCCGGCGATAACCGCTCCAATCCCTCTCGCCTCCGCACGCTGGCGCGTGCTCCGCGCTTCGCTTGGCAGGCATGGCGGTGAGGCCGGAGGCTCGTTTCGGACACCGTGCCGGGCGGAACCGCCCATGGGGTCCGTGCAGGTGGAGAGGAATTGGCCTGCGATGTGAAGTCCCATTGTGCCACACGTGCTCGGGCCAGCAACCCTCCGGGTCCTCCGGTCGCTGCGCTCCCTGCGGCCTGACCCAAGAAGCTCTAGGGCGGACCGTGAAAGTTGCCGACCGTGAAGATCGCGGAGCGATCTTCCGCACCAAGTTCGGCAACTTTCCGCACCAGCTCCGCCCAAGACCTTCTAGGGCCAGGTGCTCGCCCTGTGCGCGCGTGTCCCAACAGGACATCACAACGGGGATCGGCCCCGAACGTGGAACCGGTCAAGGGAGATCGTCATGACCTTCGATATCGACACCTTCGAGAGCGCAGAGCAGTCCGCCACCGCGACCGCCTGCGAGCACGCGGCGCTGTTCGGCGCGACCCCCGAGCGGGACGAGTTCGACACCCGCGACGTCTGGGACGCCGAC
>JAPPGX010000126.1 GCA_028877265.1 Acidobacteriota bacterium
GCCGGCATCGCGGCCGCAGGCCGCGAAACGCACGCCGCAGCCGATTCCCATGGCGCCATCCCCTCCGGGAACGCATGCACACCGCCCGAAACGAGCCGGAGTGAACCCCCATCTTCAGGGAAAGGAGCGTCACCAGCGCGGGTTTCGCGCTCCCGCGCGATGCCGGCCGGAGGCCGGCGCTCCGAGGCGGCGTCGCCACGGCTGTCGGCGGACCCACGGGACTGCATTCTCACAACAACACGCCACGCGACTCCCGATGGCGCCGTCCCGGAGGCAGCCCGTACCCTCTCCAGGGCCCGCCGCATCCGGGAGGTCCCCATGTCCCACGCGCCCTTCGCTCCCCTCTCCCGACCCCTCGGCTTCGAGTGCTACCCCACCGGCCTCGGCCCGAGCCGCCGCGCGTTCCTGAGGGCCGTCGCGGCCACCGCGGCGGGGGCCGCCACCGCCGGCGCCCTCCCCGGATGTGACACCGCTCCGGCCACGCAGGACGCGGCGCGGGAACCCGCCCCGGCCGAAAGCGCGGCGGACGCCATGGGTTCGGTCCCGGTCTTCCCGGAAGGGGGCTTCGCCGAGGACGCCGTCCGGATCGGCTTCAACGAGAATCCGCTCGGACCTTCCCCGAAGGCGCTCGCCGCCATCGCCGCCGACGGCCTCGCCGCCGGGAACCGCTACAACTATCCCGAAACGGTCCGCGACCAGATCGCCGCGCACCACGGCGCGCGCCGCGAGAACGTCCTCGTCGGCTGCGGCTCCACCGAGTTCCTGCAGTTCCTCCCCTGGGGTTTCCTGAAGCCGGGCACGACGAGTCTCGTCCTTCCCGAGATCACCTACGGCTGGTGCGGCGGGGTGGCGGCACAGGTCGGCGCCGAGGTGATCCGCACCCCGATGGGACCGGAGGGAACGCTCGACGTCGCGGCGATGCGCGCCGCCATCCGGCCCGACACCCGGATCGTCTATCTCGCGAACCCCAACAACCCGACCGGGGCCGCGGTGTCCAGGGACGAGATTGCCTCACTCGCCGAAGCGGTACCCGAAGGCGGGATCCTCATCGTGGACGAGGCCTACGCCGAGTTCCTCCCGGAGGACGCCGTCGCGCAGGCGCTGACCGGCGGACCCGTCATCGTGGCCCGCACCTTCTCGAAGGCGTACGGCATGGCCGGCCTCCGCGTCGGCTACGTGATCGGGTCGGGTCCGATGTTCGACAAGGCGACCGGCGTCTGGTGGGGCGACTTCGGCCTCAACACCGCGGCGGCGATCGCCTGCGGTCCGGCGCTCGCCGACCGCGAGCACGTCGACCAGTACGTACAGACGATTGACGACGGCCTCGCCGAGCTGCGCACCGGACTCACGGAACAGGGCTGCGTCTCCTGGCCACACCGCGCGCCTTTCCTGATGACGGACCTCGGAAGCGAGGCGCTGCCGGTCGTGTGGGAACTCTTCCGGCGCGGGATCTACGTCCAGGACGGGGCCGGCTGGGGCCTGCCGACCTTCCTCCGGATCTCGGTCGGCCTCTCCGAGCACCACCAGGCCCTGCTCGGCGCGCTCCGGGAGATCTCGAGCGCCTGAGGGCGGCGCCGGTGCAAGGACGCCAGCGTCCAAGTGTCGGTTATACCGGCTGGCTCCGTATGTTCGCCGTTCTCCACACCTCGATCGGATGCTCTCACAAGCCTCTTTGGGCCGGATTTCGCCATCGATGGCGAAATCAGCCAGAGATGGTCAAGACTGGCTGACGCACCAAGATTCCTGGCCTTCCCCGGGGCGGCCGCCAGCGACAACCAGGCCCCGGGTGGCTGCTAGCGCACGAACAGGAAGTAGTCGTGGGCGGCGCGCGCCGCCTCGGCGATGGCCCGCTCGCGGTCCGGCACTGGATCGTCCGACTCCTTCACGAAGGCGACCATCGCCACGTGTCCGGCGTCGGACGGCAGGTAGATGATCCCCACGTCGTTCGTGGTGCGCCCGATGGTGCCCGTCTTGTGGGCGACCACGGTGCCCTCCGGCAGACGGCCCTTCAGTCGGCCGGCGCCCGTCTCGCAGCGCTCCATGATGTCGATGAGCAGGTCCCGGCTCTCCGGCGACAACCCCTCGCCGTTCCAGATCTTGACCAGCAGGTCGGCCATCCCCCGCGGGGTTGCGGTGTCGCGGGGATCTTCCTCGAATCCGTCGCGGGCCGCGGCGCGGTCCTCGTCCGAGACCTTTCCGTAGTGCTCGGTGTAGGTCGCGCGAGTGCGCTCGTCCCGCGGCGGGAGTCCCTCGGCGCCCACGTAGTCGGTGATCAGGTCCGCCGTGGAGCGGGCGACCACGACCCCCTCGACGCCGAGCTCCCTCATCCGCGCGGTCACCCGTTCCCCGCCCCCGGCGGCCCGGAGGCAGAGATCGGTCGCCGAGTTGTCGCTGATCAGCAGCATCAGCTCCATCAGGTTCAGGATGGAGAGCGACACGCCGGGATCGTCGAAGAGCCGGCTGAGGGTGCCGCTTCCCGGCGAGAGGTCGGACAGCTCCAGGTCGATCATGTGGTCCAGGCCGAACTCGCCCGCGTCCACCCGGCGGAGGACTTCCACCGCGATGGGAACCTTGTAGGTGCTGGCCATCGGGAAGGGATCGTCGGGATGGAGGTAGGCGGTCCGCCCGGTCTCGAGGTGCACCGCCGCGAGCCCCAACACGCCTCCGGACAGCGGCTCGAGACGCGCCCACTCCGCTTCGAGGGCGGCCTCGGTGCCCCCCTGCGCAAACGCGAGTGGGGCAACGAGCAACGCAGCCAGAACCGCGGCGGGAATCCGGCCGGAAAGAGAAGTGTGGTCTCGCATGGTGCAGGCGCCTCCCGGGTGCTGAGCGACGGCCAAGGGTACCCGGGAGCGGAACTCCGGCCGGAACGATGGCGCGGGGGTTTGCCGGTGCGCACTGCCGCTCCACATCGCGGCGTCCCGCACTGTGGGCCCGTTGCACCACGGCAGGCACAGGGATTGCGTACCATCTCCCCGAGATGCGGGGTTTCATATTGCTGGCCGCGGGCCTCTTGCTGGCGCCGGCGGCGTCCGCCCAGGACGCGGACCCCGCGGCGCGCGTTCTCGAGGTCAACCTCGCGGACCTCGACGAGGACGCCCTGGACTTCCTGATCGGCTGGGAGCGCTGGAAAGGGGACATCCTCGATCTCGCCTCGGAGGGCTACGCCCGGTTCACGCTCGCGCCGCTCATCGCGATCGAGCCCGGCCTGCCGGCGGACGGCCGGTTCGGCGGCTTTCGCTTCGAGGCGGCGCTTCAGAGAGCGCTGCCCCGCTCCGCCCGTGCCCGGCGTCCCGTTCGCACCCGGCCCCCGCGTCCGGTCCGGATCGCCCGCGCCCCGCGCGGCCGGCCGGCAGAGCGCGGACATCCGCGGCCCCCCAGGGGGCTCGCGCCTCTCGGACTCGGCGCGTCCCGGCCACCGCCGCGAACCCTGTCTCATATACACAACTC
>JAPPGX010000055.1 GCA_028877265.1 Acidobacteriota bacterium
GGAGGCGCTGCTGCCGCGGGTGGAGGTGGAGCGCCGGAGCCTTTCGGCGTATGGCCTGCTTGGGGAGGTTGGGAGATGACGTCGGTATCGCGCCACGAACGGATCAGCGGCCAGTTGGTGGACCTGAAGATGCCGGGTTCCCTGGAGGCGCTGGACGAGGTGCTGCGAGGGGTGGACAGCGGTTCGCTGGGCGGATCCGAAGCGATCGAGAGGCTCCTGGAGGCGCAGATCGCGCTGCGGAACACCCGGCGTCTGGAGGCGGCGATGCGGTCGAGCCGGCTCCCGGCGGTGAAGACACTGGAGGACTTCGACTTCACCTTCCAGCCCTCGCTGCGCCGGGAACAGATCGACTCGCTGCACGAACTGGACTTCGTCCGGCGGAAGGAGAACGTGGTCTTCCTGGGTCCTCCGGGGGTGGGGAAGACCCACCTGGCGATCAGTCTGGCGATCCGGGCAGCCCAGCACGGCCGGAAGGTCTACTACGGCTCGCTGCGGGACCTGGTGGAGTCCCTCGAGGCGGCGGAGCGGAAGGGGCAACTGCGGCGCCGGCTGGGGATCCTGACGTATCCCGCGCTGCTGGTGGTGGACGAGATCGGCTACCTGCCGGTGACCCGGAACGGGGCGACGCTGTTCTTCCAGTTGATCAACGAGCGCTACGAGCGGGGATCCACGGTGCTGACCTCGAACAAGGGGTTCGAGGAATGGGGCGGGATCCTGGGGGACGAGGTGATGGCCGCGGCGCTCCTGGACCGGCTCCTCCACCACTGCCACATCGTGAACATCCGGGGGAACAGCTACCGGATGCGGAAGCGGGGAGAGCTGGCGCGGACGCTCCACCAGGCCCCCGCGAGGAAGAACCCAGATACAGACGAGGAGGCCACACAGTGAAGCGGCGCTCGCGTCTGACACGGACGTTCGGTCGTTCCGGTCGCTTCGCTCCCTCCACTCCCTGCGTCCGTGTCAGACGCGGCCTTCCCCGAAAAAGTGCGCCATTTTCGAAGCCCAGAAGTGCGCCGTTTTCGACGCCCATTGACACCCTTCTCATACACCCACGACCGAACGCTTACGTTCGCGCGTTCGCAGTAAGCGTGTAAGCGTTCGGTCGTGGGGGCATGGCGGGCCGATGCGGGTTGGGCGCGGCGCGTGAACCGCCCCGGTGCGTTCCTGGCCCGCACCAGCGCGCCCGCCACAACAGAAACCCGGCCCGCCGCTGGCCCGCACCGTCCCGGTCACGGTCATCGGAGGGGACGGAGGTGGCAAGGTCTCCCCGGTTGTCGGATCCCACCACGGGCCGACCGCACGCCCGTGCAGTTTCCCGGATGACGTGCACGAAGAACACCATCACCGTGCCCGGCTCCAATCGGTCCGCCCGGAAGGTCGGTTCCACCGTGCCCTGAAGGGGCGGCCGTTCCCACACGGGAGTGCCGTCTGGCAACGCATGGCGCTGGTGGCCGGTCGCGCCTTCTACGGGATCCCAGGCCCACACGTGGAAGCCAGCGCGAACGTCCACGATCCGAATCCCGGTCGCGGCTGGCCGGGAAACGCTGGCGGTGGTTCGGGTCGCCAGAATCAGGCGGCCGCGAATCGTGAACCACCGTCGGACGACGGAACAGCCGGCTTGCGGTCTCATTGCCATCAAGACACGTCCTCGGATCGATCGTCACCGCGGTTTCGATGATCTTCTCGTTCCGGACGTCACGGGCAGCGCTCCGGACTCGCGAGCGTGATACCGGCGCCCCGGCTGAGGCGACCGCTCGCGTAACCCTTACGCTTGGCGTTCCCGGCCTCCGCTTAGTCCTTGGCGGTGACCTCTCTTGGGTCTCCTTTCGGAACTTCCGCCCGAAGAAAGCGCGAACATCCGACGTTAGTCACGGGAGAGGCACGAACGCCAACCCGTAGCGCGCGTCGAACACGCTGGGTTGGCGCTCATGCACTCCGCAATCTGAAACGCTCCTCAGCCTACGGACTGTGTTTCGTTGCCGTGAGCGTCTGAGCGTCCACCTTCCACGGGCCGACAGTCGTGGCCTGAGTACCCGAGAGCTTTGCGCGGACACATGTGTGGATGTAGGTCTTCACGTCGGCAGTGCCATCCGGCGCCACTTGGAGACTGACTAAGCTGTCGTCGTGCGCTAGTGTGACCTGGAACGCCCTATTCCCCGCTTCCCCGGTGGCGGTGATGGTGGGACTCGTTGAGAAACCAGTGGTGCACTGGGCTTGAGTCCGCAACGCGGATTCGGACGTTGACCGTATGACCGCCATGTCGTACTGGGTTGATGCATCGGGTTCACCGCCAAAGGGCCACACCATGTTCCCACTCCACGCACCGGCGGTGGTTTCGCTTACATCTCCACGGGTGTACTTGGGTAGGGTGATTGCCCCAAACGCGGGTGCCTTCGGTGGCGTATGGTATGTGGCCAACTTGAAGGAACCGGACGAACCGTCGCCATTCTCAGCCATTACACACGCGGTGTACGTGGTATAGGTCGATGGGTTGGACAACCGGTGTCTCGTACCTTTCAGCTTCGTAACGGCGCCACTAGCGTCTGCACAATCCAGGTCGTCTGTACCGTCGTAAGTCTTTGAAACGATCTGAACGTTGTAGTCGAAACCGCTCTCCAAGGCAACATACCAGTCGATGGCGTTTGTCTTGGTACCTCCCGCCGGTTTCATTCCGGCCGCAACGCCGCCGGTAGGTACGGTTCCCTCATTGGGCGACGTTGTCGCCCAAGCCAAGGACGCGGGGCCGTACTGCTGGCTCCCCTGATCGTCCATCCAGGTTCTCCTCACACAGAGACCTGCCACGGTGCCCGCAGTAAGGGCGGTGCCGCTTTCCGTGCCGTCGCTGGTGGTGATCATGCGACGGTTCGCGTAATCCACGGCAGACCATGCGTCATCATTGAGCGCCGGACACGCCGGCCGGGGAGTATCGGCTGTCGGGGTCCGCACTGCAGTGACATAGCCGATTCGGTTGTCGGAAGCCGCGTCCCAGAACCAAGTGATCGAGGCTTCCTTTGATTCCCAAGTGATGTCCAACTGGTCATCCCCACCCGTGACAGGATCGACTGGAGCGGGACCGGAGGTCCGTGCCGAAGCCGTGGAACTCCATTCGCTGGACCGCAGCCTGTCGTCATCGGGGTCCGGATGTGCGCGGACTTGGAAGCCGTAGCCGCTTCCCCGGGTGAGTCCGGTCACCTCGCATTCCTCCACACTCACCGTTGAGTCGTCGCCACCACACGAGGCCGGGCCCCAGCCGCCGTCGGCGGGCTGTTGCTGGACCTCGTAGCTCTCGGCGTCTTCCACCTCTCCCCAGCTAAGCGTGATCGTGGTCGTTGTCTCGTCGTCGGCGCGGAGGCCGGTGGGCGCCGACAGCTGTGTGGTGACCGGCGCGGGCGGGCTGTCCGTCGTGCCCTCGACCGTCCTGCTCCAGTCGCCGAACACCGGCTCC
>JAPPGX010000192.1 GCA_028877265.1 Acidobacteriota bacterium
CTCCCCGCCGAGTTCTCAGACAAGGAAGTGCGGGCCCAGAAGGCCGCCTTCGAGGCGGACTTGGCCTTGGCCGAGGAGGGAGACGCAGAAGCCCAAGCGCGGCTCGCCGTGGCGTACTACAACGGTCGCGGCACCCCGCTGGACCAGGAGGAAGGTATTCGTTGGGCCCGGATTGCCGCTGAGCAGGAGAACGTTCGCGCCCAAGCCCTCGTCGCCGCAGCGCACTTCAACGGCATGGGCGCCCCGCAGGATCACGAGGAAGGAGTGCGTTGGGCCCGCCTCGCGGCCGAGCGCGGCGACGCCGGCGCACAGGTCCTCCTCGGGATGGGGTACGTCAACGGGTTCGGCGTGGTGAGAGACTACATCACGGCCTACATGTGGTTGACCCGCGCCGCGTCAGGTAGCGGCAGCAACATCCAGGGAGCCGACCAGCTGCATAGCCTCGCCGCCATGCGCATGACATCAGAGCAGATCGAGGAGGCTGAACAACGGGCGCAGAACTGGGAAGGCTCCCCCGAATAGGCTGCGACATGGATACGCTGGTTCGGGATGTCCGGTCTGCGTTGCGTCGGCTCTCGGCGCAGCGCGCGTTCGCAGTGTCGGCGCTCCTGCCCCTCGCCCTCGGCATCGGCGCAAACACCGCGATGTTCAGCGTCGTTAATGGCCTGCTCCTGAGACCGTTGCCCTTCCCCGACGCCGATCGCATCGTACGGGTGGGGGAGACCCTCGGCGCCCGTGGAGCGACGCTCACCAACCGATCACTGCCGTTGCTGCAGGACGCCGAGTCGTTCGAACACCTCGCAGCCTTCCGCGAGATCGCGCTGGAGTGGACGGGGCCGTCCGGCTCCGTCCACTTGAGCGGGGGCAGCGTCTCGCCGGCGCTGTTCCCGCTGCTGCAGGTGACGCCGTACCTCGGGCGGGTCTTCACCGAGAGGGAGGCAACGGAGGGAGCGGACGGCGTGGCGCTGCTGAGCCACCGCGCCTGGGTGAACCACTTCGCGTCGGACCCCGATGTCGTCGGGAGCCTCATCGACCTGGGCGGAGAGCCCCACGCCGTCATCGGCGTGCTCCCCGAGGGGTTCAACTTCCCCAATCCGGAGAACGAGGTCTGGACGCCGTTCGTCGTCCCACCCTACACCCCGCCGACGCTCGCGGCAGGGACGACGAGCATGGTGCTCATGACGACCTTCGACGGCATCGCGCGCCTGGCACCCGGCGTGTCGCTGGAACAGGCGCAGGCCGAGGCCACCACCTTGCTCCAGGGCGCCGACTTCCGCGTGGTGTCAGTCGGCGGAGCGCAGGGCGCGCCGCGTGTGCAGGTCGTCCCGCTTCTGGAGGAGATGGTCGGCGAGTACCGGCCGGCGCTGCTGGCGCTGACCGCGGCGACCCTGCTCGTGCTGCTGCTCGCCTGCACCAACGTGGCGGGACTACAGCTGGCGAGGGGCGTGAGTCGGCAGCGGTCGCTGGCGCTGTGCGCCGCGCTTGGCGCGAGCCGCTGGAGACTCGTCCGTCAACTCCTGACCGAAAGCCTGGTGCTGGGCGTGCTCGGTGGCGCGCTCGGGCTGAGCGTCGCGGTGATCGTGCTGCACACCGTGCCGGCGTTCGTCCCGGGCGACATCACGCGGCTGGGCGAAGTGGGCATCGACGGCGGGACGCTGGCGTTCACGCTGGGGCTGTCGGTAGCGGCCGGGCTGCTGTTCGGCACCGCGCCGGCGTTCCAGTGGTCTCGGCTCGATCTGTCGCGGACGCTGAACGAAGGCAGCTTGCAGTCCGCTGGCGGCTTCCGGCTGCTCCGCTCGAACCGGACCCGGGCGGCGCTCGCCGTGGGGCAGGTGGCTCTGGCGCTGGTGCTGCTGATGGGGGCGGGACTACTCCTGACCAGTTTCATGCGCCTCATCACCGTCGACCGCGGGTACGACCCGGCCAACGTGCTCACCGCGGTCGTCCGCAACCCGAACGTCGTGCCTCAATCGGGCATGCTGTCCGCGCTGAGTACGCTCCAGGCAGACGGGCGCCGGTTCCAGGAAGAGCTGGCGGAGGGTGTGATGCAGCGGCTGTCGGCGCTCCCCAGTGTCGAGGCCGTAGGGGTCTCCTCGCGCCTGCCGCTCGGCCCCGCCGGCGGGAGCGCGACCGCGTTCCGGGTGCCCGGGGCGGAAACGTCCGCCGATCCCCAGGATCTGCCGCGAGCCACGATCAACTTCGTCAGCCCAGGCTACTTCGACGCGATGAGGCTGCGCCTCCAGAACGGTCGAACGTTCGACCGCCGCGACGGGGCCGGGGGCCGCCCGGTACTCGTCGTCAACGAGACGTTGGCGCGGGATCTGTTCGACGGCGAGCCGGCCGTCGGGCGGCAGGTTCTGCCGATCGGAGCCGACTCCGGGGCGTGGGAGGTGGTCGGGGTCGTCGCCGACGTCAACTACGCCGGGCTGTCCGTGGTCGGAGCCTACGCCGAGGCGTACATGCCGCTGAACCAGCGCGAACAGGCTGGGATGGTGAGCGGAGTGACGTTCAACGCGACGGTCGCGGTGCGCACGGCCGGCGATCCGGTCGCCGCGGTGTCTTTCCTGCGTGAAGCCGTGGCCGCCGCGAGCCCGAGGGCCAGCATGGACGATGTGATGACGATGGACGCAAGACTGTCGACCGCCGTCGCGCAACCCCGCTTCTATGCAGTCCTCGTGGGCGGGTTCGCGGCCCTCGCCCTCTTCCTGGCCGCGTTCGGCATCTACGCTCTGCTCAGCTACACCGTCTCGCAGCGCCAGCGGGAGATCGGGCTCCGCATGGCTCTAGGCGCCCAGCGCGGTGACGTGCTGCGCCTCGTGGTTCGACAGGGGGCCGTGCTCGTCGCGGCCGGCGTCGTCCTCGGGTCGTTCGCGGCTGTGGGTGTCGTCCGCCTGCTTGAGAACCTCCTGTTCGGACTCACCATGGACAACTTCCTGGCGCTCACCGCAGCCCCGCTTCTGCTGGTCGCCGTCGCGCTTGCCGCCTGCTGGCTTCCCGCGTATCGAGCCGCCCGCATCGACCCGATGGTCTCCCTGCGAGTCGAATAGTGAGGTCCGGCGACACGTCGTCCAGGTCCGGGTCGTTTGCGGAAGGGGGGTAGAGTCGACCGCGTACGACTCCCAGCGCCAGCCGTCGCGGTGGTCGGGCAGGTGGACGGGCCGGGCGCACCCGTGAAGATGGCGGCGCGCCCCGTCGTCACCTGGTCGAAACGGCCGCGCTGGACTGACGTGGAGGCGGGGTCGACGCCGATCCGGGCGGCATACCTGAACCGAGCTGCACGCCGCCGTGCTGGCGCTGGAGTGATCTCCCGGGGCTCGACCCCACGAGCGGCCGGTGCTACCCGATCTTCGCAGACGCCGCCGAGCGGGTCTGGAACCAGATGCGGGCAGGGCTGGCGCTAGCAGCGGCACGCCCGCCACCCCGGCCGCCTACCTTCCAC
>JAPPGX010000202.1 GCA_028877265.1 Acidobacteriota bacterium
ATGGGCGGCCTCAACTTCGTGGTGACGATCCTGAACCTCAGGACGAAGGGGCTCCGGATGATGCGGATGCCGCTCACCACCTGGGCCCAGTTCGTGGTCGGCATCCTGGGCCTGCTGTCCTTCCCCGCGCTGGCCGCGGGCGCCCTGCTGCTGACCTTCGACCGTTCCCTCGGAACCAGCTTCTTCCTCCCGGCCGGCATCTTCATCGGCGACACCCTGATGCCCCACGAGGGCGGCACCCCGCTGCTCTGGCAGCACCTCTTCTGGTTCCTCGGCCACCCCGAGGTCTACATCATCATGCTGCCGGCCATGGGGTTCACCTCGGACATCCTGGCCACCTTCTGCCGCCGGCCCATCTTCGGCTACCGCTCGATGGTGTACGCCATCATGGCGATCGGCACCCTGAGCTTCCTGGTCTGGGGCCACCACATGTTCGTGAGCGGGATGAGCCCGTTCCTCGGCAGCCTCTTCGTGGTGACCACGCTCGCGATCGCCATCCCCTCGGCGGTGAAGGCCTTCAACTGGCTGTTCACCATCGCCCGAGCCCGAATTCAGTTCACGAGCGCCTCCCTGTTCGGGCTGGGCGTGGTCTCGCTCTTCGTGACCGGTGGCCTCACCGGCATCTTCCTCGGGACGAACGCCGTGGACATCCAGTTGCACGACACCTACTTCGTCGTGGGGCACTTCCACTTCATCATGGCGGGCGCCGGGCTCTTCGGCGCCTTCGGGGCGGTCTACTACTGGTATCCCAAGATGTTCGGCAGGATGCTGAGCGAACGTCTCGGGAAGATCCACTTCTGGATCACCTTCGTCGCCTACTACGCGGTGTTCTTCCCGATGCACTACCTGGGCGTCTCGGGAATGATGCGCCGCATCTACGACCCGAACGTCTACGAGTTCCTGCAGCCGCTCCAGCCGGTGAACCTGTTCATCACGATCTCCGCCTTCGTGCTGTTCGCCGGGCAGCTGATCTTCATCTACAACTACTTCGCCAGCATGCGGACCGGCGCCCCGGCCACCGCGAACCCGTGGAACGCGGCCGGGCTCGAGTGGTCCACGCCGCCCCATCCCGGACACGGCAACTGGGAGGGCGAGATCCCGCCGGCCCACCGCTGGCCCTACGACTATTCCGAACCCGGCAAGAAGCGCGACTTCACGCCGCAGTGGGAGGCCTGATCCGGCTTCCCGCAGGATGACCAAGGTGAGTTCCTGGACCGCCGGAGCGGCAGCGCCCATCGACGCGGCGCGGACCTCGTCCGACCGGCGTCACATCAACCGCCTCGGCCTGCTCGTGGCCCTCGGCGGGATCACGATGCTGTTCGCCGCCTTCACCTCCGCCTACATCGTGCGGAGCGGCGGCGGGGACTGGGCGGTCCTCGAACTGCCTCCCGTCCTCTGGATGAGCACGGCGCTGATCGCGGCCAGTTCCCTCACGCTCGAGTTGGCCCGGCGGGCCTTCCAGCGCGGCAGCCTCCCGTCCTTCCGGTCGTGGAGCGCGGCGACCGCGGCGCTCGGGACCGGGTTCCTGGCGAGCCAGTACGCCGCCTGGCTCTCGCTCAACGAGGCCGGGATCTACCTCCAGAGCCACCCGAAGAGTTCCTTCTTCTTCGTGTTGACCGGAGTCCACGCCGTCCACCTGCTCGCCGGTGTCCTGGCGCTGCTCGCGCTGTTCGGGCTGGCCGCCGCCGGCCGGCTCGTCCCCGGGCGTTCGGACGCGCCCACCCTGACCGCCATCTACTGGCATTTCGTAGGCGGCCTGTGGATCTATCTGCTGGCCGTACTGTCTCTTCTCGGCTGATGACCGTTTCGCAGACCGGACGCCGATTGGGAGAGGAGGACGCATGAGCCAGACCGCGATTGCTCAGGCGGACTGGGGGGGCGGTGCGAGCCCCTTCGGTGTGACCTGGCAAAAGATGATGATGTGGTTCTTCATCGTCACCGACGCGCTGCTGTTCGCCGGCCTGCTGGTCAGCTACGGCGTGGTGCGGATTGCCACCGGCGACTGGCCGACGCAGAGCGAGGTGTTCAGCCTCACCTACATCGCGACGATGACGTTCGTGCTGATCACCTCGTCCGCCACCATGGCGTGCGGGGTCAAGGCGGCCGAGCTCGGGCGCGCGAAGACAGCCTCCAAGTTCGTCTGGCTCACCATTCTCGGAGGCTTCATCTTCCTCGGGATGCAGGCCTACGAGTGGACCCACTTCATCCAGGACGGCGGCGGACTCCTCGGAAACCCCTGGGGCTCGCCCACCTTCAGCCAGTTCTTCTTCATCATCACCGGCTTCCACGGTTTCCACGTCCTCACCGGCGTGACCGTGCTGCTGGTGGTGGCGATCCGGGCCGCCATGGGCCGCTATTCCCCCGCCGGCGTGGAGAACGCCGGCCTCTACTGGCACTTCGTGGACCTGGTCTGGGTCTTCGTCTTCGCCCTCTTCTACCTGGTCTAGGAGAAGCCAAGTGTCAACCGACGCCCATCCCTACCGCTTCTACTGGCTCCTCTGGGTGGTGCTCCTCGCCGTCACCCTCCTCATGATCGCCATCGAAGGCGCGGGCCTGCCCGCCGCGCTGGCGGTCCTCGTCCTGCTCTTCGGATCGGCGATCAAGGCGACCCTCATCATCTTCTACTACATGCACCTGAAGTTCGAGCACATGGGGCTCATCATGACGGTGCTGGTCGGCCTGTTCGTGACCGCGATCCTGATGTTCGTGCTTCCGGCCTACGACGGGGGCCACATCCTGGATTCTTTTCAGAACCTGAAGGAGTACTCCGGCTGAGCGCGATGTCCCGTTCCGGCCTGCTCGTCCTGATCGCGGTGGCGGCGCTCCTGGCGCTGTTCCCCGCCGACGCGCCCGCCCAGTGCTCCATGTGCCGGACCGCGCTCGAACAGAACGAGGAGGCCGCGGCCGGCTTCAACCGGGCCATCCTGTTCCTGCTGGCGATGCCTTACGCGGTCTTCGGCTCCGGGGCCGCCTACGTGCTCGTGTCGCGCCGCCGGCGTGCGCGGCAGCCCGCCGGCGTGACCGCTCCGGAGGTCCGCGCCGGATTGCTTCCCGCCGACGATCCGGTCACCGTCACCTCCTGATCGCCCCGGGCTACTCTCGCCCGGGAACGCGCAATAGCCGGGGGAGCGCCGGTCTTCAGACCGGCACGCCGGCGCCGTCGATAGGGCTCGCGTCCGGCGCTCCCTGGAGGCCGCGCGTCAGGCTCGGCTATCGTGTGCTTCGGCGCCGACCCGCCGCCCAGGAGGACGCCATGACCCGCCTGCTGAACCTCCCCACCGTCCTGTCCGCCGGCCTGCTGGCGGCGGGCGCGTTCGCACCCGACGTGGCAGCGCAGGAGATCCTCATCCGCGGGGGCACGGTGGTCACCTCGGAGGGGCGGTTCGACGCGGACGTGCGGGTGC
>JAPPGX010000076.1 GCA_028877265.1 Acidobacteriota bacterium
CTCGCCCCGCACGTAGCCGTCCGCCCGCGCATCGAACGTCTTGCAGCGGCCGTCCTCCGCCAGGGCCCCGGCATCCGCCAGCAGATTCGTGAACATCGAGATCAGAATCGCGTTCACCCCTCCGGCGAGCGCGAGGTCCGCTTCCCCCTGCCGGAGCGCCCCGGCTGCCTGATGGATCGCCACGAGCGACGACGAACACGCGGTGTCCACCGCGACCGCCGGGCCCGTCAACCCGAGCGCGAAGGAGATGCGGCCCACCGCCGTCGAAGGGGTAACGCCACTCGACCGGTAGAGGCTTTCGGCGGCGCCGCCGCCAAGCCCCTCCACGAGGTCACGGTAGTCGCTGCGCATGATCCCGCCGTACACGCCGGTACGGCTTCCCCGAAGGCCGGCCGGATCCATCCCCGCGTCTTCCAGCGCCGCCCAGCTCACCTCCAGAAGCAGCCGCTGCTGCGGATCCAGAAGGTTCGCCTCAAGCGGCGCGATCCGGAAGAACTCCGCGTCGAACCGGTCCAGGTCCGCAACATACGCCCCGAAAGACCGCGCCGCCTCCGTCTTCTCATCAACATACAGCCCATCCGGACGCCCGCGGGTCACGGCGTCCGCCCCCGCCAGCAGCGACTCCCAAAACGGCCCCGCGTCCGGCCCACCCGGGAAGCGGCAGGCCATCCCCACGATCGCCACGCGCTCCGCGGTCGCCGACAACGCCGCCGCCCACGCACCGGCGGACGCCACCGGCGGCTCGACCGGCGCGTCCCCCAACTCCTCTGCCAGATGACGCGCCAGCCGCGACACGTCCGGGTAGTCGAACGCCACCGTGTTCGAGACGGTCAACACCCCCCCGAACGCGCGCTGGAGCCGATTCCGGAGTTCCACCGCCATCAGCGAGTCCATCCCTAACTCGAAGAAGCCCGTCGTCGGCGACGGCACGGACCGAAGCCGCAGGATCGCCATCAGGTGCTCCTGAACCAGAGCAACCAGCGCCGGCTCGCGGTCGCCCGGCGGCAACTCCAGAAGCCGCGCCGGCGGCGCCTCCGGCGTTGCCTCGGCTTCCCCGGTGCCCGCCCCCGCAAGCTCTTCGAGAAGCGGCGGGGGCGAGGTCAGCACCGAGACGTCGAGCGGCGCCACCACGCTCGCGCCCACGTCGAGCCGAAGAAGCCGCGCGAAGGCCTGTATCCCGCGCTCCGGCGCCATCCAGCCCTGGCCCGATGCCAGGAGCCGCCCCGCCATCCGCTCGCGACGCGCCGCCGCTTGCCCCACGTCGGACCATGCGCCCCACGCGATCGCCTGACCCGGAAGCCCCAGCGACCGGCGATGCCGCGCCAACTGGTCGAGAAACGCATTCGCTGCCGCGTAATTCGCCTGACCCGCGTTTCCGAGCACTCCCGTGACGCTCGAGAACAGCACGAACAGATCCAGCTCCCGGTGGAGCGTCGCCCGATGAAGGCGCCACGCGCCCGCCACCTTGGGCCCCAGCACCGTCTCGAAACGGCCCCAGTCCTGGTTCGCGAGAACCCCGTCGGCGAGCGTCCCGACGCTATGGATCACCCCCCCGAGCGCGGGCAGCTCGGCGTCCAGCCGGCGCAGCATGCCCTCGACCGCCGCGCCATCGGTCACGTCGGCGATCTCCACCCGGATCTCCGCGCCCCGCGCCCGCAGCCGCTCGATCCGCGCCGCCGCATCCGCGTCCGGCGCCCGCCGGCCGTTCAGCACGACCGCCCCCGCTCCCGATGCCGCAAGCCAACCGGCCACCTCCAGCCCGATCCCTCCGAAACCGCCGGTCACCAGATAGCTGCGGTCGCCGCGCAGCCGGCCCCCCGACGCGGCGGACGGTGCGGCACGCTCCGCTTCCAGGCGCGTCAACCTTGCCACCAAGCGGCCGCCGCCCCGCCGCGCGACCCGCATCTCCCAGTCCGGGAAGAGCAGCTCGTCCGCCAACTCCCCCGCCGAAGGCGCCGATCCGGGATCCAGGTCGAGTACCCGCGCGTTCAGATCCCCATACTCCAGGTCCACCACGCTCCCGAACCCCCACAGCAGCGACCCCGAAAGCGTTCCCGAACGCTCTCGCTCCACGACCTGTCCTCCGCGCGTCACGAACCAGGTCCCCCAAAACGGACGCACTCCCGCGTCCGTCATCCCCTGCACCAGCGACAGCGCGCTCGATCCCACCTCTTCCACCTCCCGCTCCAGCTCCTGCGTGGTCAGCCCCGACCCGTCACCCCGCACCGCCGCAAGGTGCGCCACTCCCCGCAGCGGAACCCCCTCCGGCAGACCGGCGAACAGCGAACCCCACGCCGCCCGGTCCCCCGCCACCGGACCGACCACCACCTCCTGCCCCCGACGCGTCAACTCCTCCCGCATCGCGCCCGCGAACGCCCCGCCGCCCGACAGCACGAAGAGCCCCCGCTCCGCCGGGACCTCCTCCACGGGCGGACCCTCACGCCACTGCACCTCGTGCAGCAACTCGTCCACCCGAACTCCGAACAGCGCCGAAGGGTTTGCCCGACGCAGCGTACAACCGACCACCGCGCCCAGCGGTTCACCCTGCGACCCGTACAACTCCAGGTCTGCCCGGCGGAGATCCCCCTCGCCAGATCGCATCCGAGCCCGACACCAAAGCCGCGGCGGCAGCGGACCGCCCACCCACAACCGCTCCCAGCCGAGCGGCAGCCACGTCCCGCTCTCCTCCGCCGTCGCCAAGACCCCCGCGAGAACCTGAAAACACCCGTCCAGCAACGCCGGATGGACCCATAGCTCCGCGCGCTCCGCACCCGCCGGCAACGCCACCTCCCCGAGCGCCTCATCCTCGCCCCGCCACAACCCGGTCACTCCGCGAAACACCCCCTCGTACCCGATCCCCCGGGCCGCCAACCGGCGATACAGCGCCGACGCGTCCTCCCACCCGAGACCCGACCGCAACTCCTCCAACTCGACTGGCTCCCCACCGCCCGCCGCCGGACCCACTCCGCCCTCGGCGTGCAACTTCCACTCCGCCCGCTCCCCCTCCCGGCTGGCCACCTCCCACCGCTCTCCCGGACCGAGCGCCCACTGCACCGTCCGCACCGCATCCGCCGCCAACAGCAACGGATGGTGGAGCTGCACCCCGGTCAACGTGACCGACGGGCCGCGACCCATCGCCCGCAGCGCCTCCACCGTCTGCGACACATAGAGCGCCGCCGGGGCCAGCACCTCCCCGAACACCCGGTGATCCTCGAGCCAGTGCGGAGACCCGGCGGAAAGCTCGGTCTCGAAGCTCACGTCTCCGCCCCGCATGTCCCGCCGCAGCCCGAGCAGCGGATGCCCCGCCTTCCGGACTGCCGACGGGGTCTTCACC
>JAPPGX010000116.1:0-17024 GCA_028877265.1 Acidobacteriota bacterium
GGCTGATCCCGCGCGGTCCCCTCCCGGGCCGGAGCGCGGGCCGCGGTCCGCGCGGCAGGTCTCGGCTCGGACCGGATCGGCAAACGGAGAGCGTCTTCCTCGGGCGCCTCGGCGATCGCGGCCGGGGCCGCCTTCGCCGGCGGGGGAGCCGGGACCGGGTTCGAGCGGCGGGCGGCCATCATCGCCTCCGCCGCGTCGGGAGCCATGCCGCGTCCGATGACGATTCCCCCGACAAAGACGCCCACCACGATCACGATGAGCAGGCCGAACAACATGACGAGTTGCCGCGTCGTGAACTGGACGTCGTAGTGGTCGCTGTCGTGGTGGCCGTGCATGGAAACCTCCCGGAGGGATGGGGCGTGAGGACGCTCCGTGCGCAGCGCCTCCCCGCACCTTTAGCGAGACCCTAGCAGAAGTTACCGGGAATTTCTAAAGCGTTACTTGAAGTCCTGGCGGCCACGCGCGGGGGCGCAGCCGAGCCGGGGCGCTCAGTCCTTCGAGGAATCGCTGCCCGCGTGCAACTCGAGGAAGGGTTTCACCAGGTCGAGCGGGAGGGGGAAGATGATGGTGGAGTTCTTCTCCGTGGCGATCTCGGTCAGCGTCTGCAGGTAGCGAAGCTGGGCGCCCAGCGGGTGCGTGCCCACGACTTCGGCGGCCCGGGCAAGCTGGGCGGAGGCCTGGAACTCGCCCTCGGCGTGGATGACCTTGGCCCGCTTCTCGCGTTCCGCCTCGGCCTGGCGCGCGAGCGCCCGGGTCATTTCGCCCGGCAGGTCCACGTGCTTGACCTCGACGGAGGCCACCTTGATCCCCCAGGGATCGGTGCTCTTGTCGAGGATGCCCTGCAACTGGACGTTCAACTGGTCGCGCTGCGAGAGCAGGTCGTCGAGGTCCACCTGACCGAGGACGCTGCGGAGCGTGGTCTGCGCAAGCTGCGAGGTCGCGTACAGGAAGTCCTCGACCTCGATGACCGCCTTCGTCGGGTCCACCACCCGGAAGAACACCACCGCGTTCACCTTCACGGACACGTTGTCGCGGGTGATGATGTCCTGGGGCGGCACGTCGAAAGCGATGAGTCGCAGGCTGAT
Organism: Acidobacteriota bacterium; assembly: GCA_028877265.1. Taxonomy (GTDB): domain Bacteria; phylum Acidobacteriota; class Vicinamibacteria; order Marinacidobacterales; family Marinacidobacteraceae; genus Marinacidobacterium. The sequence continues at coordinate 1,086 of JAPPGX010000116.1, forward strand.
CCGCACCATCCGATCGATGGGCGCGAAGACCAGCACCAGGCCCGGGCCCCGGGGCCGGGGCAACAGCTTGCCGAAGCGGAAGATCACGCCGCGCTCGTACTCGTTCAGGATCTTGATCCAGTTGAGGATGAAGATGACCGCGAAGGCGATCGCCACCAGGGCTCCCAGGGGAAGTCCGAAAGTCATGTATCAGCTCCTTGCTTGACAAGAGGGTCTTCGGAGGCCGGCCCGACGCGGAGGATCAACCCTTCCACCTCCAGCACCTTGACGCGCTCGCCGGCGGTCACCGGGGCCGCGGCGACGGCATCCCAGAACTCGCCGTGGACGAACACCTTCCCCTCGCCGCCCGGCGGGATGTCGCTGCGTACGGTGGCGACGAGACCGATCATCCCCTCCCGTCCGGTGACCGCGGGGCGCCGCTGCGCGCGGACCACCAGTTGACCGAGGAAGAACACGAGGACCACGAACACCAGGACGGACGGCACGACGAGTCCCCAGGTCAAGGTCAGCGCGGGGGTGGGCAGGGACTGCTCCTCGAAGAAGAAAAGAAGGCCAATCACCAGTGCTACCGCTCCCGACAACCCCATTATGCCGAACGACGGGGTGAGCGCCTCGGCGGTCAGGAGGCCGATTCCGGCGAGCAGGAGCAGCGCTCCGAGAAGACTGACCGGCAGGAGGTTGAGGCCGAAGGCGGCGAGCAGGAGCGCAATGCCTCCGAGAATGCCCGGGATGAGCAGGCCGGGGTTCGAGAATTCGAGGTAGAGCCCGAGCAGGCCGATCATCCCGAGCAGCACCGCCAGATTCGGGTTGGCGATCACCGAGAGGGCCCGGTCCCGGAAGCTCATCTCGGTCTCGACGATGAGCGCGTCGGCGGTATCGAGCGTGATCTCGGTGCCGTCGATCCGGGTCACCGTCCGGCCGTGGACGGCCGCCAGGAACTCCTCGGTGTTGTCGGCCATGAGGTCGACGAGGCCGGCCTCGAGAGCTTCGGAGGCCGTCCAGCTTCGCGCTTCCGTGACGCCCTGCTCGGCGAGGGCGACGTCGCGCCCCCGGCGCTCGGCGATGGACCTCAGGTAGGCCGCGGCATCCGATTCGACTTTCCGGCTCAGGGTCTCGGGCATCTCGCCGCCCGTCCCGGCGATGGGAGTCGCGGCGCCCATGTTGGTCCCCGGGGCCATCCCCGAGACGTCGGCCGCCAGGGTGATCAGGTAGCCGGCGGAGGCGGCCCGGGAGCCGGAGGGCCCCACGAAGACGGCGACCGGCACCGCGCTGTTCAGGATGGCCTCGATGATCTCCCGCATCGCGGTGTCGAGGCCACCCGGAGTATCGAGCCGGATCAGGACGAGCCCCGCGCCCGCCTCCTCCGCGGCCGAAATCGTCGTCAGCACCCGGCGGGCGGACACCGAGTGAATGATGTCCACCACGTCCACCTGATGGACGTCCGGGGCGGCCGCCGCGGCGGACGGCGGTCCCGCGACCGCGAGGCAGAGCCCGACGGCAGTGATGGCCCGGCGGGACTGGCCTGACGCTCTCAAGAGGATTCCCGGTCGTGAATCGTGCGGAGTTCGCGGATCTCGAACTCCCGCTCGCCGAGCGGCGTGTGCACGCTCACCTCATCCCCCACCCGGGCGCCCATGAGCGCCCTCCCGATCGGCGAGCCGGTGGATACCTTGCCCGCCGCGGCGTCCACGTCCTCGCTGACCACCAGTTCGTACCGGAACTCCTCGTCGGTGTCCAGATCCACGACGGCGACCTGGCTGCCGAGCGACACCCGGTCCGCCGGGATGTTGTCCATGCTCACCATGGACAGGTCCGCGAGCCGGCCCTTGAGTTGCGCGAGGCGGACGGCGACGTAGGTCTGCCGCTCCTTCGCGGCTTCGTACTCGGCGTTTTCGGACAGATCGCCGTGCTCGCGGGCCTCCTTGATCTGTTTTGGAAGCCGCAGGTGCAACTCTTCTTCGAGTTCGCGGACTTCCGCCTCGAGGCGGGCGCGGAAGGACAGTGTCACGGGTAGCGGGAAGCCTTTCTGGAACGAGAGCCGAACGAAATCAGAATAGCACCGCCGACGCTCCGTTCGCGCGGCCGGGAAGGCCCGGCGCCGTGCAGAGGCAGCCGCCGAAACCGCGACTCTTGCGGGAGGGCACGGCCAGCGGGCATGATCCGCACTCCGAATCGAATGGCGCAACCGAGGGAGGTTCTCCATGCAACACATCAAGAGCCGCCGGTTGTCCGGCGCCCTGGCCCTCGGGCTCGTCGCCGGGCTGGCCGCGGTCTGGGGCGCTCCTGACGCCGTGGCGCAGGACGTCTCGCTCAGGGTGGGAGACAAGGCGCCCATGTTCCCGAACCCGCTGCCTTCCACGGCGGGCGAATCGCCGGGCGCGGCGAAGCTCGATCTGAGCGCCGCCCTAGGCAAGAAGAACATCGTGCTGGCCTTTTACGTGGCCGACTGGACGGGTGGTTGAACGCTCCAGTTTTCGTCCTACAAGGACGACATCCAGAAGTTTCTGGATGCGGACACCCAGGTCTTCGGAATCAGCGTGGACACCCCCTTCTCCCAGTGGAACTGGCTGGAGGACGTCGGCAAGGACTCCGGAATGATGGTGGCGCCGGCCGCCGAGGGTGACCTGCCGGGGCTGGTTCTGCTGTCGGACCGCCAGGCGGAAGTGGTGGGGGCCTACGGCGTGACGCCGCTCGAGATCAACGGAGCGACCTACGCGTCCCGCGCGACCTTCGTGATCGATCGTGAGGGCATCCTCCAGTACGTCAACTACGACTACCAGATCCGTGAGGACTACGAGCCGTTGATGGAAGTCCTGGCCGGGCTCGAGTAACCACCCCCGCCCAGTTCCGCTCCCCGGTCCGTGTCGTCCGCGCCGTCGGCCCTCGTGGTCGCGATGCGACACGGGCCGGCGAACGCCCTCGACCCGGCGCTGGTCGCAGAGCTCGGAGCGAGTCTCGACGAGGCCGAAGCGACTGGCCGGCCGCTGGTCCTGACCGGGAACGATCGTTTCTTCTCGGCAGGTCTCGATCTCGCGGGACTGCCCGAGGACCGGGACGCAATGGGCGCGTTCGTCGACGCTTTCGACGAACTCGTCCGCCGGCTCTTTCTCTTCCCCTGCCCCACCGTCGCCGCGGTGAACGGCCACGCGGTGGCGGGCGGCGCGATCCTGGCCACCGCCTGTGACGTCCGGATCGGAGCCACCGGCGCCTACCGGATCGGTGTGTCCGAAGTACAGCTCGGCGTCATCTTCCCGTCGGCGGCCTTCGAGGTCCTGCGGGCGGCCATTCCGCCGGAGCGGACCGCGGAGGTTCTCCTGCGCGGCCGGCTCACGGGACCCGAGGACGCCCTCGCGAACGGCTTCCTGCACGAGCTGACCGAACCGGAGGCGCTGGCGGCGCGGGCGGCGGAGCGGGCCGAAGAGCTGGGCGTTCTCCCTCGCGAGGCCTATGCCCACACGAAGCGGGAGCTTCGCGGCGGGTTTGCCGAGCGGGCCTTGAGCCAGGCCGCCGGGAAGCGCGAGGGGTTCCTGGACACCTGGTTTTCGGAGGAATCGAAGGCGCGCCGCGCCGCGATCCTGGGGAGCAGGAAGAGCAGGTAGCGACGGGGAGCGCTTCGTGCCGGCGCATTAAACGTTGCCGCAGGTGACGAACGGGGTGGGGATGACGATGACGGCAGGCGAGGGCCTGAATCATGAAGAAGCGTTCGAGCGGGCCTGGACCGATCGGGACAACACGCGGATCGAGTTGCCTCCCGTTGACGTCAACCGGGTGCTCGCCGGGCACTACCGGACAGGGGAACCGCTCACGTTCACCCGGACCATGATGTGGGACATGGAGGTGAAGAAGGCGTTCCGGCCCGACCTCTACATTCCGTCCGTCGTAGCCGAAGGCAGCGCCCGAACCTGGGGCCGGCGGGCGGCCATCGGCGGCGCCGAGTCCTTCATGCGGTGTTCCGAGCAGCGCTTCCGGCTGGAGCCGTCGAGGCGCGGGTTGGTTCTGGAACGGGTCTTCCTCAACCCCGCGCGCCAGAGCGCCACGTTCATCGGGGCGCCGGAACTCCTTGACGAGGACGGGAACCTGCTTCGAGCCGGAACGGGACAGCCCCTGTTTCACGTCGAGCATTCGGCAGGGGGAGAGGAGTCCCGACCGCTCAACCGGTGGCGTATCGTCTATCTCACCGGGAGACCGGAACAGGAACTGATCGACCGTTTCAAACTTGCCGGGGAGGCGCGGCTGCGCGAGTTCTTCGAGGTCTACATCCGGCGTGACTTGAAGATCGAGTTGTCCCTGAGGAAAGACGTCTGATGCAGGGTCATTTCTTTCCGCGCAGGCCGGCGCCCTTCCGATGAAGATCCGGGACCTCCGCCACGTGGGGCTGCTGTCGCCCGCGATCGTGGCGCAGGGCACGTTCTATCTCGAGACCTGGGGACTGCAGCCGGCGGGAAAGGACCGTCACGCGCGGTACTTCCGCGGGTCGTCGCCGGAGCATCACATCCTCAGCCTGCATGCGGCCGACCGGCGCGGGCTGCACCACCTGGCCTTCCGCGTCGATGGCCGTGAGGCCGTCGACGCCGCAGCCACCGAACTCGAGCGGCGCGGTGTCCGTATCGTGGCGCCGCCGCACGAGCTGGAGAAACCCGGCGGCGGTTACGGGCTGCGCCTGCTGGACCCGGAAAACCGCTGCATCGAGCTGTCGGCCGGGGTGGCGGGCCACGCGAACGGCTGGTCCGCGAGCCGGGTCGAGCCCCGCCGGCTCTGCCACGTGGTCCTGAACACCGCGCGGTTCGATCAGGTCGTCGAGTTCTACACCGGCGTGCTGGGGTTCCGGGTGTCGGACTGGATCGAGAACCGGATGGCGTTCCTGCGCTGCGGCCGGAAACACCACGTCCTCTCGTTCAGCCGCGCGGATCACCCATCCGTGAACCACGTGGCGTACGTGGTGGCGAATGTGGACGGCGTGATGAGCGGTCTCGCCAACCTTCGCGCCCATGGGCGCGAGACCGACTGGGGACCCGGGCGTCACGGACCGGGCAACAACATCTTCTGCTACTTCCGGGACCCGGCAGGCTACGTGTGCGAGTACACGAGCGACATGGAGCACGTCGACGAAGCAACCCACGAACCCACAGTCTGGCAGCGGACGCCCGAGAACGCGGACCGCTGGGGCGCGGCCGGACCCGCCAGCGCCGAGATCCGGAAGCTCATGGCCGGCGACCCCGATCCGGGTTGGGCCATGAATCACAAGACCCCAACGACGTAGGACGCCACCCAGGGAGGGACGAGCGCGGCTCGCTCAGGGCCTCGCGCCGAACAGGCGGAGGACCTCGCCGGCGGTCATGTCGCCCACCTGGCGCTCAAGCCCTTCCGTACGGACGGAGGCGACCGCCTGGTCGAAGCGACCTCTTTCGCCATCGGCGAGACGGATGAACTCGACACCGGCGGCCTGCGCCATCCGCAAGGCCTCGGCGCCGGCGCTGCGCCACGCTTCGGCCCCCGCTGCGGACAGCGAGGCATCGGTGGCCTCGTCGATCCAGCCTCGCTCCTCGGGAGTCAGGGACGCGTACACGCCTCGATTCATCAACAGGACGAACGGCAGTCCTGACGCGGGAAGCCAATCGGTCAGGTAGTTGGCGGGTTCGTGCAACTGGAAGGTCGAGATCCCCGAAGGGGAGATGGCGACGCCGTCGATGACCCCGGTGGTCAGGCTCTGGTGGACCACCGTTCCCGGCTGCATCACGGCGCTGGCGCCGAGCGCCTCGATGAAAGGAATGAGGCTCCGTGAGGAGACACGGATCTTGAGCCCGCGCATGTCTTCGAGGGTCCGGACGGGTGTGTCGCGGGTGAGCAGCACCGGGGCGGCATTGGACCAGATCCCCAGGACCTTCGCGTCGTATTCCCGCTCCAGGACCGGCAGGGCGCGGCGGAGAGCTTCGGTGCAGTCCCTGGCGGTCTTGCAGATGCCCGGGGTACCGATCAAGTCGGTCTTCGGAAAGAGGTCGGCGGTGTAGGAAGGCACCGCGAGCGCTATGTCGGCCACCCCGCTGACCAGAATCGAGTACTGCGCCGGCGGGGACGAGTTCAGGGCGCCCGCGGGGAACTGCCTGACCGTCAGTTTGCCGCCCGACCGCTCCGCCAGTTCCTCGGCCAAGGGGGTGAACACGGCCTCGTTCAGGGGGTGATCCGCCGGCAGGAAATGCGACAGCGACAGCTCCCTGGAATCCGGCTCTCCTCCGCATCCGGAGGCGGCGAACAATCCGGCCGCGAGAACGAGAGTCCGCCCCGCGGGCGCCGCTTCAGGACCCACGCGGCGAGGTGGCCGAAACACGGAGAGTGAGGACGTCCGTGTTGTGAAACTGCCGGTGTCGCACCGAGGACGCGAAGTGGCGGAGCAGCCGCAGCGAGATCTCCTGATCCAGACGTTCCGCCCGGGTCGGCGTGCCCAGCCAGGCGAGGCGGTCCTGAAGATTGAGCTCGTCGCCGCTTCCCGCCCCGACCCTGAACTCCAACACGGCTTCGTCGTCCTCCCGACAGGCCGTCACCAGCAGTTCGCGTCCCCCGCCGTCCGCGGTTTCCTCCGCCTCCTCCGCTTCCCGGCGGACCTGCAGGAGCGTCAGCAGAGCCTCCTCGGTGGCGGCTTCCAGCCGTCCCAGCGCTGCCTCCAGGCCGTTCGAGGCGGCAAACCCCTGAACGAACTCCGTGATCCGGGGCAGCTCGGCCACGTCGAGTTTGCCCTTGAACCGCGTCTTCCTGCGCGCCATGAGGCCGGTCAGCAGCACCGCGACCATACCTCCGGTGACCAGCCCGTTGGCCAGCAGACCGCCCGCGAACACCGCGAAGGTCTCGGGGAAGATCATCTCGAACTCGAAAGCGACGCCGGTCCAGAACGAGAGGCCCGCGATCAGGCCGTTCCGCGTGTTCGTCCCCATGCTCGTCACGACTTCCCGCATCCCGACCGTGAACAGCGTCGCCATGACCACGGCGATGGCGGCGGCCACGACGGCGCCGGGGATCGCGAGAACGAGAGCGAGCGCCTTCGGCAGGAAGGCCAGGAGCACGAAAGCCGATCCGGCCACCACGCCGATACTGCGCGCCGCGGCGCCCGTGACTTCGACCGCGGCGACTGCTCCAGGAAACAACGTGGCGGGCATCGTTCCCGCCACGCCCGCCAGGAGGTTGCCGGCGCTTTCCGTGGTCAGGGCGCGCTGCACCGCCCGGTAGTCGACCGCGCGGGACCGGCGCCACGCCACCCGCTGGGCGGCGACCGCGACGGCGACCGACTTGGTCGAGCCGACCAGCGTCACGAACAGGAACGCCGGCAGCAGCCCCCAGAACGCGGGCCCGAACTCGAGGTCCAGGCCAGGGAGCCGGCCGCCCGGAAGGCCGATCCAGGCGGCATCGGCCACCCGTCCCGTGTCGTAGATGCCGAAGAATGCTCCGACCAGCGAACCGGCGACGATGCCGGCCGCCGGCGCCCAGAGGCGCAGCGCGCCCCTCCCCCGGAGCGAGAGCCCCACGGTGGCGCAGATCGTCACGCCCGCGCTCAGCGGCGCGGCGAATCGGGGAGCGCCGGCGGGCAACTCGTTCAGCATGCCGAAGAGAATCGGCATGACGGTCACTGGGAGGAGCATGAGAACCGTCCCCGTGACGACGGGGGTGAAGAGCCGGTGGAGCAGCGCGAGCCGCGCGGAGACGACCGCCTGGACAACCGCGGAAACGACGACCAGCGTGGCGAGCAGCCCCGGCCCTCCCCGGACCAGAGCCTCCGCGCAGACGGCGACAAAGATCGCCGAGCTGACGTGCGTCAGTGCGTAACCTGCCCCGATCCGGCCCACGCGCAGGGCCTGCACGATCGCGGAAACGCCGCACACCAATACGGAAACGCAAACCGCCCAGGACACGAGCGCTTCGGCGCCGCCGGCGCGAAACGCGATGGTCGGCAGCAACACGGTGCCGTTCACGCACAGGGCCGCGAACTGCAGACCGAGCGCCAGCGTGATCGGCCGGGGAGGCCGGTCGTGGACTTCGTAGCGGAGGTCCTCGCCCAGGCCTGCCGTCATTCCGGGTTCGCCATCCCGGCCCGCTCCGTGCCGGAACCGGCCTCGCGTGCGCCCATCCTCACCCCCCGTCCGAACGCCGTCCCCATCCGGAGGGACGGCGTGTCCTCGGGACTCCCCATTATGGAGCACCGCAGTCCCCGGCCACAGCGGAATCGCGCGATGGCGGGCCGCGACTCCTTTGAAGGGAGTCGCCGCCTACCCGTACATGGCGTTCGGCAGGTCGGTGGCCAGTCCGGGCAGGAGCGCGATCAGAATAAGCGCCGCGAGCAGCGCGAGCCAGAACGGCACGATGCCGCGAAACATTGTCCGGACCGGCACGTCGGGGGCGACGCCCTTGACGACAAAGATATTCAGCCCCACCGGCGGAGAGATGAGGCCCATCTCAAGCGTGATCACGATCATCACCCCGAACCAGATCATGTCCACGCCCAGCGACTCGAGAATCGGCTGGACCAGGGGAACAGTCAGCACGAGCATCGCGAAGCCGTCGAGGAAGGTGCCGAGCACGATGAACATGACCAGCACCAACGCGACGACCTGAGCGCCCGAGAACCCCTGCTGGCCGACCCATTCCGATGCGGCGAACGCGATTCCGCTGAGTCCGAGGAAGACCTTGAACACGAACGCGCCGGCCAGCACCAGAAAGGCGGTGCCGCTCGCCTTCAGGGTGGCGCCGACCACCTCGACCACGGTCTTCCGGTTCAGCGCGCGCCGCGCAGCGGCCACGACCAGCGTCAGCATCGCTCCCACGCCCGCCGCCTCGATGGCGGAGAAGATGCCGGCGTAGATGCCGCCGATGGTCACGATGACGATCCCCAGGATCCACAGCGCCCTCCCGGCGGCCCGGAGACGGTCCCGCCACGAAACGGGCGCCCGGGAGTACGGCGCCTTGTCCGGGTCGCGCCTGACGACGATCCAGACGGCAAGAACGAACAGGAGGGTGAGCAGGATCCCGGGCATCACCCCCGCCATGAACAGGCGTCCGATGCTCTCCTCGGTGATGATTCCGTAGATGACGAGTCCCGCTGAGGGCGGGATCAGGATGCCGAGCGTTCCGCCGGCCGCGATGGCCCCCGTCGCCAGGGAGTCGTCGTAGCGGAACCGCCGCATTTCGGGAAGCGACACGCGACCCATGGTCAGGGCGGCGGCCAGGGACGAACCCGAGAGCGCCGAGAAACCGGCGCACGCGATGATCGACGCGGAGGCGAGGCTGCCGCGGACGCGGCTGAGCCAGCCATGCGCGGCCCGGTACAGGTCGTGGCTCATCCCGGAGACCACGGCCAGACTGCCCATCAACATGAACAGCGGCAGGATGGTGAGGGGATACCGGGAGGACACCGCGAACATCTCTCCCGCCACCACCGGCACGACGGCGCCCGGCCGGATCCCGGCGATTCCGGCCAGGCCCACGATCAGCATCGCAAGCCCCACGGGTACGCGGATCAGCAGCAGGACGAGGAGCCCGGCGAAGCCCAGGAGGGCGATTTCGGTTCCGCCCATCATTCGTCCGGTTCGTTGGGGTCTTCCGCGTTCCAGACGGCGAGCCCCAGCAGCAGCTGGGACGCGAGCAGCAGTCCGTAGATCGCCAGCGACGCGCCCAGCACGTAGTAGAACGGCGTGTGCGGTATCGACACGCTGCCGGTCACCGCGCCGCAGGGAAGGCCGCAGCTGCCGTGGACGAATAGTGCGTACGCCGCCATCGTGGTGGCCGCCACGCCGAGAAGCCGGGCGGCCGCGTCCGTGATGCGGGTCACCCGCCGCCCGGCAACGCGGGCGATCAGGTTGACGCACACGTGCGAACCCTCTCGCGCGCCGTGGGCGATCGCCGCCGCCACCACGAGCGCGAGCGACATCGTGGAAACATCCTCGATCCAGAGCAGGGAGTCGTTGAGGACATAGCGCCAGAAGACCTCGGCCACGGTGATCCCGAGCAGCGCGAAGAGCGCAATGCCGCCCAGGAACGCCGGCGCCACCGTCAGTCGGCGGCAAGACGATTCGGCGCGAGCGAAGCGGTCCCGGTGGTCTTCGAAGAACGTCATCACTGGTGCGCCGCCCAGGGCGGACAACGGCACGCCGGCCGCGGGCCGGAGGCCCGCTGGGCCGACCAGAGGCCGGCGTTCCAAACCGGAGGCGCCATCACGCCCGGCAACGGACCGCCGGCCTGACCGCCGGCCCTCCTGTCCCTAGTTCGTGCTGTGCGAGGCGATGGCGGCCCTGATCGCCTTCACGGTGACTTCCGAGCGGTGCCGGAAGAGGCGCAGGCCCCAGGCAACGGTCTCGTCCAGCGGATCGAGCTCCACGCCGTTGATCCGGAAGAGGCCGGCCTGGCGCCGCTCCGAGGGGCGGATGGAGTTCGGGTCCACCGCCGCCATCATCGCCGCCATCGCGAACTCGTCGTGAATGCCCTCGGGCTCCTCGTTGATGCCGTTGTCGGCGAGCCAGGTCCGGAGGCCCATGACGTCGTAGAACTCGGGAATGAAATGAACGCCGGGCGACCCGTTCCACTTGGCGTGCATTTCCTCGGCGACCGCCTTCATTCCCTCCTGGTTGCCGCCGCTGTCACCGAGGAAAATGACGTGGTCGAAGCCGCTGGCCCGGAGGCTCGCGGCCACGTCCCGGAGCACCGCCCGGAACGTATCCTCGCTGAGCCCCACGGTTCCCGGATAGCGCATGTGACCCGTGGGCGGGTCGAAATCGCCCTCGGGCACCAGCTTGAGAATCGGCGCCACCAGCGCGTTCCCGAGATCCCGGGCGATCGCTTCGGTCACTCCCCGGAGCAGCACGTTGTGCTTGCCGGTGACCAGGTAGGGACCGTTCTGCTCGACGCCGCCGCTCGCCACGATGGCGGTGTGCTTGCCGTCCGCGATCAGGTCGCGCACTTCCATCCAGGTGAGATCCTCGATGAAGACGCTGTCCCGGATCGGGATCGGACGTGGCTTGTCTGGGTCGGGGCTCTGGGCAAGTCCCAGAACCGGCATTCCCACGGAAAGGACGAGTGCGGTGAGAAGGGTGCGCATGACCTGAAATCTCCTTCGATGGTGCGCCGGGCGGTTAAACGCTCAGCCCGGGGTTGATGACCTTATCGCGATAGTCCTCGCCCGGCATCGGGACGATCCGGCAGGCCTCGTGCAGCAACGAGACCCCGCGCACCGTGATCCGGTCGGCAAGGGTTGATTGCTGGGCCGCCTCCAGTGGAAACGCGGTCGTACAGATCACGAAGCCGGCGCCCTGGATGCAGCGGTTCAGGATGTAGAGGAACCGCTCCTGCACCCGCTGGTCCCACCCGGTGTCGGCGCCGAGCTGGTCGAGGACCACGATCTCGGCCCGCGTGACCTTCGCCAACCGGCGCTCGTCGATCAGCAGGGGGTCGTTCCATACCCGCTGAACCTCGCGGAGAAGCCGCGGCACGTATTCGAAACGCGCATCGACCGAGATTCTCCGCTCGACAAGGATGTGGTGCAGGAGGGCCACGGCGAGGTGGGTCTTGCCGACTCCAGCCGGTCCGTGCAGCAGGAGCCCCCCCTTGACGTCCGGGTAGGAGTCGGCCCACTTGTGGACGATCCCCTTCGCGCGTTCCAGCGGGCGGGAGACGTTGAAGAAACGGTCGAACCGCGCCCGCTCGGCTTCAGCGGCCGGGACCCCGATGTCCTCGAGGCGTACCGGACCGGGCCCCGCCTCCCGGCAACCGCACGCCGCGACGGCGGGTGACCCGTCGGGCCGGGAGGTCGGCTTCCACCCCGTGTCACCGCAGTCGGGACAGGTCTGCACCGCCAGCAAGAGTCGTTCCTACGAGCTTCGGGGACGGGACGGAGCGGCGTCGCCCGCCGATCCGCCGTCCGGGCCCGAACCGGCGGGGACGATGTCCTTCCGCGGCAGCCGCACCAGCGCGTTCCTGGCGCGCTCGCTCAGCGCGTTTTCCTCCCGCGACAGTTCCCGGTGAATGAAATCGGTGAACTGGGTGATCTCCTCCTGCATCCGCTGCATCTTCACGCGCATGTTCAGGATGATGTCCACGCCGGCGAGATTCACTCCGAGTTCCCGCAGGTTGAGGATGGTCTGCAACTGCTCGAGATCCTCGTCGGTATAGACGCGCGTATTCCCGTCGGTGCGCGACGGTTGCAGCAAACCCTCACGCTCATAGAGCCGCAGGGTCTGCGGATGGATTCCGAACAGTTCCGCCACCGCGCTGATCATGTAGACGCCCTTCCGGCGCTCGGCACTCATGGTCGGGACAGGCTCCTGGGTGGAGAAAGTCGCCACCGCCCATTCGCGGCGCGCAGCGCCGCGGGGGAGGGGTTTCCCCTCCCCACGAAAAATGACAGAGTCGGTGCGCCGATCTCTTCGGAAACGGTGCGGGGTGCTTTTTCCACGGGCTGCTATTGGCGAAGCTTCTCACGGAGCGCGTCGCGAGGCGACTCGGGGTAGCGCTCCTCCAGCTCCCGGACCAGGTCCCGCGACCGGTCGTCCCGGATCTCGGGGATGTGGATCCGCACCTCCAGGAAGAGATCGCCGCGGCCGTCCCCGCGGATCGAAGGGACCCCCCGTCCGGCGAGCCGCAGGCGGGTACCCGGCTGGACTCCGGGCGGCAGGCGCACCGCGACGTTCCCGGAAAGCGTGGGAACCTCGATCCGGCCCCCGAGCGTGGCTTCCGCGAGCGTCAGCGGCAAGGGACAGACGAGGTTGTCTCCGTGGCGCTCGATGACCGGATGCGGCGTGACCTCGATGTGCAGCCGGAGATCTCCCGCCGGTTCGCCGGGGAGCCGCTCGTGCCCCTGTCCGTCCACGACCACGGTCGCTCCGTCGGAAACCCCGGCGGGCACCCGGGCGACCACCCGGACCGACCGGATCCGGCTGCCGCGCCCCCCGCAGGAGGAGCAGGCCGTGTGGAACAGCGTCCCCTGTCCGCCGCAGCGCCGGCACGGACGGGAGAACACCATGTGCCCGTAGCGCCGGAGCCGCCGGCCGGCGCCGGCACAGGCGGCGCACTCGATTCCCTGGGGCGCCGCTTGCCCGACGGGGCGTTCTCCCCGTCCCCCGCAGGGGCCGCAGATCTCCCGGCGGTTCACGCGCAGCCGGACCTGCTTCCCCTCGAGCGATTCGATGAAGGAGATCCGTTCCCGGGCGTGGATATCGGGATCGGCGTCGGTGGGTGCGGACTCGGAACCCTCGGATCCACCGAAGATCTCGTGGAGCGCCCACTCCTCCTTGGCGGGTTCCTCGCCGAAGTCGAACCCGGCGAATCCGTAGTGGACCCGCTGGACCCGGGCCGGCGCCGGTTCGGCCCCGCCGTGCCGGTCGTACTCGGCGCGGCGGTCCGGATCGCCCAGGATCTCGAAGGCCCGCTGAATCTGCCGGAAACGCTCCTCGACGACGCGGTCGTTGGGATTCAGGTCGGGATGGAGGCGCCGGGCGAGCCGCCGGTACGCCTGCCGGATCCGCAGGATGTCCGCATCGCGCCCGACCCCCAGGACCGCGTAGTAGTCGGCGGGCGGGGGCACGGGAAAGGCTCGTCAGACAGCGATCGGGTCAGTTGTCGCCCACGACCTCCGCGTCGATGATGTCGTCAGCGGCGCCGTTGCCCTTGCGCTTGCCTCCGCCCGGGGGAGGAGGGGGCGGCGGCGGGGCGGCGGGATCCTGCGCCTGGGTGGAACCGTCCCCGTCGGAGGACTTCTTGTACATGAGTTCCGCCAGCCGGTGGCTCGCCTTCTCCACCTCGGCGCGCGCGGTCCGGATCCGTTCCATGTCGCTGTCGGCCAGCGCGGCGCGGACCGTCGCCAGCGCCTTTTCGATCTCCTCGGCGTCCGAACTCTCGATCTTGTCGCGGTTCTCGTTCAGCATCTTCTCGACCTGATGCGCCAGGGAATCCGTCTCGTTCCGGAACTCGACCTCGTCCTTCCGCTGCTTGTCGGCCTCTTCGTTGGACGCCGCCTCCTTCTTCATCGTCTCGATCTCGTCCTTCGAGAGGCCGCTCGAGGCGGTGATGGTGATCGCCTGCTCGCGGCCGGTGGCGCGGTCCTTCGCCGAGACGTTGACGATGCCGTTCGCGTCGATGTCGAAGGCCACCTCGATCTGCGGGACCCCGCGGGGGGCCGGCGGGATGCCGACCAGGTTGAACTTCCCGAGGGTGCGGTTGTCGGCGGCCATGGAGCGCTCGCCCTGCAGGACGTGCACCTCGACCTGCGTCTGGTTGTCGCTCGCCGTGGAGAAGACGTCGCTCGCCCGGTGCGGAATCGTGGTGTTGCGCTTGATAAGAGAGGTGAAGACCCCGCCCAGCGTCTCGATCCCGAGGGACAGCGGCGTCACGTCGAGGAGCAGCAGGTCCTTGACGTCGCCGCCGAGCACTCCGGCCTGGATCGCGGCGCCCAGCGCGACGACCTCGTCCGGGTTCACGCCCTGGTGCGGCTCCGCCCCGAAGATCTCCTTGGCGAGTTCCTGAACCCGCGGAATCCGGGTCGAGCCACCCACCAGCACGACTTCGTCGATTGATCCATCCGCGAGGCCGGCATCCTCCAGCGCCTGGAGGCAGGGCTTGCGGGTGCGCTCGAGGAGATCTCCGATCAGCGCCTCGAGCTTCGCCCGTGACAGGGTCAGCGCCAGGTGCTTCGGCCCGGAAGCGTCGGCGGTGATGAAGGGGAGGTTGATCTCGGTCTCGTGGGTCGTCGAGAGCTCAATCTTGGCCTTTTCGGCGGCGTCCTTGAGACGCTGCAGCGCCATCCGGTCGCTCGCGAGGTCAATCCCGTCGGACTTCCTGAACTCGGCGACGATCCAGTCCATGACGCGCTTGTCGAGGTCGTCGCCGCCGAGATAGGTGTCTCCGTTCGTGGAACGGACCTCGACGACCCCCTCGCCGACTTCGAGGATGGAGATATCGAAGGTCCCGCCTCCGAAGTCGTAGACCGCGATCTTCTCGCTCTTCTGCTTGTCGAGCCCGTAGGCGAGCGCGGCCGCGGTCGGTTCGTTGACGATGCGCACCACCTCCAGCCCGGCGATCTCGCCGGCGTCCTTGGTGGCCTGCCGCTGTGAGTCGTTGAAATAGGCGGGCACGGTGATGACCGCCCGCTCGACGGTCTCCCCGAGGTAGGCCTCGGCCGAGGCCTTCATCTTCTGGAGCACCATCGCCGAGATCTGCGGCGGCGTGTACCGGTTGTCGCCCAGCAGCGCCTCGATGCCGCCGTCGTCCTTCCGGAGCACCTGGTACGGGGCGGACTCCCGCTCGTCGGCGGCCTCGTCGAAGCGGCGGCCCATGAACCGCTTGATGGAGAACACCGTGTTCGCGGCGTTGGTGATCGCCTGCCGCTTCGCGACTTCGCCCACCAGGCGCTCGCCGGACTTCGAAACGCCGACGACGGAGGCGGTGGTGCGGCCGCCTTCCGCGTTCGGGATGATGGTGGGCTGTCCACCCTCCATCACGGCGACCACCGAGTTGGTCGTCCCCAGATCAATACCGATGATCTTGCTCATGAACCTTCAAGACTCCTGCTGAGAATGGAACACGGAGGCCGGAGAACGCCGGCCCTTAGTTAGCCCGAAGTATAAGATGTGAGTGATTTCTTGTCAAGGCCACTGACTGCTTCTTGTTCGTGAGCAGCGGCCCCACGCCGCAATCGGGTCTTCCAGGTCACTCCGCCGGTTTTGGGAACAACGAACGGCTGGGAGCGCCGCTCTTCAGAGCGGCACAGCGGGCCGAAGGCCCGCGGATGTCGTGTCGCTGTGTGTGATGATGAATCGAGAGGAGAGCGCCATCACGCCGCTCAGCGTCGTGCCGTGGGGGGGGGGGGAGAGCAGCGCCGGGGGGGGGGGAAGACCCCCCCCCCCGGGCAGGGCGGCGCGCCCCCCCCCCCCCGCCCCCGGGGGCGGCCCCCGGGGGGGGGGGGGGCCCCCC
>JAPPGX010000116.1:17034-25321 GCA_028877265.1 Acidobacteriota bacterium
TTATTATAAAGCGTGTGCACCCCCCAACCCCCCCCCCCTGGGGGGGCCCGGGGGGGGGCGCGGCGCCCCGCGCGTGCCGGTCTGAAGGCCCCCACCGGGAGGACTGGCCGGCGCTCCCAGCCGGCGGCGCCAGGTGGCCGGCCCCTTACGGAAGCAGTTCGCGGATGGCCGGCTCGAGCGTCTCGCGCTCCTGGAAGTTCACGAAATGGCGGACGATGGTCCCGTCGCGTCCCGCGAGGAACAGGGTCGGGAAGATGTTGACGTTCCCGAGCTCCGCCCGATCCTCTTCGGTCAGGTGGAGGTTCTCGAAGGTCACTCCTCCCTTCTCCTGGTGCGCGGCGCGGTCGTCGTCGGTGTAGGGCAGCTTCAGGACCCGATCGGCGTTCAGTCCGACGATCGTGAGCCCCTGATCGCCGAGGTCCTGGTGGAGCGCCTGCAGCACCGGCGCGATCTGGACGCAGGGCGGGCAGTTCGTGAACCAGACGTAGACGAGGGTCGCATCGTCCATCAGGTCGGCGAGCGCCGCGTCTCCGCCGAGGAGCCGCTCTCCGGCAACCTCCGGAAGCGTGCGTCCCTCCCAGCCGGTGAGGCTCCGGTCCACGGCGACCGCGAACCGCTCGTCGGCGCGGACCATCTCGTCGTCGATGGACACCAGGTTCCCGTCACCATCGCGGACCAGGAACCTGGGGACCCGCGGGTCGGATTCCATGATCCGCAGCACGATGTCGGCCGCCTCCTCGCCATAGAGCGAGAACTGCCCCGAGATCTCCGACAGGGTGGGCAGCCGTCCCTCACGGCCCTCGAACTCGAGGATGAAGAGCGGGGTCCGGAAGAAGACGTCGTTGAGCCGTCCGAGCGCCCGCTGTTCCTCGGGGGCCTCGAAGCGCTCCACGAGCGCCGACAGCAGCAGCCGTTCGCCGGGTTGCAGCGTGTCCCGGACGTGTTCGAGGATGCGCCGTTCGGCATCCTGCGCCTGGGCGGCAGCCGGGGCCGGAGCCCCAACGAGGAGAACGAGGGAAAGGAGGAGGAAGCGCATCGGCGCATTCTAGTTTTGTCCCCGAAAGCACCGCTCAGGGGTGCCGGCCGAGCCATTGGGTGGATAGACTCGGCGCCCTGATGCGGGTAGCGGAATCCGGCGGCCGGGCGCTTGGCCGAGCCGCTTTCTGGGCCGGTTCGCTGTGCCTGGGCGCGGGCTGCGCCAGCACGCCCCTGCCCGAGATCCCGGTGGTTCCCTTCGACGAATGGGCGTACGTGGAGGACCAGGCGCCGGTCCCCGGCCCGGGTCTTCCCGAGGGCGCGGCGCGCGAGCTGGGCGAGAGCTGGGGGTTGATCGTGGCGGGACGCCTCGGCGAAGCCGACCTGGAGCTCGCGCCGCTCCGGACCCTGGCCCCCGGCGATCCGGGAGTCCTCTCGGCGGCAGGTTTCCTCGCGCTCCGGAGCGGAGACCGGCCGGGGGCGGAAGAGCTCTTCAAGCGGGCCCTCGATGCCGCCCCCGATGACGTCCTCGCCTCGCTCGGGGCGCTGCTCCTCGTTCTCGAAAGCGCGGATCAGGAAACGCTCTTCACCCGCCTTGCGCGCCTGTCGGAGCTCGATCCGGACGCTTCCCTGGTCGCCGAGCGGCTGCCGGGGCTGGCGCTCGAGGTGGCGGAGAACCGGCTCTCGCGCGCCCGGGAACTGGCGCGCGCCGGCGAACCGGGTCCGTCGGTCGCGGAGGCGTACCGGGCGGCGCTGGAAGCGATGCCCGACTCGGCGGACCTGTTCCTCGAAGCGGCCGAGGCGGCCTTCGCCGCGGGAGACCGGGTCAGTGCGCGGGAGTGGTTCGAGACCGTCGCCCGAAACCCCTCGGCGAGCAAGCGCCAGGCTCTCCTCTCCGGGCTGGCCGCCGCCGAGTTGCTGGCCGATGGGCGCCGCTTCTCGGAGAGCCTGACACGTCTGGACGGGATCCTGCGCGATCCCGCGCTGCCCGGCTTCGCGGATCTCGTGGACCGCGCCGAGGGGCTGGAGCGGCGGCTCGAGGTCGCGAGACTGTCGGAGCGCTACACGACGATTCGGGAAGCGGAGCGCATCACCCGCGAGCAGCTCGCCGCGCTTCTGGCGGCCGAGATCGGGGAACCCGACGACGATCGCAACACGGATCCGGTGATCGCCATCGATCTCGAGCGAAGCTGGGCGGCCAGCCTGATCCAGACGGCGGTCGGCGCGGGCTATCTCCGTCTGTTCCCCGATCACACCTTCAAGCCGCGGGGCCTCGTGAGCCGCGGCGAACTCGCGGAGTCACTGGCGGCCGTTTTCGGAAAGTTCGACCCGGGGGCCCTCCGGACCGCGGCGGCCGACGCCTCGCGACTGGAACTGCGCGACGTTCCACCCGACCACCGTTATCGGGAAGCGGTCGCCGTCACGGCGCAACTCGGCCTGCTGCGCGTCTCGGACGCGGGAATGTTCCGGCCGCTCGCGTTCGCCTCCGGCGCGGAGGCGGTGCGCGCGGTCACCACGCTCCGGGACCTGCTCGGCAGGTCGTAGCGCGGCACCCCACCGGCCTGGAACGACCCGGCGGGCTGCATTCCTGACCGCGACCGGTGCGCCGCACCCGTCGCCAACGCAACGGGTCCCAGGCTACCCCCGGCCCGAGACGTAGCTCCGGCCGGCCCTCATGAGCCGGACGAAGGCCTCCTCGTCGTCGTCATGGATGACGGCCGCGAGACGGGAAACGGCGGCGGCGAGGCTATGGATAGCCGCCGGCCCGTGCGGGTTCCGCTGCTGAATCTCGTAGTAGAGGTGCGGGTTCTCCCGCGCCACCGCCGCCGCCACCCGTAGCTGCCGGTCGAACGTCACGCTCGACAGGCGGGCGAGGCGGGGCGCCTGCTCTCCGCTCTCCTGAAGCGCGGTCAGAAAAGCCAGGTTCAGCGCGTGGGAGAGCCCGAGGACGTAGGCGATCAGGGGATCGTGCTCCGCCAGGGGCATCCGCAGGATCTCGGCCATCGTCCCCCCGAACACGGAAGCCGCCTCCTCGGCGGCCTCGGGGTGGCCCACGTCCATGACCAGCACGTGGCAGCCGTGGAGCACGTGGGTATCGGGTCCGAACATGGGGTGCACCGAGGCGACCCGGCAGCCGCTTTCGGCCAGCGCCCGAAGCCCGGAGGCGAGGGGCGCCTTGACGGACCCGATGTCGAAGATCAGGCCCTGCCTCCGCTCCGCGGCGATTCCCTCCAGCATTCCGGCGCTGATGTGGAGCGGCGCGGCCACCACGGTCAGCGCGAACTCGTCCGGAGTCTCCCGCCAGTCCGCAGCCGCTGGAACGTCCGCTGGCCCCCCCGCGGGGTCGGCCACCCGGACCGCATAGCCCTGCGCGGTCAGGAACCGGCAGAACCAGCGGCCCATGTTTCCGCCGCCCCCGATGACCAGCGCGGGCCGGCCCGCCCCCTGCCCCTCGGCCCGCAACCGGACGTCTTCCTGCCGGGCGAGTGCGGAGTGCATCAGCAGTCCCACCAGATCGGCGGCAAGGTCTCCGGGAATGCCCCGGGCGGCGGCGTGAACGCGGGCGCGCTCCACGACGCGCGCCTCCTGTTCGGGGTCGTGGATCGCCTGCCCGGCGGACTGTTTCACCCGGCCGATGGCGGTCGTGATCGCGTCGCGCCGCGCCCAGGCGTCCAGGATTTCCTGGTCCACCGCTTCGAGGGCGGCGCGGAGCGCGTCGAGGTCCATGTTCCGAAGTTTAGGAGCCTGCGCATCCGACACAGCCCGGTACACTCGAAACAGACGACGCGTGAGTATGGATTCGGGTGGCTCTCCAACCGGGCAACACGTCCGCTACGAACCGAACGACCGGCCCCCGCTGCCGATCACCATCGGGCTCGGGCTCCAGTACGCGCTGATCTCCGTGGCCAGCGTGGTGCTGGCGCCGACCATCATGATCAGCATCGCCGGGGGCAGCGATGCCTACCTCTCCTGGGCCGTTTGCGCCGCGCTGTTGATCAGCGGCATCACCACCGCGATCCAGGCCCGCCGGGTGGGACGGATCGGGGCGGGCTACATCCTGGTGATGGGCACCTCGACCGCCTTTCTGGCCATCTGCATTTCCGCGCTGGAGCGGGGCGGACCCGGACTCCTCGCGAGCCTGATCATCGTCGCGGCGCTGTTCCAGTTCGCGCTCGCGGCCAAGATGTCGGTCCTGCGGCACATTTTCACGCCGACCGTGGCCGGCACCGTGCTGATGCTCATCCCGGTGGACGTGGCGCCGGTGATCATCCGCAAGCTCACCGACGTGCCCGAAGGCGCGTCAGCGGCGGCGGCCCCCACCGTCGCCGCCGTGACCCTCCTGGTCACGGCCGGCATCGCGCTCCGCTCCTTCGGCGCGTGGCGGGTGTGGGCGCCGGCCGTCGGCATCGTCGCGGGATGCGTCGTTGGGGGCGTGGGCTTCGGCATTTACGACACCTCCGGGATCGCGGCCGCTTCGTGGGTGGGGCTTCCCGCGTTCGCGTATCCAGGGCTCGATTTCAGCTTCGGCCCCACGTTCTGGGCCCTGCTTCCCGCCTTCGTGCTGGTGACGCTCGTCGGAGCCATGGATACCCTCGGGGACGCGATCGCCATCCAGCAGGTGTCGTGGAGGAAACCGCGGGCGATCGACTTCCGGGCCATTCAGGGCGCCCTGAACGCCGACGGAGTCGGCAACCTGCTGGCCGGGATCGCCGGCACGGTGCCGAACACGACCTACGGGAACAGCATCGCGGTCGCCGAACTGACGGGCATCGCCGCCCGGTCGGTTGGATTCTGCGTGGGGATCATCTTTGCGCTGTTCGCCCTGCTGCCGAAGTTCGTGGCCGCGGTCATCGCGATTCCCGGACCGACGGTGGCCGCCTACTACCTGATCCTGGTCGCCCTGCTCTTCGTTCTGGGCGTGAAGATCATCCTCCAGGACGGCCTCGACTCGCGCCGGAGCCTCGTGGTGGGACTGGCTTTCTGGATCGGCGCGGCGTTCAAGTTCGGGTGGATCTTTCCCGAGTACTTCGAGGGACCCTGGAGCGGCCTGCTCGGAAACGGCATGGCGGTAGGCGGCCTCACGGTGGTGTTCCTGAATCTGCTCGCCGAGTTCGGACGGAAGCGCCGCCTACGGCTCCGGACCGCCCTCAACGAAGACGCCTTCGCCGAGGTGGACGGCGTGCTGTCACGGCTCGCGGCCGACCGTCGCTGGGACGAACCCATGGTCCGCCAGCTCCGGGCCGTCGGCGAGGAGACCCTCCACGTGCTGCTTCGGGACACCGGGAACACCCAGGGGGAGCGGCGGCTGCTGCTTATCGCCGAAGGCGACGCGAACCGGGCGGAACTCGAGTTCATCGCGGCGATGGAGGACACGAATCTCGAGGACCGGATGGCGATGCTCACCGAAGGAGCCGCCGGAACCCCGAGCGAGGAGGAGTTGCCGCTGCGGCTGCTCCGCCACTACGCCACGTCGGTGCGGCACCAGCAGTACCACGACACCGATGTGGTGGCGGTCCGGGTGGACGCCTCGCGGCCTTCCCGTCCCCGACCGCCTGCAGGCGCTCCGCGCCCGTAACGCACGGTGATCCGTGGTAGGAATAGTTGGAGTTCGAATGTAATAACGATGCGAATTACCTCCAAGGGTCAGGTCACGATCCCCCACCGCTTGCGGCGGGCCTTCGGCCTCCTCCCGAACACGGAAGTGATCTTCGAAGCCGGTGAGGACTGCGTCGTGCTGCGCTCTCGTCTGAGCCGGCTCCAGTTCGTCGGGGAACGGCTTCGCCGGGCGCGCGGCGCCGGGACGGGTACGCGAACGACCGACGAGGTCATGCAGATGACCCGCGGGGATGACTGAGTGTTCCTGGTGGACGCGGGCGTCCTGCTGGACGTCTCGGCGGACGATCCCGTTTGGCGACCGTGGTCGGAACGCACCCTCGAGGACGCTCTCGCGGAAGGGCGGGTCTCCATCAATCCGATCATCTACGCCGAGGTCGCCTTCGATTTCACCGATTCGGGAACGCTGGATCGCTGGCTCCAGGACCTGGAAATCGAGCGGTTGGAACTTCCCTACGCGGCGGGTTTTCCGGCGTCGCGCGCCTACGCTCGCTACCGGCGGGCGGGTGGCGCGCGGCGCGCCCCTCTCCCCGATTTCTACATCGGCGCCCACGCCGCGGTGGACGGGCTGACCCTGATCAGCCGTGACGCCGGCCGCTACCGGACGTATTTCCCCTCGGTGCGGCTGCTGGAGCCGCCCGCGGAGATCTGACCGGGACGGGCGGTCGAACGCGCCGCCGCGTCGCTCCGATCCCTGGGGCGCGCAGGAAAACCCGGAGGTCCGGGGCTCCGGGGCGGGCTTCCTCCGCCGGCCGCCCGACTAAGATGGCGCCGCCATCCGTGGTGAACCCTTGCTGCTTCCTTCCCGCTCCGACTTCCGCGCGCTCGCCCGGCAGGCGAACCTGATTCCCGTCCGGCGGGAGATTCTCGCCGACTGCGATACCCCGGTCTCCACGTTCCTCCGGGTGGGGAATCGCGGGCCGGCGTTCCTGATGGAGTCGGTCGAGGGCGGCGAGAGCGTGGCCCGGTATTCCTTCCTGGGGTCGAAGCCGAGTGTCATCGTCGAGAGTCGCGGCGCCGAGGTCAGGCGCCGCCACCTGCAGGACGGCCGGGTCGAAACCTGGGAGAGCGACGACCCCCTGTCGGCGCTTCGGGACATGCTCGCCGATGTGAAGCCGGCGCACGTGGAGGGCCTCCCGCCCTTCCACGGCGGTTTCGTCGGCTATCTCGCCTACGACGCGGTACGGCGTTTCGAGCGCCTCCCGGACAGCGTCGACGATTCCCTCGGCATTCCCGACGCCATCTTCCTGCTGACCGACAGCGTGCTGGGCTTCGACCGGGCCCGCAACGTGATCCAGGTGGTGGCGAACGCCAGCGTCCCGGACCCGAGCCTCGCCGACCAGGCCTACGACGCCGCCGAGGCGCAGATCGAGGCGACGGTGCGGGAGATCCGCTCCCCGCTTCCCTATCGGCTGGGACTTCCCGGAGGCGCCGCCGGACCGCTTCCCGAACCGGTTTCCAACACGAGCCGGGAGCGGTACCTCGACATGGTGCGCCGGGCGAAGGACTACGTGGCCGCCGGGGACATCATCCAGGTCGTTCCGTCCCAGCGCTTCGAGACGCCGCTCACCGTCCACCCTTTCGACTTCTACCGGGCGCTCCGCGTCGTGAATCCGTCTCCATACATGTATTACCTCGACTTCGACGGGCTGGTGGTCGCCGGAGCGTCGCCCGAGATGATGACCCGCACCGAAGACGGGGTGATCGAGACCCGTCCGATCGCCGGCACCCGGCCGCGCGGCAGCACCCCCGAGGGGGATGCGGCGCTGGCCGCGGAGCTGCTCGCCGACCAGAAGGAACGCGCCGAGCACGTGATGCTCGTGGATCTGGCGCGCAACGACATTGGGCGGGTGGCCGGCTACGGCCAGGTCGAAGTCGAGGACTTCATGAGCATCGAGCGGTATTCGCACGTGATGCACATCGTTTCCCGGGTACGGGGACAGCTCGGCGACGGGATGGACGCCTTCGACGCGCTCCGCGCCACCTTCCCTGCCGGAACGCTCTCCGGGGCGCCCAAGATCCGCGCCATGGAGATCATCGACGAGCTGGAGACAGAGCGCCGCGGCATCTATGGCGGCGCGGTCGGCTACTTCTCCTACGGCGGCGCTTCCGACACCGCCATCGCGATCCGGACGCTTGTCGCCAAAGACGGAATCGGCTACTTCCAGGCCGGAGGCGGAGTCGTCGCCGACTCCGATCCCGCCGCCGAGTACGACGAGAGTTGCCACAAGGCGGACGCCGTGCTCGCCGCCCTGCGCATGGCCCACGAAGGCCTGGACTAGCAGGCCGTCATGACCTTCGTCCTGGACTTCGAGCCCGAGGGGAGACCCCTCCCCACACCCCTCCCCCGCGGCGCTGCGTGCCGCGGACGGGCGCAGGACGATCCGCCATGACCTTCGTCCTCGATAACTACGACTCGTTCGTCACCCCGAGGAGGATGCGCCCCTACATCGCGTCCTCCGCCGAGCCGACGCCGACCGCGCGCTCCACGTACGGGGCGCATCCCACTCGGGGTGATGGCGCCCACCGCTCCGCGCTGGGCGCCATCGTTTCCTGGGGGGGGGGGGGGGGGGGGGGGGGGGGGGGGGGCGGCCGGGCGCCCCGGCGGGGGGGGGCGGCCCGCCGGGGGCCCGCCCCCCCGGCGCGGCGGGGGGGGCGGGGGCCGGGCGGCGGGGGCCCCCGGGCCGGGAGCGAGGTC
>JAPPGX010000116.1:25331-32879 GCA_028877265.1 Acidobacteriota bacterium
CCCCCCCCGCCCCCCCCCGCGCGGGCCCCCCCCCCGGGGGGGGCGCGCCCCCCCCGGCGGCGGCGGCGGGCGCGGGCGGGCGGGGGGGCCCCGCCCCCCCCCCCCCCCCACCCCTCCCGCGCGGCGCTGTGCGCCGCGAACGGGCACAGGGCGATCCGTCATGACGTTCGTCCTCGACAACTACGACTCCTTCACGTTCAACCTCGTGCAACTGCTGGGGGAGTTGGGAGCCCGGCCTGAGGTCTTCCGGAACGATGCGCTGACGCCGGGGGAGGTCCGGGAGCTCAAGCCCGCGCGGGTGGTCATCTCCCCGGGCCCCTGTTCGCCCGACAGGGCGGGCATTTCGGTGGACCTGGTGCGGGAGCTCGCCGGCGAGACTCCCATCCTGGGGGTGTGCCTCGGCCACCAATCGGTGGTTCAGGCGCTCGGCGGCCGGATCCGGCGCGCTCACCGCCTCGTCCACGGCAAGACCTCCGCCGTGCGCCATAATGGCGAAGAACTGTTCGCCGGGTTGGAGAACCCCTTCGAGGCCACCCGCTATCACTCGCTGGTCGCCGACGAGCCGCTCCCGAGCGAGCTCGAGGTGACCGCCCGCTCCGACGACCAGGAGGTCATGGGACTCCGGCACCGCAGCGCGCCGCTCTGGGGCGTGCAGTTCCATCCCGAATCGATTCTCACCCCCGAGGGGCGTCAACTGCTCCAGAACTTTCTCGACCTGACATGACCAAACGCTCTCCCGACTTCGCGACCATGGTGCTCATCCTGCATCCATGGGCGACGCGGCAGGAAATCGACCACCTGACCCAGCTGATCGAGGAAAAGGCCCTCGAGTGGGCGCTCCATCCCGGCGAGGTCCGGAACCAGATTCATGTGTTCGGCAACCTCTCGCAGGAAACCGAGGCCTCCTGGCGCACCCAGCCCGGCGTGCAGCAGGTCTATGGGCTCGCCAAACCCTACAAGCTCGCCAACAAGACGCATCGCAAGTCGAACACCCGCATTCCCATCGGGAGTCAGCAGCTCGGCAGCGAGGACCTGGTGGTCATCGGGGGGCCCTGCGCCCTCGAGAGCGAGGAGCAGGGCACCACGGCGGCTCTGATGCTCCGGGACATCGGGCTGGAGATCATGCGCGCCTCGGCGTTCAAGCCGCGCACCTCGCCGTATTCCTTCCAGGGACTCGGAGTGGACGGCCTTCACATCCTGAGCCGCATCCGGCAGCGCACCGGCATGCTGGTCGAGACCGAGGTCATGGACGTCCGGGACGTGGAGATCGCCGCCGAACTCGTGGACGTGGTGCGGATCGGCGCCCGCAACATGCAGAACTTCGACCTCCTCAAGGAGATGGCCCGGGTCCAGACGCCGGTGATCCTGAAGCGCGGCGCCTCGAACACCATCCGCGAGTTCCTGCTGGCCACCGAGTACATCCTGCAGGGGAACCCGAACGTGATCCTCTGCGAACGCGGGATCCGCTCGTTCGAGACCGCCTACCGCAACACCCTCGACGTCGGGGCGATTGCGGTGCTGAAGCAGGAAACCCACCTCCCGGTCATTGCCGACCCGAGCCACGCCGCCGGGAACAAGACGCTGGTTCCGGCCCTGTCACTGGCGGCGGTCGCGGCCGGCGCCGACGGACTCATCGTCGAGGTGCATCCCAATCCCGCGGTGGCGCTCAGCGACGGCGACCAATCGCTCTATCCGCATCAGTTCATGAACCTCATGGATGACCTGCGGAAGGTGGGGGCGGCCGTCGGGAGACGGGTGCTGCGGCACCGGCCGGCCAGGAGCCTGTCCCGGTAATCTCGTGGCATTCGACGGCCGATGCATCCCGGCTGAGCGCTTCGCTCTGCGTTGCGCTTCGGTCGAAAGAGCGCTGCTATTCCTCCCTCGCGCGCCTTGTCAACCGGGCGCCTCGACCGTCTCGGTGCTCACGACATTACCGGGACCGACTCCTCGCACCTGATGCGGCGGGTTCCGGTGGAGACGCCGGGACAGGACGTTTCCTACGAGGTCGCCGTCGGAGACGGCGCGCTGGACGGCCTGGCGGCGTTCCTCGAGGAACACCACGCGGGTCGCCGGATCGCGGCAATCGGCGACGCCGAGGCGCTCCGGCATCACGGGGACCGGCTGCGCGACGCGTTACCCGAACGGACCCCGGTCTTCGCAGTTCCATCGGGGGAGGCCTCGAAGACGCGGGCGGAGAAAGCGCGCCTCGAAGACGAACTGCTGTCCCGCCGGTTGGGCCGCGACACGGTGCTCGTCGGGTTCGGCGGCGGCGTGGTCACCGACCTCGCGGGTTTCGTGGCCGCCACCTATCTCCGCGGAGTCCCGTTCGTGGCCGTCCCCACCACCCTGCTCGCGGCGGTGGACGCCTCGGTGGGAGGCAAGACCGGGATCAACACGCCCCACGGAAAGAACCTCGTCGGGGCGATCCGTCAGCCGGCCGCGGTCTTCGCCGACACCCGCTTCCTGGAAACCCTGCCCGAGCCGGAGTTCCTGAACGGAGTCGCGGAAGCGCTCAAGATGGCCGCCACCAGCGACCCGGGACTGTTCCGGGGCATGGAGACGGAGATCGGCGCGCTGCGGGCCCGCGAGCCCGGGCTCCTGACCCGGCTCATCGCCGCCGCGGTCCGCATCAAGGCCGCCGTGGTTTCCGCCGATGAACGGGAGAGCGGGCAGCGGGAGGTGCTCAACTTCGGCCACACCATCGGACACGGCCTCGAGAACGCGAGCGGCTACCGCCTCGCGCACGGCGCCGCGGTGGCGGTCGGGATGATCGCGGAGAGCCGGATGGCGCTCCGCGCGGAATACCTCCGGCCCGCGGCCGAGGATCGCCTGCACTCCCTGATCGATTCCCTCGGGCTTCCGGTCCGGGCGCCGGACGGTGTGGAACGCGGGCCGGTGCTGGCGGCGCTCAGGAGCGACAAGAAGGCGCGCGGCGGCGAGCCGCGCTTCGTGGTGCTGGAAGACATCGGCCGGGTCCGGGACCGGGACGAGCAGGGACGGCCGGCGTATTCCTTTCCCCTGCCCGCGGAGGTCGTGGACGCGGGGCTCGGCGCGATCGGGCTTTGATCGAGGTCGCCCCCGGGCCGGCGCCCCTCGACGCCGCGGTCCGGGTTCCCGGCAGCAAGTACGAGGCGAACCGGTTCCTGATCGCCGCCGCCCTCACCGACGGGACGACCCGCCTCAGCGGGCTTCCGGAGGGGGAAGACATCCGGGCGGCGACCTCGGCGGTGGACGCGCTGGGCGGAAGCACGGCCGGCCGCGGGGGTTGCCTCACGGTGCGGGGAACTGCCGCCGCGGCGAGCCCGGGATCCTCGTTCGATCCCGGCGGTCCCGTACGGGTCTCGGTCGGCGAGTCGGGGACGCTGCTGCGCTTTCTCACCGCGGCGGCGGCCACCGTGCCGGGATCCATCACCATCACGGGAAGCGGACGGATACGGCAGCGGCCGGTCGCGGGCCTGGTGGCGGCGCTGGGCGCGCTCGGCGCGGACATCGAGACCACCGGGGGTTTCGCGCCGCTCACGGTCCGCTCGGGCCGGTTGGACGGCGGCATCGCTTCCGTTCCCGCAACCGAGAGCAGCCAGTTCGCGAGTGGTCTGCTTCTCGCCGCTCCCCGCGCCGCCGGCGCGGTCTCGGTCGAGCTGGAGGGCGATCCGGTATCGGCTTCCTATCTCGACCTGACGGTGAGCGTGATGGCCCGCTGTGGGGTCCACGTCGAGCGGCCCGGACCACGGCGGTTCCAGGTGGCTTCCGGCGCGCGCTACCAGCCGGGAGATCACCGGATCTCGGGGGACTGGACCTCGGCGGGTTACTTCTTCGCCGCCGCCGCCCTGGCGCCGGGCCGCGTCACCGTGGACGGGCTCGACCCGGAATCCCCGCAGGGAGAACGCCGCTTCCCCGAGGTCCTTCGCGGCATGGGCTGCGAAGTCTCCGAGGCCCTGTCGGAGGAAGGGGTGCGGGTGACGGTCACGGGCGCTTCCCGCCTCCGCGGGGTCTCGGTGGACATGCGTTCGATGCCCGACGCCGTCCCGACGCTCGCGGCGATCGCGCCGTTCGCGGAGGGAATCAGCCGGATTCGCGGGACCTCTCACCTGCGGCACAAGGAGAGTGACCGGATCGCCGCCCTCGCGGACGGGCTCGGCCGTCTGGGAGCGCGGGCGACCGCGACGGATGACGGCCTTGCCATCGAGCCGCCGGAGGGCGGCGCCGCCGTTCGGGCGCCGGCTCTCGATGCTCACGGCGACCACCGGATCGCAATGGCGCTGGCGCTCACCGGACTCCGCATTCCGGGCGTGCGGGTTGGCAGTCCCCAGGTGGTGGCCAAGTCGTTCCCGGACTTCTGGCGCGCCCTGGCGGAGCTCGGCGTGCGGGTGTCCGGCGAGGAGGCCGGCCCGTGACCCGGCAGGCAGGCCCGGACGCCCCGTCGGGCGGAGGCCCCGACTTCCCGAACGTCGTCCTCGTCGGCTCCCGAGCATCGGGAAAGAGCCGGGCGTCCCGGAAGCTGGCCGAAGCGGTCGGCTGGACGCGGATCAGCACCGACGAACTGCTGGAGGCGCGCGTCGGACCCATCCCGGCGTTCGTGGAGCGCTTCGGCTGGGAGCGGTTTCGGGAGGAGGAGCGCCGGATTCTGGCCGGAATCCGTGGAGAGCGGCTGATCGTGGACTGCGGGGGAGGCATCGTGGAGAACCCGGGCAGCATTCCCGGCCTCCGGCGACTCGGGACCATGTACTGGATCCGCACCCCCGCGGAGGTGCTGCGCGAGCGGCTGTCCCGGCCAGAACACCGGGACTCGCGGCCAACCCTGACCGGAGTCCCGCCCGCCGAGGAGGCGGCCCTGATGCTCGAGCGCCGGACGCCCCTCTACCGGGAAGCCGCGGAGTCCGACGTGTGGAGCACCGCTTCCGACGGGACCGCCGAGGAGGAGGCTTTCGAGACCCTGCTTCGGGCCCATTTCGGGCCGCGGCTGGCGCTCACGGTCAGCGGGGCGACGGTAGCGGCGGTGCGCGCCGGCCTCGACGCGGCCACCGCCGAGTCCGGGCCGCTGGATCTGATCGAACTGCGGCTCGATACGCTCGAGACTACGGCTCCCGCGGACCTGCGCACGATTCTCGGCGACCTGCCCCACCCGGTCCTCGCGCGGCTGATCGCTACCGTGCGCCGGCAGGACGAAGGAGGCAGGTTCTCTGGAAGCGAAGAGGATCGGATCGGGCTGCTCGCCGAAGCCGGACGGCTGGGCGCGGCCTGGTGCGACCTCGAGTTCGAAGCGGACCTGGCGAGCGGAGGAGCGCACGCGCGCCGGATCCGTGCCGCTGCCCCGGCCGTACAGCTCGTGGCTTCGGTCCACGACCTGAGCGGCGTTCCCGCCGGCCTCGAGACTCTTCCCAGCCGGATGGCGTCCATGCGTCCGGCGCTCACCAAGGTCGCGGTGCGGACCGCCGGACGGGCCGACGTGGAGCGGGTCCATTCCCTGATTCGGGCCCAGGCGTCCGGGAAGACCCCCACCATCGGGATCGCGATGGGGGACGCGGGACGAGCGCTGCGGGTGATCGCCGGTTCGGCCGGCGCCGCGCTCTCCACCTACGCGCCGCCCGAAGGCCTTCCGGCGGTCGCCGCCGGGCAACTCACGGCCGGGGACGTCCGGTCCCGGCATCGCCGCTGGGGGAGAAGGCTCCACGCCCCGGTGCCGGTCTACGGGGTGGTGGGCAGCCCGATCGGGCAGAGCCTCAGTCCGCCGATGCACGAGGCGGCCTTTCGGCGGCTGGGGATCGAAGCCGCCTACCTCCCGTTCGACGTTCCCGCGGCGGAACTTGCGGACTTCCTCCTGGCCGCACGCCTCAGCGGGGTGGGCGGGCTGAACGTGACGATCCCGCACAAGCGCACCGTCCTTCCGCACCTCGATTCCCTCGACGACGACGCGCGCCGGATCGGCGCCGTGAATACCATCATCCCGATGAACGGCGGACTCGGGGGCGCCAATACGGACTGGACGGGCGCCGTCCACTCGCTCGAGGAAGCGGTGCCGCTGCCCGGCCGGCGCGCCACGGTGCTTGGGGCCGGCGGCTCCGCGCGGGCCGTCCTCTATGGTCTGACCCGGAACCGCGCGGAAGCGGTGGTGGTCTCCCGGAACGACCGGAAGGCGGCCGCGCTCGCCGACGAAATGGGCGTGGCGCATGCCCCGCTCGCCGCGCTGGAACGCAGCGAGGGTGACATCCTGATCAACACCACCCCGGCCGGGATGGCGCCCGACGACCACGGCTGTCCCGCCCCGGACGCCGCGATCGCCGCCCACGAGGTGATCTTCGACCTGGTGTTCCACCCCGAGCGCACCCCGCTCCTCGGGAAGGCGGCCGGGATGGGAAAACGGACGGTCCCGGGACTCCGGATGCTCATCCTGCAGGCCGCCGCCGCCTTCGAACGCTGGACCGGCCGCCCGGCCCCGGTGCAGGCCATGGCGGACGCCGCCCGGAAGGCGCGCGATGCCCGGTAGCTCGATCGGCCAGGCCTTCCGGGTCACGACCTGGGGCGAGTCGCACGGCCCGGCCATCGGGGTGGTCGTGGACGGCTGTCCACCGCGGATCCCGCTGAGCGAAGACAACGTGCAGGCGGAGCTCGACCGCCGTCGTCCCGGCCAGAGTGGGCTCACCACCCCGCGGCGGGAAGCGGACCGGGTGGCCATCCAGTCGGGAGTGATCGCCGGCCGGACGACGGGTCACCCCATCGCGATGGTGGTCCACAACAAGGACGCCCGGCCCGCCGACTACGAAGCTCTCAAGACCGTGTATCGGCCCTCTCACGCCGACTACACCTTCGACGCGAAATACGGGATCCGGGACCCGAGCGGCGGGGGCCGTTCCTCGGCCCGCGTCACGGTGGGCCACGTGGCCGCGGGAGCGGTCGCCCGGCGGTTCCTCGGGGAGCGCTTCGGGGTCGAGTGCACCGCGTACGTCAAGCGGACCAAGGACGTCGAGGCCGACGTCGATCCGGACACTGTGACCCGCGCCGACGTGGAGAAAACGCCGGTCCGCTGTCCGGACCCGGAAGCGGCCGCCCGCATGGTGGAGCTGATCGAGCGGACGCGGGACGCCCGGGACTCCCTCGGCGGGGTCGTCGAATGTTGCGTGCGCGGCGTCCCCCCCGGGCTTGGGGAGCCGGTCTTCGACAAGCTGGAGAGCGACCTCGCGAAGGCGATGCTGGCGATCAACGCCAGCAAGGGTTTCGAGATCGGCTCCGGGTTCGCCGGCACCCGCCTCTTCGGGAGCGAGCACAACGACCGCTTCGTGATGAAGGACGGGCGGCCGGCGACCGAGACGAACCGCGCGGGCGGCGTGCTGGGCGGCATCTCGACCGGGATGCCGATCGTCTTCCGGGTGGCGTTCAAGCCGACCTCGACGATCGGAGTCGCGCAGCGGACCGTGGACTCCGAGGGAAAGGAAGTCACCCTGGAGGCCAGGGGCCGCCACGACCCCTGCGTCCTTCCCCGCGCGGTCCCCATCGTGGAGGCCATGGCCTGCCTGGTGCTCGCCGACCACGCCCTCCGACAGGCGGCGATCA
>JAPPGX010000082.1 GCA_028877265.1 Acidobacteriota bacterium
ATACGGGACACTACGGAACCGGTAGACTGCGGAGCGGAGCACCGCGCGTGCCGGCTGAAGCCGGCGTTCCAAGCCGGGGGCGCCGCCAAAGAACAAAAATGGCGGCGAACCGCAGGTTCGTCGCCGGCCTGACCGGGGGGAATGTGTGAAAGGGGGCACTCCCCCTTTCACAAAACGACTACTGCCAATCGGAACTCGCCGAAGCGCGCGCCAGCG
The DNA here is from genome assembly GCA_028877265.1 of Acidobacteriota bacterium. GTDB lineage: Bacteria > Acidobacteriota > Vicinamibacteria > Marinacidobacterales > Marinacidobacteraceae > Marinacidobacterium. The sequence continues at coordinate 217 of JAPPGX010000082.1, forward strand.
CGCGAGGGAGTTTCGATTGCCGACGCGCAGCGTCGGGCGGTTCGGGGACGGGGGCACAAGGCCGCCCAACTTCGTGTTCCTGGGCCGCTCGGGCTCTTGCCCCCGTCCCCGGACCGCTCGGCCTGGGTGCCGGGGGGCGGAATTGAACCGCCGACACAAGGATTTTCAGTCCTCTGCTCTACCGTCTGAGCTACCCCGGCTACGGGCGCCCGCCATCTCACGGGGGCGCGGTAGTTTGGCACAGGCTCAGGCTTGCTGCGGCTCCGCCTCCTCGCCGTCTTCCTCGCCGTCCAGGCCGAGCGCCTTGCGGACGCGGGCCTCCACCTCGGCCATCAGCGGCTCGTCCTCGAGGAGTGTCCGGCGGGTCCGTTCCCGCCCCTGTCCGATCTGTTCGCCCTGGTAGGAGTACCAGGCCCCGCTCTTCTCGATGATCCGCTCGCGCACCGCGAGATCGATGAGATCTCCCGCGCGGGAAATGCCTTCCCCGTAGCGGACGTCGAACTCGGCCTGCCGGAAGGGGGGGGCGACCTTGTTCTTGACCACCTTGATCCGGGTCCGGTTCCCGATCACCGCGTCGCCTTCCTTGAGAGCGCCGATCCGCCGGATGTCCACCCGCACCGACGAATAGAACTTGAGCGCGCGCCCGCCCGTCGTCGTCTCCGGGTTGCCGAACATGATCCCGATCTTCTCCCGGAGCTGGTTGATGAACACCAGGCAGGTGGACGACTTCGAGACGATCCCGGTGAGCTTGCGGAGCGCCTTCGACATGAGCCGGGCCTGCAGGCCGACCTGCGCGTCGCCCATCTCGCCGTCGAGTTCGGCGCGCGGCACGAGCGCCGCGACCGAGTCCACCACCACGACGTCCACCGATCCGCTCCGCACCAGCGTCTCGGTGATCTCGAGCGCCTGCTCGCCGTCGTCGGGCTGGGACACCAGCAGTTCGTCGGTGTTCACCCCGAGCGCCCGGCAATACTCGGGATCGAGGGCGTGCTCGGCGTCCACGAACGCGGCGACCCCGCCGAGCGCCTGGGCCGAGGCCACCACCGTGAGCGCCAGGGTGGTCTTTCCGGAGGACTCCGGGCCGAACACCTCGACCACCCGGCCGCGGGGGAAACCGCCCACCCCGAGCGCGGCGTCCACCGAAATCACTCCGGTCGGGATGGCGGACACGTCCAGGGCGGACGAACCGAGGCGCATGATGGCTCCCCGGCCGTGCTGTTTTTCGATCTGCCCGAGGGCGATGTCGAGGGCGCGGGAACGCTGGTCGGCGCTCCTCTGATTCCTGGCGTCTGGCGACATGGCTGGCGGGGTCTCCTGGTCGGATATGGGCGCCCGGACCCGGGGGCCGGCGGCGCGGCTTCGAGTTCTCTAAAGGCTAAGACGTAGTTGAGCCAAATTCTGTCCCACCCCCGGCGCCCGGAGTCTCAAGAATCTCTTTAGGCGAGTCGCTCAGCGGCCCGCATCGCGGTAGTCATGGAACCCGCGACCCGTCTTGCGGCCGAGCCGGCCGCCGTCCACCAGCTTCACGAGCAGAGGGCACGGGCGGTAGCGAGGATCTCCGAACCCCTCCTGGAGCACCCGCAGGATGTCGAGGACCACGTCGAGGCCGATGAGGTCGGCGAGCGCCAGCGGGCCCATGGGATGCCGCATGCCGAGCTTCATGATCCGGTCGATGTCTTCGGCGCTGCCCACGCCCTCCATGAGCGCGAAGGCGGCCTCGTTGATCAGCGGCATGAGGACCCGGTTGGATACGAACCCGGGCGCGTCGTTGACGGCGCAGGGGGTCTTCCCCAGCCGCCGTGACAGGTCCATGGTGGTCTCGAACGTCGCGTCCGAGGTCTCGAGCCCCCGGATCACCTCCACCAGCTCCATGACCGGCACCGGGTTCATGAAGTGCATGCCGATGAAGCGGTCGGCGCGGCCGGAGGCGGCCCCGAGCCGGGTGATCGAGATCGAGGAGGTGTTCGACGCGAGGATCGTCCGGGGCGGCAGCAGCGGCTCGAGCGCGGCGTAGAGCGAGAGCTTCTTCGCCTCGTCCTCGACGATGGCCTCGACCACGAACTCCGCTTCGGCGGCGGGCGCCATTTCGGTCCCGGAGTGGATGCGCGCGTATGCGGTCTTCGCCTCCGCGTCCGTCAGGGTCCCCCGCTTCACCTGACGCCCGAGGTTCTTCTCGATGGTCGCCATGCCGCGCGCCGTGAACTGCTCCCGGACGTCCACGAGGTTCACCTCCGCGCCGGAGACGGCGAAGACCTGGGCGATGCCGTTTCCCATCGTCCCGGCGCCCACCACCAGGACCCGCTCCGGAGCTCCCGGATCAGGCACGTTCCACTCCCAGGGCGACCCCGTTGCCGCCGCCGAGGCAGAGACTGGCGACGCCCCGGTCCAGCCCGTGCTCCCGGAGCAGATAGAGCAACGTGGTGAGGATGCGGGCGCCGCTCGCCCCGATCGGGTGGCCGAGCGCCACGGCGCCCCCGTTCATGTTCGTGCGGTCCGCGGGGAGCCCGAGTTCGGCCCGCACCGCCACCGCCTGGGCCGCGAAGGCCTCGTTGATCTCGAAAACGTCCACGCCGTCCACGCTCCAGTCGAGGCGCTCGAGCAGCTTCCGGACCGCGGGCACCGGGGTCATCATCACCCACTCGGGCTCGAGCCCCGAGACCGCCTGGCCGGTGATCCGCGCGAGCCGGGGCAGGCAGTGCCGACGCACGGCCGCATCCGAAGCGATCACCAGGGCGGAGGCCCCGTCGTTCACCCCCGGGGCGTTCCCCGCGGTCACCCGGCCGTCTTTGCGAAAGACGGGCCGGAGCCGCGCCAGCGACTCCGCGGTCGCGTCCGGCCGGATGCTCTCGTCGCGCTCGACCACCACCGTGCCCTTTCGCGCCGGGACCTCCACGGGCAGGATCTCGGCGGCGAAGCGCCCGGCCTCGGTGGCCGCGTGGGCGCGCCGCTGGCTCTCGGCGGCGTATTCGTCCATCGCCTTGCGGCTCACCCCGTAGCGGTCGGCCGCCCGCTCGGCGGTCTCGCCCATGTGGATGTCCTCGAAGGCGTCGGTGAGCCCGTCGTGCACCATCGAGTCCACGAGGCTGCCGTCGCCCATCTTCGACCCCGTCCGCATTCCCTGGAGGAGATGCGGAGCGTTCGACATGGACTCCATGCCGCCGGCCACCACCAGGTCGGCGTCGCCGGCGAGGATCGCCTGGCGGGCGAGCATGACCGCCTTCAGCCCCGATCCGCAGACCTTGTTGATGGTGAGGGCAGAGGCCCCGGCAGGCAGGCCGGCGCCGATCGCGGCCTGGCGGGCCGGGTTCTGGCCGAGTCCGGCGGTCAGCACGTTCCCGAGGATGACCTCGTCGACCGCGTCCGCCGGCGCCCCGGCGCGCTCCACCGCCTCGCGCACCACCAGCGCCCCGAGCTTCGGAGCGGGCAGCGGGGCGAGCCCGCCGAGCAGCTTCCCGATCGGGGTGCGGACCGCGGAGGAGATCCAGACCGGCGGACCCCCGTTCGCGTCGCTCACTCCCCTCGCCTTCCGCGGCCGGAAGCGTCCTCCGCCAGCTCCGGAACCCCGAGTTCGACCCGCACCCGCAGCCGGGCCTTGGGGAGGCCGGCGGCGCTCACCAGGCGCCGCGCGATCTCCGTTCTCCGTCCGTGCGCCTCGGCCCGGGTCCGCGGGTCGGCGGTGACGATCGTCAGGACGCGCCTCTCGACGCGCACCGGAACCGCCTTCCGCGCGATGTCCGCCGGCGCCGCCCGGTCCCAGAGCGCCTTCAGGAACTCGATGTCCAGTAGCGCGCCCTGCTCCCGGCTCGGGAACACGAGCCCGAGCAGATCCCCGACCGGCACCGGCCCCTTCGGGCGCCGGTCCGGCGGCGGGGGAACACGCTGCATACCCGGGATCGTAACCGCCGGGGAACGCCGGACCGCTGGTATAGTGGCCCACTTGGAAACTCGATCCGGAGGGACTTCAATGGCCCAGACCAGGTATCCGAAAACGCCTCGCGAGGAGCAACCCGAAGCGACAGTCGACAGCGCCGAGACCAAGGCGCGCGGCCCGTTCTCCCGCCGCCAGTTCCTGCGGGGAAGCGCCGCCGCCGGCGCCGCCTCCGCGGGCCTGCTGTCCGGCATTCTGGACGGCGCCGAGGCTCAGGGCGAGCCGGGAGTCGCCGGGCCGGGCGCCGTGGACATGGCCTTCAAGATCAACGGCAAGGCCTACGTGGCGACCCTCGAACCAAGGGTCACGCTGCTGGACGCGCTCCGCAACCACCTCGACCTGACCGGCGCCAAGAAGGTCTGCGACCGGGGCACCTGCGGCGCCTGCACCGTGCTCCTGAACGGCGACCCGGTCTATGCCTGTTCGGTGCTCGCGATCGAGGCGCAGGGCGCGGACGTCACGACCGTGGAAGGCATCGGATCGCCGGCGAACATGCACCCCATCCAGCAGGCGTTCGTGGACCACGACGCCCAGCAGTGCGGTTTCTGCACGCCGGGCTTCGTGGTCGCCAGCGCGGCGCTCCTGAACCGTCATCCGAATCCCGATCAGGACACCGTGCACCGGGAGCTCGGCGGCAACCTCTGCCGCTGCGGCACCTACGCCGGCATCCGGGCGGCCGTCGCCCAGGCGGCCGGAGGAGGAACCACCAATGGCTGAGTACACCTGGCCCGCTGCCGGCGACCGCCTGCACATCGGCAAACACATCAGCCGCCTTGACGGACCGGTCAAGGCGACGGGACGGGCGAAGTACGCCTACGACGTGAACCGCCGCGGGATGCTCTGGGCGATCATGGTCCAGTGCCCGCACGCCCACGCCCGCATCACCTCCATCGACGCTTCCGCGGCGGAGGCGATGGACGGGGTGGTCAAGGTCCACGTGATCCAGGACGTGGGAACCGAGATCCAGTGGGCCCACGACGAGATCGTGGCGGTGGCCGCCACCTCGGAGGAGGTCGCCCGCGACGGCGCGGCCGCCGTCAAGATCGAATACGAGGTGCTGTCGCACTTCGTGAACGAACGCGCGGTGGACGAGGCCCCCGACGCCCAACCCGCCCAGGCGGAGACCACCGGGGATCCGGCGGCGGCCATGGCCTCGGCCCCGACGAAGTCGAGCGGCAGCTACCACGTGGCGCAGATCGCCCACTGCTCCCTCGAATCCCACGGCCAGGTCGCCGAGTGGCAGGACGAGGAGAACGTGACCCTCTGGGCTTCCACCCAGGCGATTTCCGGCGTCGCTTCCCAGCTCGGCGAGCAGATCGGCATTCCGGCCTCCAACGTCCACGTCGAGACCCAGTACATGGGCGGCGGCTTCGGCAGCAAGTTCAGCGTGGACCGCTGGGGCGTCGTCTGCGCCCAGATCGCTCGCGACACCGGACGTCCGGTGAAGCTGATGCTCGACCGGGACCAGGAGGTCACCGTCGCCGGCGCGCGTCCCTCGACCCACGCCGAGGTCTCGACGGCCGCCGACGCCGACGGGAACGTGGTGGCCTGGGATTCGAAGAGCTGGGGTTCGGGAGGACCGGCGGGAGCCAACTCCCCGCCGCTTCCCTACGTCTTCGCGTTCGACAACCAGACCCACGCGCATACCTCGGTGCCGACGAACACCGGGCCGGCGCGGGCCTGGCGGGCCCCGAGACACCCGCAGGCGTGCCTCGTCACCATGCGCGCGCTCGAGGACCTCGCCCACGCGGCGGGGATGGACCCGCTCGACTTCTTCCTGAAGAACATCGACAAGACCGGCGAGCGCGCGGGCACCTACACCGAGGAGCTCGAGAAGGGCGCCGAACTGATGGGCTGGCGCGACCGCTGGCGGCCGCGCGGCTCGGCGACCGGGACCGTGCGCTCCGGACTCGGCCTCGCGCTCCACACCTGGGGCGGCCGCGGCCACCGGAGCAACTGCGAGGTGCTCGCCTACCGCGACGGCCTCGTGGAAGCCCGCATCGGCAGCCAGGACCTCGGCACCGGGACCCGCACCATCATCGCCCTGGTGCTGGCCGAGACCTTCGGACTCGGCCTGGAGCAGGTCAAGGTGACCATGGGGCGGAGCGTCCTGCCGGCGTCCGGCGCCTCGGGCGGCAGCACCACGGTGGGAGGCGTCAGCGGCTCCACCCGCCGGGCGGCGCTCAACGCGGTGGACGCCGTGTTCGAGCGGATCGCGCCGCGGCTCGGGACCGAGATGGCGAATCTCGAACTCAGGAACGGCCAGCTCCACTTCAAGGACGGCTCCATGGCCGCGATGCCCTGGCGGCAGGCGGCGGCCCTCATCGGGGTGAACCCGGTGTCCGCCACCGGCGCCAATCCCGGCCCGGGTCAGTTGAACGACAGCGGGGTGGGCGGCATCCAGATGGCCGACGTCAGCGTGGACATGGATACCGGCGTGGTCTCCATCAACCGCATGGTCGCGGTCCAGGACTGCGGGCTCATCCTCGACATGAAGCTCGCGGAGAGCCAGGTGTACGGCTCGCTCATCATGGGCGTGACCTACGCGCTCACCGAGGAGCGGGTCTTCGATCCCCACACCGGCCAGATGCTGAACGCCGACATGGAGTTCTACAAGCTCGCCGGAATCGAGGACGTGGGCGAGATGATCGTCCACATGATGACCGGACCCGGTTACGACGAACGCGGCGTGATCGGCCTGGGTGAACCCCCGGTCATCGCGCCGGGAGCGGCGATCGCCAACGCGGCGACCAACGCGACCGGGGTTCCGATCAACGAGATGCCGATGACCCCCGAGCGGGTGCTCGCCGCAATCAACGGAGGGATGGCCTGATGCGCGCCTTCGAATACTCAAGTCCCCGGTCCACCGAGGACGCGATCCGGATGCTGTCCGCCGAGGGGGCGGTAGCGCTCGCCGGCGGCACCGACCTGCTGAGCCTGATGAAGGACGGCGCGGCGGCGCCGTCGCGTCTGGTCAACCTGAAGGCGATTCCGGATCTGACCGGAGCGCACGAGACCGACGGCGGACTCCACATCGGCGCCACCACCCGGCTGGGGCCGCTCGGTGAACACCGGGTGATCCGCGAGTCGTTCCCGGCGGTCGCCCAGGCCATCGCCGGGGTGCGGAGCCGGCAGGTGCTCTCCATGCGCACGGTCGGCGGCGATCTCCTGCAGCGGCCCCGCTGCTGGTACTTCCGCGCGGGCTTCGGGCTGGTGCCGATGCACGACGGCCAGTCCATGGCGAAGACGGGCGACAACCGCTACCACGCGATCTTCGGGAACGCGGGCGACGCGGTCTTCGTGAACCCGTCGAGCCTCGCGCCGCCGCTGATCGCGCTCGGCGCCTCGGCGACTGTCCTCGGGCCGGACGGCGAACGCACCGTCGCGGTCGAGGACCTCTACCGGACGCCGGCCTCCAGCGACGAGAGCGAGTTCACGCTCGGCGCCGCCGAGATCGTGACCGGGGTCACCATTCCGATGCGCTCGTCCAGCAACGCCACCTACGAGATCAGGAACCGGAAGGGCTTCGACTGGCCGCTGGCCGCCGCTTCGGTCGCCGCCTCGGACGGGGGCGCCCGGGTGGTGCTCGGTCACGCGGCGCCCACCCCGTGGATGAGCGCCGCCGCGGCCGGCGCGCTGGCCGGCGGCATCAGCGAGGCGAGCGCCGAGGCCGCGGGTGACGCCGCGGTGGCCGATGCCGCCGCGCTCTCCGGCAACGGCTACAAGATCCAGCTCGCGCGGGTCGCGGTGAAACGCGCCGCGCTCGCTGCCATGTGAGGAGAACGACGATGGCCACGAAGACCACCGCTCCGAAGAGCGCCATTCCCGGGGCTACCGGACGCGCCGCTTTCTCGCTCTGCCACCGTCTGCGCTCCAAGGCGATGTACATGGACATGGAGTACGACCCGAGCGTTCCGGGCGGGCATCCCGGCGACGACCACTTCTGGTGCACCCACACCATGAACTGCCTCGGCCCCGACGGGCGGATCGCCGACAAGGAACGCTGCAGCGAGGGTTCCGGGCGGTCCTGTTTCGAAAGCGCTTGGTAGGGGGCGCACCCGACGCCGGAAGGCGGGTGAAGCCGCGCCCCGGCCCTGCTAGACTGCGCCCTTCGGTGTGGACCGAACCGAACCGCGGTCACCCGACGGAGGTAGCGTCATGAAGATTTCCCGTTTCCTGCTGGCAGCCGCCTTCCTCGCGCTCGGCGCGACGGCTTTCGCCGGAGGTCCCGGCGAGGCGGACACCTCGCTCACCGGCCTCTATCTCGAGGCCCGCACCGCCGACGTGTACGCGGGCCACTGCTACGCGAACAGCGAGGTCGGCCTCGACGGCGAGGAAGCCGTGCTCGCCTGGAACGTCTCCGAGGGGATGTACGAGGGCGTCGAACTCTCCGGCCTCTCGGTGGTCGCGGTGGTGAAGGCGCAGGCCACCCTGGGAGATCCGCACGACAACCCGTATCCGGTGGAGTCGGTGCTGATCGTGGACGAGTCCGCGAACGCCGACCAGCGCAGCGCCCTCATCCAGCTCGCGCACGACATGGGCGGCGAGTTGCTCGACAACGTCAGGAACATCCGGGACGCGCCGGTGGCCGCGGACTTCGAGAGCACACCGGGCCACGCCGCACTGACTGCCGGCGAGCTGGTGGAGATCAAGACCCGGGCGATCACCCACAAGGATCACCTCTGCGGCAGCGAGTTCGTGTACTACCCGCCGCTGACGGAGATCGCGGACGCGATGCCGGCCTACACCGAGGCGCACGCTTTCCGGGGCGACGACTTCGACACCACCTGGAGCTGCCCGCTCAAGCGGAGCGCCTTCCTGGGTACCTTCGTCCGCTAACGGCGGCCCCTGCTACCGCGCCATGAAGGTTCGTCCGCGTTTCGCCTATCTGCTGCCCGCCGGGCTGCTTGCCGCGACTCTCGCTCTCGGGAGCGATCAACCGATGCTCGGCGCCGCCGACGGCGCTCCGCCCGAAGGCGTTTCCGATGAGATCCGGGCGGTCCTGGGTGCCGAGGGCGTCCGCGCGACGCTCGCTTCGGGCGTCAACCTCGACTTCTGGCTTCGCGCCGAGCAACCCGCCGGCGCCAACCCGAATCCTGCGGCGACCTTCCCGGACCTCAGCGTGGGGACCCTCGTCGGGGTGGTCCGGATCGACGGCCCCTGGTCCGACTACAAGGGGAACCCCATCGAGCCGAACGTCTTCACCATGCGCTACGGGGTCCGCCCGGAAGACGGGAACCACATGGGCGTGTCCGTGCACCTCGACTTCGTACTGCTGGTGCCGGTCGCCGAGGACATGACGGTGGACGTCGAGTGGGGCCAGGACGACCTCAACATCATGAGCTTCGCCGCCACCGGCATCGGCCATCCGGCGGTGATGAGTCTCGCGCCGAACTGGGAAGGGATCACCGAGCCCGCCATCTTCCAGGACGACGCCGAAGGCTGGGCGCTCGGCTATCCCTGGCCCGGCGGCCTCACCCTCGGCTTCGTGGTCGAAGGCCAGGGCGAGCACTAGGGGGAGCGCCGGTCTTCAGACCGGCACGCGGGCCGCAGGCCCGCGAAAACCCTGACTGCTTCTCCGCTCGTTACCTACCCGATTGAGGGACGGCTGTACCGCGACTTCGCCCGCGTTCCGCGGGCGGTGCCGGTCTGAAGACCGGCGCTCCCCCCCGTCAGTGCTCCAGTGCGCAGCGAAGCGGCCAGTCCCCGGCGGGTAACCGCACCTCCACCGTGCGCGAGCCGGCCGCGATCCCGGGCGCCCGCTCCAGGAACCGGCTCCGGCTGACGTCCACGCAGTCCGGACGACCGTGTCCGTAGTAGTCGTTGCGGCCGACATCCACCGCCAACACCCGTTCTTCGGGCCGCAGCTCCACCCGCCCCTCGCCCGCGTACATCAGATCGTTCGGCTCGTCGACGACGTGAAAGTACCTCCCTTCGTTGGGGGCGCACCGGGGCACGGCGCCGAACACATGGAACAGCTCGTGGAGCATCGTGGCCTCGGCAACGTTGAAGGCGTGCTCGCCTACGCCGACCCGCGGCAGCGAGTCGCAGTGGATGTAGTGCGCGCCCGCACGCTGAAACAGCGCGGAACCGCAGACCCCGATCGCCCAACCCTCGTAGTAGATGCCGAGCACCTTGTCTCCCCGGATCGCGAGCCGGGACGCTTCCCGCATCAGGTGCTCCACGAGAGACGCGCCGAATCCGTCCCCCTCCTGGTGGGTGAACGAAAGCCGCAGGAACGAGACATCCACGCGGCCTTCGTAGGTATCCACCCGGAGGCGCTGGCCGGTCTGGTCGTGGAGCCAGTTCTGCATCGCTGCCACGGAGTATCCGATCTCTCCGAACCGGTCCCGGTTCAGGTCCTCCCGGTCGCTCGGCACCGCGTAGACGAAGTGAATCTGGGGGCCGCCGATGTCGTCCGGGCGATCCCGGATGCTCCTCGGGTTCGGATCCTCCACGACGAAGTCCAGTTCCACTTCGAAGCCCTCGAAGGTACCGGTCACCACCGCCGTCCCGGCGCCGATGCCTTCGGCGAAGCCGTCCTCGTCGATCGCAACCACGTCCGGGTCGGATGAGGTCCATTCGGCATTCACGGTGCCGGTGGTGCCGTCGTCGTAGTTGCCGTAGGCAACCAGCGGCCCGACCCGCTGGCCGACGCGGATCTCGGTGCGGGGAGCGAACGGCTCGAGACCCGTAAGTTGGCGCGGCGGCCGCGGTGGCGTCGGTGGAGGGGCGGAGGGCGACACGCCTCCCCCGCACGAAGCGAGCAAGACGCACAACGGAAGAAGGAGAAGGCGGCGATTCACGAGCATTCGCACCGCGCTCGCCCTCAATGCTCCATTTCGCAGCGGAGCGGCCAATCCCCGGCCGGGAGCCGCACCTCCACCGTGCGCGAGCCGGCCGCGATCCCGGACGCCGGCTTCAGGAACCGGCTCCGGCTGACGTCGAGGCAGTCCGCGCGCCCGTGACCGTAGTAGTCGTCGCGGCCCACGTCGATGAAGGTCTCGCCCCCGCGGGGTTGCCGATCCGCGCCTCGGTACATCACGTCGTTCTCCACATCGTCCACGTGTGGGGTTCCGTCGTGGTTCGGCGCGCAGCTCGCCACCGCACCGAAGACGTGCAGGAGCTCGTGGACCATCACCACCTCAAAAGTGGAGACGGTCTCCTCGTCGCTACCGAGCTCGGCGTCGCTGCATGAGAGGTAGACGGCCCCGCCCCGGCCGAAGAGCGGAGCGCTCCCGCAGACTCCCGCAACCCTGCCCTCGTAGTAGACGGCCAGGATTTTGTCACCGGTGATTCCCAGGGGACCTGCCGCGCGCAAGATGTCGCCGACCGTGCCACCCGCGGTGCCGTCGCCCTCCTGGTGGGTGAACGGGAGCCGCAGGAAAGAAACGTCCGGCCGACCCTGGTAGGTGTCCAGCCGCAGGGTCTGCCCGATCTCTTCCGCCAGCCAGTTCTGGATGCCCAGAGCGGACCGTTCGACTTCCCCGAAACGGTCGCGGTTGAGATCCTCCCAGTCACTCGGGACCGCGTAGACGAAGTGCACCTGCGGGCCGCTGATGTCGTCCGGGCGGTCCCTCGTGCTTCGTGGGTTCGGATCCTCCACGGCGAAGTCCAGTTCCACTTCGAAGCCTTCGAAGGTGGCGGTCAACACCGCCGTGCCGGTCCCGATGCCTTCCGCGAAGCCCTCCTCGTCAATCGCGACCACGCCCGGGTCCGACGAGGTCCACTCGGCGTTCACGGTGCCGGTGGTGCCATCGTCGTAGTTGCCGTAGACGACCAGGGGACCAACCTTCTGCCCGACCCGGATGTCGGTGCGGGGAGCGAACGGCTCGAGACCGGTCAGCGCCCGGGGGGGCCGCGGTGGCGCCTTCGGGGGAGTCGTGGGCGAGACGCCTTCGCCACAGGAAGCGAAGAAGGCGAAAAGCGGGAGACAGAGGACGAGGCGCTTCACGGGTTCAGATTACCGCGACACCCGCCGGCCCGCCCGCGTCCATTCGGACTCCCCGGAAGAGTCGCCGACTACACTCGCCGCTGCTACCGAGAGGACGGCCACGATCCCACAATCGGTTCCGGAAACCCCCGCCACGAACGCCGCCGGCATCCTGCTCGCCGCCGGCGAATCGAAGCGGATGCGCCGCATAAAGGCCCTCCTGCCCCATCCGGACGGCTCGGGCCGGACCCTGGTCCGGACGGCGGCGGAGACCCTGCTGGCTGCCGGGCTCGCTCCCGTGATCGTGGTGCTCGGGCACGCCCGCCGCGAGATCGCTCCCGAGCTCCGGGGACTCACGGTGCGCGCCGTCCCCAACCCCGCCCATGAGCGCGGCATGCTCTCCTCTCTCCAGGTCGGAATCCGCGCTCTGGCCCCCGAGCGGCACATCTTCTGGACGGTCGTCGCGCCGCTGGACCAGCCCTTCCTCTCCGCCGGCCTCATCCGGAGGCTCATCGCGACCGCCACCGGACCCCGGCAACCCCCCGCCGCCGTCGTGCCGGCCACCCCGGCAATGGAAAGGACCGGGACCTGGGGCCTGCCGGTCGTGCTCCGGCGGCGCCTCTTCCCGGAGGTGCTCGAACTCTCGGGAACCCGTGCGGCGGAAGCGGAAGGCCGGGACCGGGGCGCCGGCCGCGTCCTTGCGCGGCACCGCCCGGACGTGCTGGTCGTCCCGGCCAGCGAGCGGGAGCTCCTCGACCTCGACGACTGGGCGAGCTACGAGCGAGCGCGGCACGCACCGGGGGCCGTTGCGGGCGGATGACCCTTCCCCTGCCCCACCCGGCCGCCCTGCTGCTCAGCTACGCCTCGGTCGGGGCGCTCCTGCTGGTCACGGAGCTCCTCCGCCGCGCCGGCAGGGTTTCTCCGGACACGGCCCGCAAGGTCGTCCACGTGGGCGTGGGCCTGTGGGTGGTCCCCACGGTGTTGGTCTTCGCCGACTGGCGGGTAGCGGTCGTGCCGCCGCTCACCTTCCTGGTGCTGAACTTCCTGATCCACCGGTTCCGGCTGTCCCCACTCGACAGCGACCCGGCGAACCTCGGCACCGTCTTCTTCCCCTTCTCGTTCGCCGTGCTCCTCGCCGTCTTCTTCCGGCCGGGGGAACCCGGAGATCAGACATTCCTCGCGGTGGCCGGGCTGTTGACGATGGCGCTCGGCGACGCCGCCGCGGCGTTCTTCGGGAAACGCTACGGGACCCGCCGCTACACCATCCTCGGCCACTCGCGGACCATGGAGGGGAGCATGGCGATGTTCCTGGTCACGGGCGCGGTGATCGCGGTCGTGCTGAACACCATGGCCGGTTTCGGCTGGCACGCGGCGGTGGCGTTCGGCCTCGTGACCGGGACGGCGGCCGCCGGAATCGAGGCGGTATGTCCCTTCGGGAGCGACAACCTGTTCGTGCCGCTGGGGACGGCGGCGATCCTGTGGGCGCTCGTGGAGGTGAGTGGGGCGGCCCTCGGCGTGGGATGAGGGAGAGGAGGCCGATGCGCGGTTCTAGTGCAGTCCCAACCGGCCGGCGTCATGTCGACGGAGGCGCCGCCTGGACATCGGGGTCCTTCCCGCCGCCCGCCTGCGGCGGGCTGTGCCGGCTGAAGCCGGCGTTCCCGGCGGTATGTCCCTTCGGGAGCGACAACCTGTTCGTGCCGCTCGGCACCGCGGGAATCCTCTGGGCCCTCGTGGAAGTGAGCGGGGCGGCACTGGGACTCGGGTAAGGTCTCCCGCCGCTGAACCGCACCATGTCCATCATTTCCCGCGACAAGGGGCGCGCGCTTGGGACCGAGGTCGCCCGGGTGACCTGGCGTTCCCTGCAGGTCGCCGCTGCCATCGCGATCGTGGTCGTCCCTTTTGGGTACGCCGTTACCGGAGCGAATGCCGATGTCCTGATGGGCGCGCTCGCCGGCCTGACCGTCGGGATCGGCCTCAACCTGCGGATGGGTCGGCGGAACGGTCGGTCCATCGGCATCCTGATCGGCTCTGCCGTGGGAGTGGCGACCGCGCTGATCGCCGGTCTCGTTCCGGGAAATCCCTGGGGGGCGCTGGTGCCCCCGGTACTGGCGCTCAGCATCGGCCTGACCGACGGGCTCGGCGAGACGCGCATCCGAGGCTACCGGGAAGCGCTCGCGGAATCGGCCCTCCTGTCGGGCCTCCTCGGTGCCGGACTGCTGTTCGTGCGCGACGGGCTCGGCGGTGTCCTGGGATGCGCGTTCATGATCGCGCCGAACGCGCTTTACGTCGGGTTCTTCAACCGAGACCGTGAGGGAAAGCGGTATTCGCGTCCGCCCCTCGCGCTCGTAGCCGCCCTCCCAGTCCTGTTGGCGCTCCTTACCTGGCTGGTGATGAACGAGAGAACGCCGCTCCGCTCCGTCGATGTGAGCCTGATTTCCGCCTTTGTCGGAATGGTGGTTGTCCCGATTCCGATATTCCTGGCCGCCCGGACGTTCGCGATCTGGGTCCAGCCGCGGCTGCGCCTCTACGTCCAGCTCGCCGACTACCTGCGGGTGATGTGGGTCCCCATCGGCGGCTTCGCCGTCGGCTACCTGGCGATCATCGTGATCTTCGCCGGTTTTTTCGGAATGCTCGAACGCTTCCTTCCGGGTTCGTTCAGCGGCGCCGCGGAGGCGGGCGTTCTGGACTGGACCGCCTTCTCCTTTTATTCGGCAATCGCCGACCCCAGCTCGCTGATCCGGGCGGATTCCGGGCTCGCCCGGTTCCTGGTCGGAACCCAACTGGTCTTCTCTATCGGCTGGGCGCTCGTGGTGTTCGCCGCGGTGATGTCCGCCATCCAGCCGCAGCTCGACGCGATCTCCCGCCGGCGCGCCGAGAACGGCGACTGACCGCTCACTCGAGCGAGCGCGCGATCAAGGAAAGAACGGTCCCCGCCTCCTCTTCGGTCAGCGACAGGTTCGGCCGCACCCGCACCGAGCGCGGGCCGCAGCCCAGGATCAGCAGCCGGTTCCCGTAGGCGCGGGCCAGGAAGGCGTCCCGCTCGGCCGTGTCGGGAAGGTCGAATGCACACATCAGTCCCCGCCCGCGGACGGAGGTCATCCGGCCGCCGGCTTCCCCCGCCAGGTCGTGCAGACCGTCCAGAATCACCCGGCCGACCCGGGCTGCATTCTCGACCAGATCCTCCTCCTCGATGATCTCCAGGTAGCGGCCGCAGCGGACCATGTCCACCAGGTTGCCCCCGAAGGTGGAGTTGATCCGGGAGGGAAGCCGGAAGACGTTGTCGTCCACCTCGTCCACCCGGCGGCTGGCGAGGATGCCGCAGACCTGCGTCTTCTTGCCGAAGACCAGCACGTCGGGCTCCACCCCAAAGTGCTCGAAGCACCACATCCGGCCAGTCATCCCCATCCCGGTCTGCACCTCGTCGAAGATGAGCAGGAACTCGTGCTCGTCGGCGAGCCGGCGAAGCACCTCGAAGAACTCCCGCCGGAAGTGGAGGTCACCACCCTCGCCCTGGATGGGCTCGATGATGAGGCCGGCGACGTCGCCGGGGTTCGCGGCCACCGCCGCTTCGATCGCGGCGATCGCCCGCGCCTCCGCGGCCTCCGTCTCGGCAAGGCGCTCCATCTCGGGAAACCGGATGTACGGGTTCTCGATGCGCGGCCAGTCGAACTTGGGGAAATAGGCCACCTTCATCGGTTCGGTGTTGGTGAGGGACAGCGTGTAGCCGCTGCGCCCGTGGAAGGCCTGCCGGAAGTGAATGATCTGGCTGCCCCGCTCGCCCTTCCCCGCGGCGAGGTTCTTCCGGACCTTCCAGTCGAACGCGGTCTTGAGCGCGTTCCCGACCGCCACCGCGCCGCCCGCAATGAAGAAGGTGTGGGGCAGGCCGTCCGGAATGGCGATCCGGGAGAACGTGTCCACGAACCGCGCCATCTCGACGGTGTAGAAGTCGGAGTTCGAAGGGTTGTGGACCGCCACCCGGCCCAGCCGCTCGACGAAGGCAGGTTCGGTGACCCCGGGGTGGTTGTGGCCGACGGGGTTCGTCGCGAAGTAGGAGAAGCAGTCCAGGAACTCCCGTCCGGTGCGGGCGCAGCGGATCCAGGCGCCGTGGCTCCCGTCGAGGTCGAGGACGAGATCGAGCCCGTCGGTGATGAGGTGCCGCCGCAGCAGGCCGTGGACGTCGGCGGGGCTCGGATCCCCCGTGACGGCGGCGGGAACCGGACTCACGGCCATCCCGGAAGCGTACCAAGGGCGCGGGCCGGCCGGAGCCGCAGCCTGTGGGGGAAGTGACGTGAGCACCGAGAACGGCGAGGCGCCCGGCTGACAAGGCGCGTGAGGGAGGAATGCCGGGTGCATTCCGACCGAAACGCAACGATGAGGGCCGCAGAGCGGCCCGGTTCAGACGGGATGCATCGCAGTTCGAATGCCACGTCACTTTCTCTACAGGCTGCTTGGGGAGAACCCGTAGACTCCGGCGGATGAGAAGGCGCGCGACCCGGTGGGTCTTGGCCACCGCGATGCTGTTTGGGCTCCCGGCCGGCGGCGCCGCAAATACGGACGAGCGGAGCGATTCCGCGCCGCTGGTCGCTGAGGTGCGGGTCTTCGAGATCCGGCGGCTCAACTCCGATTTCTCCCCCATCGAGGATCTCTCCTTCCTGGTGGACAGCGACGGAACGGCGGTTCAGGTCTCCGAGTGGCTCGCTACCCTCGCCCGGCGGGTTCCGGACGCCTACTTCGCGCAGCTCCTGACGTTCGGGCCGACCCCGGCGGAATCCGAAATGCAGTGGCAAATCACCCGGCGAGACGCCAGGCGCGCCATCCGGCTCCGGATGGGCTTCTCCCGGCCCGAACCGGCCGCTCCCGGGAGCGGAGCGCCGAAACCCCGCTTCCAGCTCGACTTCGACCTGCTCCGCATGGGAACCGCGGCCCAGCGGATCCGGGTGGAAGGTCCGGTCGAAACGGACATGACCCGGATGACGAGCGGCCGCGACTTCGAACTTCCGCTGAGCCGGTACCTGTCGTGGTTCAGGGATCCCAGCGACCTCGAGGCCCGCGGCGAGCTCTACGAGAAGATCCGGGACCGCAACATCTACCTGGCGTTCGGGATCACCTTCCGGAAGGCCGAACCGTCCGCGCTCCCCGTTCGGCTGCGCCCTCGCCCGGACCCGCAGCTCGCCGAGCTCCGGTCACCGCTCCTCGGGCACGCGGAAGGAATCCTGCGCCTGCGCGTCCACCTGGACGAGGTGGGGGTGGTGAATCACACCGAAGTGCTGGAGACCACTCTCCCCGAGGTCACGCCCCGGGTCCTCGGCATCGTGTTCGGCTGGCAGTTCCCCCAGGCCGCGGGACGGGAGGGCCGGCTCTTCTTCCCGGTCCGGACCGTGGTTCCCGTTCCGTCGAACTGAGCCGGTCCGAAGACGGGGGTGATTCCGGGGGGTTCGGTTGCCCACCGCGCGGACGGTCTGGTACAAGGGTGCGTTCCGCTCGTTCCAATCAGCCTGTCCAAGGAGAAACAATCATGACTTCCCGTACGCTCTGTATCTGTAGGCGGGCTGCGCTGGGCGCGGCCCTCCTCGCTCTCGCAGCCCCCCTCGCGCTCGCCCAGTCGGGCGGGCTCGGCACCATCGACTTCCCGAACTCCGGCAACGAGGCGGCCCAGAAGGACTTCCTCGACGGCGTCCGCCTCCTCCACAGCTTCGAGTGGGAGGACGCCGCCGAGGCCTTCCAGCGCGCCCAGGCCGCCGACCCGGACTTCGCGCTCGCCTACTGGGGCGAAGCGCTCAGCCACAGCGGCGGTCACCACTATCCGCCGGGTCAGGACATGTCGAAGGCCCGGGAAGCGCTGCTGAAGCTCGCCAAGACGCGCGCGGAGCGCGTCGCGAAGGCGCCGACCGACCGCGAGAAGCAATACCTGGAGTCGGTGCACATCCTCTATGGCCCGGGCGACGTCCTGGAACGGAGCGAGGGGTACGAGCAGGCGCTCGCCAAGCTCTCGGCCGACTATCCCGACGACCTCGAAGCCGCTGCGTTCCACTCGCTGGCCCTGATGCGCACCAAGGTGCGGGGCAAGGAGAGCCTGCGGGTGGACATGCGCGCCGGCGCCATCGCCCAGCGGGTGTTCCGCGAGAACCCCGACCATCCCGGCGCGGCGCACTACGTGATCCACGCCTTCGACAACCCGGTGCAGGCCCCGGTGGCGCTCTACGCCGCGGAGAAGTACGCGGACATCGCCCCGGCGGCGGTGCACGCGCTCCACATGCCCTCGCACATCTTCGTGCAGCACGGGATGTGGGACCAGGTTCGCAGCCTCAACGACCGCTCCTACCAGGCTTCGGTGGCCCGTGCGGAGCGCAAGGGACTCTCCCCGGCGCGCTACTCGTACCACGCGCTCTACTGGCTCCTCTACGCCTATCTCGAGGAAGGCCGCTATGAAGACGGCCAGAACCTGCTCGACGAGTTCGAGGAACTCACCAAACGCGACGAAATGACCTCCGGCATGAAGGAGACCTGGATGCGCATGGACGCGCTCAACACGGTCGAGACCCGCCGCTGGAAGCCCCAGCCGGTGGACGACCTGGTGGCGCAACTGGACAGCGAGGAGCCGCAGGTGGGCCATCGCACCGCGGGTGCGATGCTCTATGCGCGCGGAGCGAGCGCCGCCGAGACCGGCGACGTGGACACCGCGACGAAGGCGCACGAGGGACTGACCAAGATCCACGAAATGCTCGCGAGCGACGAGAACCCGCGCGGCGCCGAACAGGCGCTGGTGATGGCGCATGAGATGGCGGGCGTCATCGCCAAGGCCAAGGGCGACAAGGACGGAGCGATCGCCGCCTTCCGCAAGGCGGTGATGGTGGCGGAGAGCATGGAGCCGCCCTCCGGCCCTCCGGGCGAATCCCCGATCGACGCGCCCATCCAGCCGGCCCACGAACTTCTGGGTGACATGCTGCTGGACACGGGCAACGCGGAAGAAGCCCTCGCGGTCTTCGAGACCTCTCTCGAGCGGACCGCCAAGCGGCCCCACTCGCTCTACGGCGCGGCGCGCGCCGCGGCCGCGGCCGGTGACGAGGAAGCGGCGGCCGACTACTACGAGCAGCTCCTGGCGACGCCCGAGCGGGGACCGGACCTCCCGGGTCTCGAGGACGCCGAAGCCATGGTCGGCGACACGACCATGCAGGAGAACTAGTCGAGCAGCGCTCCTTCAGGGGACGGCCCCGAACCCGGGGCCGTCCTCGATCCGGCCCGGGCCTTTAATCGTCGCCGCCGAGCAAGCCGGAGCGAAGCAGGTAGTAGAGCAGGGTCACGACGCCGGTGAGCGCGGCGGCCACGTAGGTCATCGCGGCGGCGCTCAGGACGCTGGACACCCCGCGGCGCTCGTCCGGGGTAATGAGACCGGTGTTCCAGACGAGCGCCTTGGCCCGCCGCGAAGCGTTCAGCTCCACGGGAAGCGTCACCACCTGGAAGAGCACCACCAGCGAGAAGAGCGCAATCCCGAGCTGGATGAGCCCGAAGGCGCCCAGCAGGAAACCGCCAAGCAGCAGGATCCAGGAGACGCTCGAGGCGAAGCTCGCGGGCCGGGCGAGCACCTGACGGAACATCAGCGGCTGGTAGCCGCTGTGGTGCTGCAGGGCGTGCCCCACCTCGTGGGCGGCGACGGCCACCGCTCCGACCGTCCGTCCGCTGTACACCTCGGGCGAAAGCCTGAGCACCCGGACCCGCGGGTCGTAGTGGTCGGAGAGCGCCCCGGGATGCTGCTCCACGGGGATGTGGATTCCCTGCCGGCGAAGCAGCAGCTCGGCGGTCTCCCGGCCGCTGCGCCCGCTCGAAACCGGCACCCGGTTGTAGCGGGCGAAGGTGCGCTTGACCTTGAACGTCGCCCACAGGGTGAGGGCGATGGCCGGGGCCAGCATGATGAAGTAGAGGGGATCGAAGAAGAACATGGAGGTTTGACCGGGCTCCGCGAGAGAATGGACGCCGTATGGATGTAACACTAGACCGCGACGAGAGGTTTCCCAACCCGGAGAACGCCGGCGAAGCAGCGCTCGCAATCAACGCCGGGCGCCTCCGCGATTCGCTCATCGCGCTTTCCCGCTTCGGCGCGCATCCCGGCGGCGGCGCCCACCGGTTCGCTTTTTCCAAGGAAGAACTCGCGGCCCGCGCCTGGATCACGGGCGAGATGGAAGGCGCCGGACTCAGCGTGCGCACCGATCCCGCCGGCAACCTCTTCGGCCGGCGCGAGGGGAAGGAGCCCCTGCCCGCCATCCTCTTCGGGTCCCACCTCGACACCGTCCCGCAGGGCGGCCACTACGACGGAACCCTCGGCGTCCTGGGGGCGCTCGAGGTGCTGCGAGCCCTCGGCGAGCAACGGGTCGAGACCCGCCACCCGCTGGAAATGGTCGTCTGGTGCGACGAGGAGGGCGCCCACTTCGGGAACGGCCTCTTCGGCAGCCGGGCGGCGACCGGGGCCGTCCACGACGGCGAGCTGGACCGGTTGGGCGAAGACGGGCTCAGCCTCCACGAGTGGATCGAGCGCTACGGGCTCGACCCCGGGGCGCTGGAACGCGCCGTCCTCGACCCCCGGAACGTACGGGCCGTCTTCGAACTCCACATCGAGCAGGGCGGGAACCTGGAGCGGGAGGGCTGCAGGATCGCGGTCGTGGAAGGCATCGTCGGGATCCACCGTTTCGAGGTGAACGTCGGCGGCTTCCAGAACCACGCCGGCACCACCCCGATGGCCGAGCGGAAGGACGCCATGTTGACGGCGGCACACATGATCGTCGCCGTCCACGAGGAGATCCGCGCCCTGCCGGGCGACCAGGTCGGGAACGTCGGCCAGCTCGCCGTCTCGCCCGACGCCGCCAACGTAGTGCCGGGCGCCGTCCGGTTCCCGATCGAGCTGCGCGACCTGAAGGACGAGGTGGTGGACGACATCATCGAGCGAATCGGGGCGCGCGGAAACCGGCTGGCAGCGGAAACGGACTGCACCGTCGGGATCCACCGGACGCTCCGCGAACCGCCCGCCGACATGGATCCCGGGTTGCGCGCGCTCCTCTACAAGGTCGCGCGGGAGGCGGGGCACGAGCCGCTGTCGCTCCCAAGCCGGGCCGGCCACGACGCCCAGAACACCGCCCGCCACGGCATCCCCACGGCGATGATCTTCGTCCCCAGCCGGGCCGGCATCAGCCACTCGCCCGAGGAATGGACTTCCTGGGAGGACTGCGCCCGGGGCGTGGACCTGCTGCGGCGCGCGGTCCTGGCGGTGGACGCGGCGTAGGGCCGTCGCGCCCTCGCCTGGAGTTTCGCCTCACTTCGCTCGGCGATGCCGGCCGGAGGCCGGCGCTCCGGGCGACCTACGTCTTCAGGAAGACTTCGCGGCCCAGCGCGGACGACTCCTGGATCGCCTTCACGACCCGCAACGACCGGAGCGCCTCCTCGCCCGTGAGCACCGGGTCCCGCCCTTCCCGCACCGCGTCCGCCATGTCCTGAAGCTGGACCCGGTGCCGGGTCTGGGGGTAGGCCCAGGGGTCGTCCGTGTCCACCCAGTCGGGCGTCTCCGGCAACCCCTCCGGCCCCGGCACGCCTTCCACGTCCCAGACGAGGAAATGATCGTACTGGGCGTTCGCGATCACCGTGCCGCGCTCCCCGTGGATCTCGAGCCGCGAGCGGAGCGCCGGACGGATCGCGGTGGTGCTCTCGACGACCCCCATGGCGCCGTTGTCGAAGCGCAGCATCGCGGTCGCCACGTCCTCCACCTCGATGGCGTGCCGCCGGGTCGCGGTGCGCCCGATCACCGAGGCCACCGGGCCCACGAGGTGCTGCAGCAGGTCGATGATGTGGATGGATTGCGTCATGAGGCAGCCCCCACCCTCGAGTGCGGCGGTGCCGCGCCACGCTGCCCGCCGGTAGTAGGACGGGGACCGGCTGGCCTTGTCGAACGCATCGGCGAGCCAGATCTCGCCGAGCCCGCCGCTGGTGAGCAGCTCGCGAAGCATGTCCGCGACCCGTCCGAACCGCATCTGGAAGATGACCCCGAGGCGCACGCCCCTTGCCCGGCAGTGCTCCACCATCCGCTCACCGGCCTCAACCGTCGCTTCAAGAGGTTTTTCCACCAGCACGTGCCGGCCGGCGTCCGCCGCCGCCAGGGTCATTTCGGCGTGGAGGCCCGTGGGGGACGTGACGATCACCACCTCCACCTCCGGATCGGCGATCAGCTCCCGGTAGTCCGTGTGGGCGCGCGGGTTCCCGTGCCCGGCGGCAAACGCGCGCAACCGCTCGGGATCGCGCGAGCAGACCGCCGCCAGGAACCCGCCCTCAACAAACGCCAACTCCCGGGCGCTGAAGCCGCCCGCCATCCCGGTCCCGATCAGGCCGAAGCCAACCGGCCTGCGCTCCACCGCGGCGGACATCTCAGCGCTGGAGTTCGAGGACGATGACCTCCATGGGATCCTCGCCCCGGTTCACGTCGCCGTGCAGCTCGCCGGGCGGATCGGCGTCCAGCCAGTAGGCCTTCCCGCTCTCCCAGTGCATGGCCTTCTCGTCGCCCGCCTCGGTCACCACGTGCAGGGTGCCCCCGCGGATGGCGACGATGGCCCGGCCGTTCTCGTGGCGGTGCATGGAGAGCGGCTGGTCGGGAACGATGTACGTCTTCCAGACCTTCAGGTGTTCGTTCTCGAACTGCGGCTCCCGGCGGGTGCGCGCCTCCTGGCCGCCCGCGAACCGGGAACCCGAGACGAACCCGACCAGCGCGCCGAGGGAAAGTACGAGAAGCAGACGCAGCATGGGAGTCCTCCGTAGACCAGTAGGCTAATTGCATCATGGTCAAGGCTCCAAAGCAGACACCCTTCCGGATCCCGGCGGCGGCCGCCGTCCTCATCAGCCTTGCGGGGTGCGGCGGAACCAGCGACATCACGCTGCCCTCGGCCGAGCCGCGAACGCCGTACCGGCTGGCGACCTACCGGGCGTCCGACGCCGGGGACGGCTCGCCGCGCCCGGCCATCGTCATTGGAGAAACGATCCTGGACCTGGCCGCGGCCGACGCCCTCTTCGCCACCGAGATCAGCACCCAGCCCTACGGTTTCCCTGCCGACCTGATCGCGGTGATCGCCGCCGGCGACCGGGCCCACAGCCGGCTGAACCAGCTCGCGAACCATTTCGCGGGCCGCGAGGACGGGTTCCGGTTCCGGATCGAGCCCCACCGCCTGACGGCGCCGCTGCTCTACCCCGCGCACCTGCTGGCGGCGGCGGCCAACTACCGCTCCCACGCCGCCGAGATGGACGTGGAGCAGGAGGTGGACCCCGATCGGGACGCGCCCTACCTCTTCGCCAAGTCCCCCCGCTCCGGCATCATCGGGCCGGGAGAGCCCTACCGGATCCCGCCCGGCCGTGACCGCATCGACTGGGAGGGCGAGCTCGGGGTGGTCATCGGGAAGACCGCCCTCCGGGTGCCGCTCGAGGAAGCGCTCGACCACGTGTTCGGCTACACGGTCGTCTTCGACGTGAGCGACCGCGGCGGCCGGTATCGCGAAAACCCCATGCTCCCGGGCCCCGACTGGTTCTCCGGGAAGAGCGGCGACCGCGCCGCCCCGATGGGACCGTACGTCACCCCGGCCGCCTTCCTGCCGGATCCGCAGGCGCTGCGCCTCACCACCCGGATCGACGACCGGGTGGTCCAGGACGACACCACGGCCGCCATGATCTATTCGGTCGCGCACCTTGTCGCCTACGCGAGCCAGATCGTGACCCTCCATCCCGGAGACGTGATCGCCACCGGCACCCCGGACGGAGTCGGCTCGGCGCGGGAGCCGCCCGAGTTCCTGAGCCCCGGCCAGACGGTCCACATCGAGATCGAAGGCATCGGGACGCTCTCCACGCCGATCGAAGCAGACACCGGATCATGAGGCGCGGGGGAACCTGCGCGACGATCGTGGCGCTCATCGCCGTCGTGGCGCCGGCGGACGGATACCGCCTGCGCAGCCGAACGACGTGGATTCCGTCGTCCGCCGACGCGATCCGCTGGGATGAATCCGATTTGCCGCTCCGCTTCCGGATGCTCGAAAACGACAACATCCCAATCGGCGTGGAACTCGACCAGGAAGGTTGGGCCGACCTCGTGAGAGGCAGCCTCGTCCACTGGACGGACGTCCCCACCGCGCGGATCCAAATCGTTCTGGAGGAGGAGGGGGTCGCGATTCCGGAAGCCGATCAGGACGACGGGATCAACACCATCGGCTTCTCCTCATACGAAGGATTCGTGGATCACTGGGGCACTGCATTCGCCGCCTGGCGTTGGGACGGAGACGAACTGGTGGGGTGCGACATCGAGATCAATCCCGACTTCGTGAAGAACTGGTCTCCCCAGGACCCCTACCGCCTGCTGGAGATCGTCGCGGTTCACGAGATGGGCCACTGCCTGGGCCTCGCACACACCGAACCGCATCCCATGCCGCTCTGGACGACCCTGCCGGTCGGCGCCGACGAGGCCTACTTCCCCGATCCCGTCATGTCCTACTCCAATTCCTACGGGTTGGCCCTGCCGGAGGACGACACGGTCCCGGTCTCGCTGCTCTACCCGGCGCCCGGGTTCCTCGAGTCGCGCGGGACGGTGGGGGGAAGCGTGGTCCTCGAAGATCGTCCCGCGGCATTCGCGTACGTGCAGGCGATGCGGCCGGGTGAGGCCGGCGGTACCACCCGCCCCGGGCCCGGAACTTTCGCCGATGAGAACGGCGAGTTCCTCCTGGAGGGACTGGCGCCGGGCAACTGGATGCTCTGGGTTCATCCCATCCTCGTCACCCGCCGGAATGCCCACAGAATGACGGAACGGGCCGACGAGGCCGGCGTCTCGGGTTTCCGCGACCAACTGCGGTGGGTGCAGGTCGAGGCGGGAGAGGTGCTCGACGGCATCGAGATCGTCGTCCATCCCGGCCGCGAGGTGACGCCGTGACCACCCGGCTGGCGCGCGGCATCGGGGTTTCCCTGCTCGCCGCCGGGACCCTGTGGCTACCGGGGTGCTCGGACAGCTCCACCCCAGCCACGCCAGCCACGCCGCCCGCTCCCCCCGCACCCGCGCCGCCGGCGCCTGTGGAACCATGCGGCGGCGTGTCCCTCGAGGTGGCGTTCCTCGGCAGCGACGCCGCGGCCGGGATCGCCAGCGGCAACCTGACGCTGGACGCGGACGATCCGGAAACGGCGCTGGACTTCGTGCGGCCCTACACCATCCAGGTGCCCGACGGCGGCGCCAACCTCGACGTCCCGGGCCTCCGTCCCACGATCGGGGTGTTCGTCTCGGATCTCGCCTTCATGCCGCTTGGCGCCGGATTCCGGCAGACCATGACGATCGAGTGGATCTCGGAACTGGAGGTCCGGGCCGGCACGCCGGACTGCGAACCGGTCAGCGTGTCCTGCGACCTCGCCGGCTGCGGCGGTTCGTAGCACGTATCTCTGGTCATCGTCTCGCGGGTCGGCCAACGGCCGTGATCGCGGCGCCGGCTTGGAACGCCGGCTTCAGCCGGCACAGCGGGCCGGAGGCCCGCGGACGACGTGCCGCTGTTCGGCCTCACGGGACGCCGTGACGGGAATACCCGGTGTGTTCAGGTTGGCGCAGAAGAAGGACCACGCCGCGGGTCAATGTCGCGCCGTGCGCGGCGCAGAGCGCCGCGCCTGCCGGCTGAAGCCGGCGTTCCAAGCCGGTGCGTCATTCGGGGCTAACGCGCTCGGGGGGAGCCGTCCGTGACGCCACCACTCGGGTGTTGGGAGCCGGCGGCTCGAAACGCTCCTGGGCGCCGTCCGGCCAGCGCACGCGCAGGCCGGTTACCTCCGCGCCCGCCGGGATCCCGAAGTGGGCCGCCGGCTCGCTGCTCGTCAGGTAGCCGGCCTCCGGGTTCAGGGCGCGGACCAGGCTACGGCCGCCGAGTTCGAGCGTCACCACCGCGCCGGGACTCGAACGTCCGAACTCGCGCGGCTCCACGATGAGGAATCCGCCTTCCCTTGAGGAGCGATTCTCGAAGAGGCGGGCCGGCCCGCCCACGGCGGTGACCAGGAGGTCCAGGTCCCCGTCGCGGTCCCAGTCTCCGGTGACGAGACCCCTGCCCACGGACCGAACGCCGGTGAAGCCCTCGACCACCGCTTCCTCGAAACGGCCGGCCCCGTCGCCCAGGAACGCCTGCGCGGGCTCGGCGTAGACGTCGAGTCCGCCGGCGGCGGGCGTCCCGCCCTCCCGGGCCACCGCGCCGTTCACGAGCAGGAGGTCGAGGTCACCGTCCATCTCCAGGTCGAGGAAGCGCGTGCCGAAACCGGTCCAGGGAAGGCTCGGCAACGCGAGCCCCATCGCCGGAGTGTCGTCGAGGTATCCGCCGCCCTGGTTCCGGTAGAGCGTGTTCGTCTGGGCGCGGAGGTGGGTCATGAAGAGGTCGAGATCCGCGTCCCCGTCCACGTCCCCGAGCAGCACCCCCATGCTGGCCTCGGAGCGTCCCTGGGCGTTCAGCGCCACCCCCAGGAAGAGCGCGGCGTCGGAGAAGGTCCCGTCCTCGGCCTGCTCCCAGAGCAGGTTGGGCTCGCCGTCGTTCGCCACGTAGAAGTCGAGCCGTCCGTCCCCGGTGAAGTCGTGACACAGGACGCCGAGCGCCGGCCGGCGCTCCGACAGGATCCCCGCCTCACCGGACACGTCCTCGAAGGTCCCGTCGCCCCGGTTCCGGAAGAGGCCGTCGCGCTCGTAGGGAAGGCTCTGCGGCGAGCAGAAGTCGGGTTCACCGGAGGCCGAGACGCAGTCGCGGTCCGGATCGTCCGCGAGGTAACCGCCCACGTAGATGTCGAGGTCGGTGTCGCCGTCGTAGTCGCAAAGGGCCGCCGAACTGGACCAGCGCTCCCCGAACACGCTGGAATCCATCCGGAGGAACGACCCGCCGCCCCCGAAATAGAGGGCGTCCTCCCCGTGGTTCGCGACGAAGACGTCCGCGCCGCCATCCCCGTTCACGTCCCCCACCGCGACGCCGGCGCCGTAACCCCGGTCGAAGAGGCCGCGGGCGCCGGCGTCGTCCCGAAACCCGCCGTTCGGCTGCTGCAGGAAGAGGCGGTTACCGGGGATCTCCGCGGCGAGGATCCCATCGCGATCCTCCGGGAGCGGACCCGCCTGGATCAGGTAGATGTCGAGGTCCCCGTCCCCGTCGGCGTCGAAGAGCGCGGCGCCCGAACCCATGATCGCGGGCAGTGGGAACCGGGAGAGGTCTCCGGGCTCGTGGAGGAATCGGACCCCCGATTCGGCGGTCACGTCCTCGAGGCGGACCCCCTCCTGGGCCGCCGGCGAGGACACCCCGGGCAAGCCGAGGCCGGCGGTGAGGATCAGGCGCCGAGCGCCCGGCGAACGCACGCGAGATCCCCGTCCCTCAGCGGCCCGGTTCGGGGTGCTTCGCGCGCAGAGCGGTGACGAAGCTCTCGGGTACTTCGGCGCCCAGATTCCGCGCCTCGCGGACCGCGCTCCACGCTTCTTCGAAGCGGCCGAGTTCGGCGAGCGCAACCGCCGCCAGCACCCGGGAGGAGCCGTCTTCCGGATCGAGCCGGCGAGCGCGCTCCAGCGCGGCGAGGGCCGGCTCGAAGCGCCGCTGGCGGAGCAGCACGTCGCCCAGCGCGGCGTGGGTCTGCGGCTCTTCGGGCCGGGATGCGAGCGACGCGCGGAACTCGTATTCCGCGGCGGGAAGGTTCCCCTCGCGCGCGCGGAGCACGCCCAGCCCGAAGCGCGCGAGCGCCTGTTCCGGGTCGAGCGCGACCGCATCGCGATACCGGGGCTCCGCCTCCCCGGGTCTTCCCCGCTGATCCAGCACGGCGGCGAACTCCGCGAGCACGTCGGCGTCCCGGGAGCGGATCTGAACCAGGTCCCGATAGAGGACCTCGGCATCCTCCAGACGGCCCGCGCCCCGGGCTGTCCGGGCGCGCTCGAGGAGACGCGGGGAAGAGATGTCGCGCTCGCTCATCCGGAAGTGGATCGGGTCCTCGATCGGCGGGAGACCGGCGTCCGGCCGACCCTCGCCGGAGCTGAGCACGTCGCGGCCGCGCTCCCGGTCCCCGGCCGCATTCCAGGCGCGCGCGAGCGCCGCCCGCACCGCGCCCGCATCCGGCGCGAGCGCCAGCGCCCGCTCGAGGAGCGCGATCGCCTCCCGGGCCTCTCCAGCCGTCAACTCGATCGAGCCGAGCCGGAAGAGCGCGAGCGGCGATCCGGGATCGAGTTCGAGCGCCTGCCGGTAGATGGCTTCGGCGGCGGACCGGTCCCCGAGTTCTTCGCGTAGTTCGCCGAGGAACAGGAGGCTTGGCGGGTATCCCGGATGTTCCGCCACCGCCGCCTCGAGCACCTCGGCGGCGCCGGCGCGGTCGGCCCCCCGCAGGGCGTGGGCGAGCAGATAGCCCGCCGTGAGGCGCGTCACGTCTCCGGCGGGCAGAAGTTCGAGCGCTGCCCGGTAGCACTCCGCCGCCTCACCAATCAGTCCGTGGGCATGGAGAGTTTCCCCGTACTGCAGCCAGTGGGCCGGGTCTTCGGGCCGGGCCCGCAACTCTTCCACGAGCCGACCGAGCAGCACGGCGATCTGCGGCTCCATGTTGCGGCCGTCCGCTACGGGAGGTTCCAGGGTCTGGCCGAAGGCGCCGTGGGCGGCGAACGCGAGTACGAGACTACTGAGGAGGCCGCAGCGCCGGGCCGTCGGGATCACGGCCCGATCGTACTTCGGTGGGTGGAGAGGAGGGAGCTCTCCCGAGTTCGGTCCCTCCCGCCGCCCGCCTTCGGCGGGCTGTGCCGGCTAAAGCCGGCGTTCCAAGCCGGCGACGCCATACGAGTTGGAAAAAACTGATGGCAGCGAACCTCGGGTTCGCTGCCCGCGTTTTCGGGGGAAAGTGTGAAAGGGGGTCCGCCACCGTCACAACCGTAACCCGATGACCCCATTGGCTTTACGGACACCGATCCGGTTCACTGGCCCCCGCCGAGGCCCCCCGCGCGGACGGGATTCCGTGGGGAGTCTTGGGCCCGTGCGGGACCACAAAGGTAAGCGTTCGGTCGTGGGTGTATAGGGAGCGACAATTGGGTGGCAGGCGCGCGAACCCGAGCAGCGGAGAAAGGGAGCGGGGACGACCTACAGACGCCGGAGTTCGCCGTCCGCAGCAGTGTGGGTGCCTCAGGCTCGCTGCTCAAAGCGTTGCGGCGCAAGGAGTTGGCGGCGATTCGGGAGGCGAAGAATGCGATGGCCGTGGAGGGTGTGCCAGTCGGCCTGCGTCGGTTTTCTCAGGACGACGACGGCGAGGCCGGCTGGGTCAACCCCATATCCATACACCCACGACCGAACGGTTACCGCCAGCGTAGTCCAACCCCAGAGCCGGATAGCCAGCTCCGGCACTTGAATTGTTGCGATCCACTCATCCGACTGCTCCCTTGAGCGCGTGCGCTTTGTCCGCGAACTCGTGGAAGTCGAGCTTTAGGGCCGGCAGCCGTGCGTCAGGATGGTCCGGACGGGGCAGCGCAGGGTTATCGGTGCACAGCCGGGAGCTACCGCAGCGAAACGCAGATCGTTGTACCAACTGAGCGAGATCCGCTGCCGGTGACCTCCGTCGGCGAGCCCCTGATAGAGCAGGCCGCCCGGAATCGCCAACGTTATCGCGGGCACGTCGGACAGATCGATGGGCAACTCAGGTGGTTCGTCGCGGTCTTCGAGGCGCTCCTCCCAATACGGTTCGGTGATCCGGAGTCCGACGTTCCGCGGGCCTTCGAGCGTGACCCGAGCGGTCGAGAAGTGCCCGTCAAAATCGAAGTCCTCGCGGGTCGCCGACAGATCGAGGCGCTCGCATCCGGGCCGGCGGTCTCCGTCGATCAAGCTCACGTTGAAGGTCGCTGACTCCGCGACCAGCGCAACCTCCGGCGGGAGTCCCTCCGCCAGCGGAACCAGGGTGATCCCGAACTCGGTTGGCCGTTCCGTTCGTCGATCCGAGATGCCCACGATCTCGACTGCTCCGTGCCCGTAAGCCTCGATCTCGACGGTTTCGGGGGTAAGCACCTGACCCGCGGGGCCGCTCTGTTCCACGGACAACACGAGCGGCGACCGCAGCAGCGCACCGGAAACCTGCACCACCGCTCGAAATCGGCCGCCCTCGAAGAGGCTGCCGCGAGCCGGATCCGCGAATCCGATCCAGGTCGTCGGCTCGGGCGGCGGAGGCGGCGGAGGCGGCGGAGGCGGCGGGGGTGGAGCAACGGGCCGCGGCGCCGGGGTCGTGGGCGGCGGAGCGGATTCTCCACCGCCATCACAACCCGTGAATGACACGGTCAGATAGGCAGCTGCCAAGACAGCGGCACGGAACCTGCCGTTCACCGCAGCCTCCCCGACTCCACCTCGATGTCGGCTACGCCGATCGTTTGGCCCGGTGTCACCTCCACCCACTGCCACTGATCGAGGACATCGAGACCGCCTCCGTCGAACGCCATGGCGAGGATGTCGCCGTGCGCGTTGTTGTAGTGAATCAGGATCGGATGAATCCAGACCAACACGGTTCCGGGCCGCAACCCCTCCAGGTGGAAATATCCGGTTTCGTCCGCAAATGCCCCGGGACCCATGCGAGGCCGGGAACCCGGGTACACGGCCTGGATGTAGGCGAACGGAACCGTCCCCGAATCTCCGACCAATCGGCCGGAGACACCGCCCCGTGAGGCGACGAATCCGGATGCCGGGTACAGGAGCGAAACACCGGTCTTCTCGTCTTCACTGACCTCGCCCATTGGTCCGAAACCGTAGGACATCACGGTTTCGGGGAGGAACCCGGCCGGAATCGGAGGTGGTCGTTCCTGGGAGTGCGCGAGCCAACCGGGGATCGGATGAGGCTCTGTGTGGCGGAGACCGAGGCAGTGACCGATCTCGTGCACGAGCAATTCCCACATCCACTGCTCCACCTCCTCCCTGTCCACTCCGTCGTCCAGCCGCCCTCGGAAGTGGTCAACACTCAGCTCGATGTCGCAGTGCGTCAGGCGTCCGGTGGATACGGATGACCACAGGGGCGCCCTCCCGCTGAATGGGTTTTCGTCTCCGGACGGAACCCAACCGATAGTGAACATCCCGTCGGACCTGTCCGGCCCCTCTCCCTGGACCCAACCGGGTTCTAGCCGCAGGTCGATGTCCGCCGTCGGGATCGAGGACCACTCCCGAAGCGCGGCCGCAGCTATGTTGCGCCAGCGGGTTTCATCCAGGTAGTTCGGGACGTTGTCCTGTAGGTGGAACCGCAGCGGAAAGTCCTCCGTTTCCCAGCGGAGGGCCGCCGACGCGGGCACAATCCAACGCTCGTCGCTCACCGGATAGAACCGGTACGCCTGCGCCAACGGCGCGGTCACAAATGTCGGGAAGATGGCGGCGCAACAGGTGAGGGTCACCCGGCGAAACCGCGGAGTTCTCACAACCGCCGAGACTACATCACTCCGCCCGACGTGCTGTGCTCGTCGAGAGCCGGTTTCTCGGCTCCCTCGCGGCGAATCGCACGCCCTGGCGACGTTGGTCATCAACGCCCCTGCGGCCGGAGAGAGCCAGAGCCAACACAGAGCATAATTGCCTCCAATGAAAGAGTTTGTCGCAGCCCTCGTAATCCTCGCGTCCGCGTGTAGCTCGTATTCGTATCAGGATGACCTACTCGGAGATGACGTAGCCGCAGATCTACTCGCAATGGTCGAGGCCATTTCTACCCCGTCGTCGTTGACGACCCTACCTGCACCATCAGATCAACCGCCCACACCGATCACCACGATTTACGTAGGCGGGAGCGGCGGGATTCTCGCTCAGGCGATCGGGTTGGAAATGGCCCACTACGGCTTCGCTGTCGTGAGTGAGGCGATACCCAGAAACGGGAGCGCGCCGGATGAAGGAATTGGGGTGCTTGATGTCGAATGGACGGCTGCTCTACACGATGGCAACCCGAACACAGTGATCGCAAAAATCACGGCTCCCGGATCCGGCGTGATGTCAGCCGGCGTCTCATGGACCAACGCGCGGGCGGGTGCCGCTGGCTCTGCTGCGGATGTGATGGTTCGCAAGACGACCATGACAGCCGCACAGGAGATCGCGGCAGGACTCGTCCGTCAGATCAGCCCCCAAGACTGACCATCGCGTCCATCGTAGGGCGACATGGCCGCGAAGAAGCGCCCGAAGTGTCTCTTCTGGAATCTAGGCGTCTTGCCCTAGGAAAGACCACAAAAGCGTCTCCGTGTACCCGGGTGACGGTGATCACGGCGGCCACTCCGGTCGGGAGAGCGCCAGAGCGGCTGGCCACTAAGGGTGATGGGCCAGCCTACCCAGTGTGCGTACACTGGGCTCTGGCGAGGGGAGGCTGCGCCCCCCTTCGAACCCCCGGCTCCCGCGCCGCTGCCGAGCAGCGGACGGACGGGGGCAAGCCCCCGAGCCGGTGCGCGCTCACCGCGCAGCGGCGCACCGTGTGGTCACCCGCGTCCCGCGGGCGAACCGGGCCGTCCACG
>JAPPGX010000089.1 GCA_028877265.1 Acidobacteriota bacterium
CCACGGCCGGTGCAACTTCTGTATCCAATCGGCCTCACCGGCGAGGAGTACGTTAACGCCCGCGCCTGGGAATATGCAAGGTTGAAGGCCTGCCCCAATCACCCGCACGGGGGCTGTTCGCTGGCCCGCCACGGGACCTATGAGCGCAAGACCCCGCGGGGCTGCCGGGTGCCGCGCTGGTACTGCCGGGAGAGCCACACGACGTTCAGCCTGCTGCCCGACTGTCTGGCGGCGCGGTTGCCGGGCACCTTGCGCACGCTGGAATCGGTGGTGAACGAAGCCGAGCGGGCCTCCTCGCTGTCGAGCGCGGCCGCGGCGCTGCGCCCCGGCCCGGTGGGTCTTGAGGGGGCGAGGCGCTGGGTGAGGCGCCGCGTCGAGCGGGTGCACCACGCCCTGAACGCGGTGCGCGGGATGTTGCCGGATCTGCTGGCCGGCTGCGAGCCCGAGATGGGGGCGGTGCGGGCGCGGCTGCCCGGTACCGCCGCCCTGGCGGTGCTGCGCACGGAACTGGATGGACAGCTGTCCGTGGTGCCGGCGCCGTTGGGGTTTTTACCCCACGGTCTCGGCGGGCGCACCCGCCGTGGGGACATCCAACAACAGGTGGGGCCTGACCCACCGGCGGCGGGCGGGTAACTTGGCCAGCATCGGGGCGAGCGCCCCCTCACGGACCGGAACCGACCCATGAACGAACTGGACAAGGACCTTCAACGGCAAATCGCGCTGTTCCGCTACGGCGTGATCGCCGACCTGGTGCATCTGCCGCGCGGGCACCGCGGCATCGGCGCGCGGTTGAAGGCCAAGGCCGCGCTCACCTACGCGATCCCCGGCACCGACCGCGACCGCCTCGCCGCGAACACGATACGCGGGTGGCTGACCGTCTACCGCGCCGGGGGGTTCGAGGCGCTGTATCCGAAGCGGCGCGCCGACCGCGGCCGCGCCCGGCGCCTGCCCGAGCCGGTCGTGCGGCGGTTGGTGGAGCTGAAGCACGAGCGGCCCGGCCGCTCCGTGCGCCAGGTCATCGAGGCGGCGCGCGAGGACGGCATCGAGCACCCTCTGGCGCCGGCCACCGTGCATCGGTTGCTGGAGCGCGCCGGGGCGCTTGAGCCGGCGGGCGAGACCGCGGCAGGGCGGGATCGGCGCCGCTTTGCCTACCGCGAAGCCGGCGAGCTGTGGATGGCCGACGTCATGCACGGACCGAAAGTCCTGCTCGGTCGTCAGCGCCGAAAGACCTACCTGATCGGGTTGCTGGACGACGCCACCCGCGTGGTGCCCTACGCGGCGTTTACCTTCTCCGAGGCGGCGCGGGCGTTCCTGCCGGTGCTCAAGCAGGCGATCGCGCGCCGAGGCATCCCCTTGCGCCTGTACGTCGACAACGGCAGCACGTTCCGCTCCCGGCAACTGGCGCTGGTGTGTGCCAAGCTCGGCATCGCGTTGATCCACGGACGCCCCTACCAGCCGGCCGGACGCGGCAAGATCGAGCGCTTCTTCCGCACCCTGCGCGGCTGGCTGGGCAACGTGGCGCCGGAGAGCGTCGCGGAACTGCAATCGCTGAACCGGGCCCTTTGGGCCTGGGTGGAAGGCGATTACCATCAGCGCCCGCATCGGGGGCTGAAGGGCCGCTCGCCGCTGGAGCAGTGGGCGTTGAGCGCCGATCGGGTGCGCTACCCCGAGCCGGGGCTGGATCTTGAGGATCTGTTCCTGTTCGAGACGCGCCGGCGCGTCATGAAGGACCGCACCGTCTCGCTTCACGGGCGCGTGTACGAGGTCGACGCGCTGCTCGTCGGACTCACCGTCACCCTGCGATACGATCCCGACGCGCCGCCCACCCGCCCGCTGAAGGTCCGCTACAACGACACCGAGGCCGGGCAGGCCACGCTCCTGGACGCCTACGCCAACACCGCCGTCAAGCGTCAGGCCGGCGCTCGCGATCCCGCCGACGAACCCCCGCCCTCGCCCCTGGAGATGCATCGCCTGAAGGAGAAAAAATAATGTACCAACGCCACTTTGCCCTCACGCGGCTGCCGTTCGAAACGCCCGAGCAGACCGACGAGCTGTTCGAGTCCGCCGCCCGGCGCGAAGCCGAGGCGCGCCTGAACCACCTGATCGAACTGCGCGGCATCGGGCTGCTGACCGGGGAACCCGGCAGCGGCAAGACCACCGTGTGCCGGCGCGTCGCCGACGCGCTGCACCCGGAACTGTTCCGGGTCTGCTACGTGGCGCTGACCACCGGCAACGCGATGGACATGTACAAGTGCATCACCGCGGAACTGGGCCTGCCCATCCAGTACTACCGCGCCGGCGCCTATCGCGCCATCCAGGCCGAGATCACCCGTCTGGCGTGCGAGGCCCGGCGCCAGCCCGTGCTCATCGTCGACGAGGCCCACCACCTCAGAAACGACGTGCTCGAGGACCTGCGGCTGCTGACCAACTTCGCCATGGACTCCGCCGCCCGGCTGTGCCTGGTGCTGGTGGGCCTGACCCAACTGCGACGGCGGCTGAGCATGGCCGTGCACGAATCGCTCGCCCAGCGGCTCATCGTCCAACACCACCTGCGCGGACTGGAGCGGGAGGAGCTCGAACACTACCTCGCCCACCGCCTGCGCCTGGCCGGCTGCGAGGTGCCCCTGTTCGAAGCGCCCGCCGTCGAAGCGCTCTTCCAGGGCGCCCGCGGCATGCCCCGGGTCGTCAACCGCATCGCACACTACGCTCTGTCGGCCGCGGCCCTGGAGAACACCCGAACCGTCACCGCCGATCACATCCACAAGGCCCTTCAGGACCTGCAGCCATGATCGAATCGCTCCCCTGGCAAGAGGACCCCGGCGATGAAACCCTCGTCGTGGTGTCCGAATACCTCAGTCATATCGCCGACGAGTTCCAGGCCCGGCACTGGCACAGAATCCGCCGCTACTACCGGACCTGCCAATCCGTCGAGTCCCGGCCCGACGCTTGCCACGAACGGCAACTGCACCTGTTCGGGGAACCCTGCCCGCCGTTCTGAATCGACACCGGCGCCGGATCCGCGACCGCCACCGCCCCCGATCGGACCTGATATCCAGGCGCGTCGGCGCAGGCCGACGCTGCCGCTACCTGCCCAAATAATCCGACAAAATCAAAACAATGTGAGAAATCCGGCCTTGGCCCTGCCCAAATAATCAGAGAAATACTTGCCGAAATAATGTGAGAGACAACAC
>JAPPGX010000063.1:0-1294 GCA_028877265.1 Acidobacteriota bacterium
GCGTCCGCTGGGCCGGGCCGTCCGTGGTGACCACCGCGAGCACCGGCCACCGCAGATCGTCGTCCCAGCGATCCACCGTCTCTTCCAGGCCCGCGAAGAACCCCGCGGCGTAATCCTCTTGCACGAAGAACCGCGCAAGCTCATCGAGCACCTCGCCGTGGTCGTCGGTGAAGTCCACCACCATGCGCGGCCGGCCCGACAGCAGCACCAGCCCGATCTCGCTGCCCTCGGGCAGGGCCTGCACGAACCTGGGGAGGTAGACGCGGAAATACCGGAAGAACGGCAGCGCGCCGTCCGCGTCGTCGACGATCAGGGCCACCCGCAACGGCTGGTCGACGAGCTCGACGCGCGTGACGTCGACCCGTTCGCCGTCGTGCTCGATGGTGAAGTCGCCCGGACCAAGGTCGGTCACCGGCTCGCCGTCGGGGTCGGTCACCTTGATGAACCGTTCGACGTCCTTCGCCTCGACGATCCCGCCGGCCAGCCCGACGGTCAGGGCGACAGCCAGAACGATGCTGAACAGAAGAACGAATCGTTGGCTGCTCATGGACCCGGCCAATGCGAGGCCGGTGACGAACCGTACCACCCATCCCGTTCCGCTGTACCCCGTGCTGCTCGTCCTCATCCCGCTCCCCCTTTCCGGCAGATCCCGGCAGCCCGGTCTTCGGGTTGTCGGGGGTTCACTCTGTAAGAGAGTTCGGGGAGGGGTCAGATTACAGTTTTTTGGGGGTGGACCGGCTGGCTTCGGCGCCGGCGATGCGACGCAGCAGGCGCGGACGAAGCAGCTTGTGGGCTCGATGCAGCCGAACCGCCACGTTCCGCGTGGAGATGTGCAACCGGCGGGCGACCTCTTCGGGCGGACGGGCGTCCAGGTCCCGCAAGCGCACCACCTCGCGAAACGTCGGCGGCAGCTCGTCGATCACCTCCAGCAGCAGGCGGGTCAACTCGCGGGCATACGCCGAAACCTCGGGAGACTCCCAAACCGCCCCGGCCCGTTCCGTCTGCTCCGCCCTCGGGCCCGCCCCGCCGCCGACCGCGTCGAGCGACGACTCTCGCCGCCGCGCGGTCGCGCCGTGCAGCGCTTCATGGCGCACGATCGCCCCGACCCACCCGCACGCGGGAACTCCGCCCCGGTACTGGTGGAGCTTCTCCAGCACGATGACCCAGCTCTCCTGCAGCGCGTCATGCGCCACGTCGTCGTGGGCCCCCCCCCCCCCGGCGCCCCGCCGCGCCCCCCCCGGGGCGGGCGGGCCCCCCGCGGGGTGGGGGGCGGGGGGGGGGGGGGGGGGGGGCG
>JAPPGX010000063.1:1304-3156 GCA_028877265.1 Acidobacteriota bacterium
TAGGGGGGGTTCTTCTCCGCCGCGCGCCCCCCGCGCGCCCGCCGCGCGGCGGGCCCCCGCGGGGCGGGCCCCCCCCGGGGGGGGGCCACCGGCAGGAACCGGCAGGTGCAGCAGCGGACCCATTGTTCGAGATCGCGTTCCAGGAGGGGGCACTGGGCTGCGTCCTCCAACCTGGGACTCGGCGGCTGCTGGCGCGAACCCATCGTGACGAGACCGATTCTCCGAAACCCGCCTTGTGGCGTCAAGACATAGAGGGCGTCACACGGCTGTGAACTGTGAAGCCTGTGAGCTCCCTGTGAACCCGTGAACAGGATGCCCACGATGGGCAGGATGCCAGGATGGCCGAGTGTCAAGTCCCGTCGAGCCACCGCCCGCCGTAGCGCTCGGGAACTACTTCTTGGCGGCCTGCTTCCTCCTTTCGGCCCAGTAGGCGGTCATGCGTTCCGACACGGCCTTCTTCTCCGCCGCCGTCATCGGCCGGCGCTTCCTCTCGGGCTTGACCTCGGGCTTGCTCTTGGCGGCGGCGGTCGCCTTGCTGGTCGAGGAAGAGCCGCGCGAAGAGCGGCGCGACCTGGACGGAGACGATGGTGCGACGGACGCTCCAAGGATGCGCTCGACGTCGGTCAGCGCCTTGATCTCCGTCTGGAGGCGGTCGATCTCGCTTTGGCGGTCGGCAATGGCCTGTGCTATGGCATTCATGGCGACGGAGGGTAGTGGTCCTGCGGTGGGGAATGTCAACGCGGCGCGGTTCAGGTCGCGGTTGCGGCGGTCTTCCGGGGCGGTCTCTTCTGGATCTCGTCGAGGAGTTTCTCGAGCCGGTCGCGCTCGCCGTTCCGGAGTCGGCGGTTCTGCCTGGGAGGTCTCTCCGCGACCAGGGCCTTCAGCTTGAGCAGCCATTCGAGGTCGGCCCGGATCTCTCCTTCCGCGAGTTCGACCGCCCGCTCCCACGCGCCGGCGTTCCGGAGCACGCGCAGCACGTCCTTGGGCCGGTTCGCGTGTTCGTAGGCCTCGGCCGCCTCCCACGGGCGTTCCTGGGCCTCCCGGAGGCGGCCGAGCCGTACGGGGTCGGGCCGGATCTTGTCCAGCAGGGACTCGGCGTCTCTCAGTCGCGACCGCCGCTCGGCGGCGGGTTCGTCGTGGCCGCCGCTCGAGAGAACGGTGTCGAACGCCTTGGCGGTCAGGGCCTTGGCCCGCGCCTGAACGTCTCCGGCGTAGCCGGTGATCCGGAGCCACGTCTCGACGAGGCCGGGATCGGGTTTGGCGAACAGCAGCGCGGCGTCGGGGTCAGCGGTGCCGGCCGTCAGCCCGTCCCTGAGGGTCTGAGCGGCTGAGAGCAGCGCCGGCTGCAGCCAGCTCCCGCCGTCGGTCTCGAGCGTCCTCAGCCGCCGGACGGCTTCGAGCAGTGCGAACGGCGGGAACTCGTCCCGGTTCGCGGTCCAGTAATCGAGTTCCTCGAGTGCCTGGCGGTGCTGCTTCCGCAACATGTGGGTGAGCGCCCCCGGCTGCGGCGGTTCCCTTCCGCGCGGTTCGGCTGCTTCTCCGGGCTCCAGTCCGCTCAGCGTCGGTTGGTGCGGGCGTTCGCCCTGCTTCTCACCGGTTCCGCCTGGGGTGAGCGGTCCCGGTTCGAGCCCCGCGATGGCCTGGTAGCCCATGTGCGTGATCTCGTTTCGTTGGACGCCTTCCGGAACTCCGTCCACCATGAGGCGTGCCGCCGTCTCGAGCAGCGTGCGGCGGGCGTCGTTCCGAACCGCCTGATCGGCCACGCCGTTCGGCAGCGCCTGGTCGCCGAGCAGGCGGACCGCCTGGCAGGCTCTCTGCCATGCCCGGTGCGGCGCGGCGTCAATCAGTCCCC
>JAPPGX010000177.1 GCA_028877265.1 Acidobacteriota bacterium
GCACCTCCGCCAGGCCTTGCTGCTACTGCCGGACCACAGAATCCGGAACGTCTCTCCGGCGGTATGCGAACCGCAGGTGCCGATCGGCATGCTGATCGTTTGGCCGAGATATCCGTTGCCGTACATACGGGGTACCACGCGAAGCACCGCGCCGGGCACTATACAGGGTTGACTATTCGTATGGTCCCATGTCGTGGAGCCCGGATGGGGGAGGATCAGGACCTTTTGCGACAGGAAATACATCGGCAGGGACGGCCTGTCGGGAGCCCGCAGGGAAATGCTGGTGGCGCTGTGGCTTATCGTGGCGGTCTCGGGGACGTTGCGGTTCTGCGCCTCTGCGGTCAGCGGCAGCGCGGCAAGCAGCAGGACGGCGAGGACTGCCCCCCCCCGCAGGAGGCGGGCGAGCACGTTCGAGCATCCATTGGCTGAAGACTTCATGATGCGTCCTCCATCTGGAAAGCGCCCCCTCTGGCCCCCGCCATGAGCGGAAAGGACAGTTCCGGGGCGTGTATGATGTCCATTCTATGTTCGCAATGCCCAAAGAGCAAGTTTTTTTGGGGGGGGGATTTCGATGTTTTCACGAAATCCAGGGCGAAACCTCGAGATTCGGGGGTGAGCCGCCGTCGAATCTGCCGTATGGGCGTCGGGGATCAATCGGCCCTCACGCCCGGGAGAGCGGGTCGACGCGCCGGCTCCCGGGACGCCTCGTTTCAGACCGTCCCGGGCGCTCGGGGACACGGTGCGCCGGAGCCTTCGAGGAGGTCCCCCGCGATGCTGTCCGCGACGCGCTCGGCGGCCGCCCTCACCGAATCGCGCGAGAGGTGCGCGTAGCGCGCCGTGGTCTCGATCCGGGCGTGCCCCAGGAGTTTCGCGATGACCGGAAGGCCTTCCCCGAGCGCGAGCGCGCGCGAGGCGAACGAATGGCGCAGGTCGTGGAGGCGTACGCCGGTGAGGCCCGCTTCCTCCCGGACGCTCCGCCAGACGTGGTCGAGACCGCTCAGGCGCGCCCCCGGCTTCGCGCCGGGTATGACCCAGGAGTTTCCGGGAAGGCGGGGCAGGCCGGCGAGGAGAGCGACCGCGGCCGGGGCGAGCGCCACCGCGCGCGGGCCCGTCTTGGCGTCGGCGAGCCTCAGTTCCGCCTCGTCGAGCGCCACGTCCTCCCAGCGGAGGTTCAGTATCTCCGACTTCCGGCACCCCGTCAGCATGAGAAGACGGACCGCCGCCGCGGCGGACGCGCTCGCGCCGCCCCTCGTCTCCATATCGTCCAGGGATTCGCCCAGGCGCTCGAATTCCGCCTCCGTGAGGAACCGCTCCCGCCTTCCGGCGGGATATTTGACGATGGCGCGGCACGGGTTCACCCCCTCGGGAACGAGACCCCAGTCCCCGGCCATCTCGAACATCGAGGAGAGTACGCGGACCACGCTGTTCGCGGACGCCGGCGTCGCGCGCAGCCGCCGGTGCAGCCCCGCCACGTGCGCGCGCCCGACTTGTGCGAGGTGAAGCTTTCCCAGCGCGGGCTCGATGTGCCTCCGGACCACCGAGCGGAGCAGTTTCGCCGTGGCCGGCCTGCACCTCACCTCGACGTATTCGGTGAGATAGCGCTCCGCCAGATCGGCCACGGTGGGGCCGGCGGGCTTCAGCGGTTCGGGAACCGCATCCCCGCCCGCCTTGACCTGCGCGATGAGGAGTGCGGCGCGCTTCCTGGCCTCATCGGCGCCGATCACCCCGTGACGGCCCACCGTCACCCGTCTGGGACCCCCAGGCCCCCGCGCCTGGGCGACGTAGACCTTCGAACCCGTGGGATAGACCCGCACGCCGAATCCCGTGAGGTCCCGATCCCAGAACACCGTGTCCTTCGATACCTCGAGCCTGTCCACCATCCGGTTTGAGAGCGTTTTCATGAGGGGCCGCGTCATCTCCACTCAACTCCCATGCCTCGATACGTGAACCCCGATGCTGTCCCCCACGCGGGCGGCCGCCGCCCTCTCGGCGTCGCGCATCAGGTGCGCGTAGCGCGCCGTCGCCCCGACCTCCCTGTGGCCGAGAAGGCCCCCGATCACCGAGAGATTCTCGCCCAGCGCGAGCGCGCGCGAGGCGTAGCTGTGACGCAGGTCGTGAAGACGCACGTCATGAAGCCCCGCCCGCGCTCGGAGGGGTTTCCAGTAGTGATAGAGGTTGGAAAGCCGCTCCCCCCTTTGTCCCGGGAATACCCACGGGTTGCCCGGCGGGCGGGGGACGCCCTCGAGCACCCCGCGCGCGGCCGCCGTGAGCGGAACCATCCGCGGACCCGTCTTGGAATCCCGGAGCCTGAGTTCCCCCGCCGCGCGGTCCACGTCGTCCCACCTGAGCTTCAGCACCTCCTCCCTCCGGCATCCGGTCAGAAGAAGCAGGCGTATCGCCGCGAGCGCGGGGGGCCACACCGACCCTTCCGCCTCCCCGAGCGCACAGCCCAGGCGGCGGTATTCCGCAGGCGTCAGGAACCGCTCCCGCGGACGCGTCCGGTAGCGCCGCACCCTGCGGCACGGGTTCCGGCCCGGCGGCGCGAGGTCCCAGGCCTCCGCCAGGGTGAACATCCGCGAGAGCACGTCGACCACGGTGTTCGCCATCCCCGGCGTCTCCCGCAGCCGGTGGTGAAGCGCCGTCACCTCCGCGCCCCCGACCTCTCCCACCTTCATCGAACCCAGGGCCGGCAGGACGTGGTTCTCCAGCACGGAGCGGTACTTGGGCGCCGTGCCCGGCTTGCAGTGCGCCCCCACGTACTCCCTCATGAAGCGCTCGGCAAGGTCCGCCACCAGGGGCGCGCTCCCCGGCGCCCCCTCCTCGCCCCGCTTGATCCCGTCGATGACGAGGGCGGCCTCCCTGCGCGCCTCCTCGCAGGAGAGCTCCCCGTGCCGGCCGAGCGTCACGCGCTTCGGCCCCCGGGGTCCCCTCGACTGCACGACGTAGACCTTCCGGCCCGTCGGATGGACCCGCACCCCGAAGCCGGCCAGGTCCCGGTCCCAGTACAGGGCGTCCTTCCCGCCTGCGCCCAGCGCGTCCACGGTCCGCTTGGTGAGCCTGAATTCGCTTCTTCTGGGCATCGCCCCTCCTGTAGTATCGTAATCAAATCGCATACGTCCGGCTTCAATTGCAGGCGCATTCAAGCATACG
>JAPPGX010000115.1 GCA_028877265.1 Acidobacteriota bacterium
GGTAGCCGGGACGCGTGGCCGCGCGTGCCATCACGACGCGCTGCTCCACCTTCGGGTCCGGCCCGTGCCGGCCGACCGCCACGATGGCCAGGCGGTCGTCCGGCCGGTAGAGGGTGTTGAGGTAGTCCACCGCAGCGCTCGCCTTCTGAGGGAGTGCAGGCGGACCCTCGGGGAGTCCGTCGGCTGCTGCTGCTGGCATGACCCGCGTGCGATGGCGAACCCGGAACCCGAACGGAAGCGGGGCCGGTCAGTCGCGGGGCGGCTGTGAGCGGTGAGCGGCGGCGGCGGACGGTCCGGTCTCGCCGGTCGCCCGGGGGCGCCGGGCCAGCCAGGCGGTCAGCTCGTGTTCCGGCCAGCGGACAGCCCGCGGCCCGACGCGGATCGGTACCGGGAACAGCCCCTCCCGCATCAAGCGGTAGATCGTCGAGCGGCCTATCTGGCAGAACCGCTCCACCTCGGTGCGGCGGAGCAGGCGACTCTGGGTGGTCATGTCGGGCACCTCCCCTGCGGGAAAGGGCCCGAACGTTGCCGGGAAGCTCCGGGCGAGTGTTAGGCGCCTATCCGTGGATAGGTGTCAAGTGGACGCTCGGTCCCCCTTTGCGGCCAGCATGGCCAGCACTCCCAGGGAGCCGGGAGTCGCCGGACCCGAGCACTCGCCGCCCGGATCGCCCGCATCACGGTGCGCTCGTCCTTGTCGAGTTCGTCCGCGATGACGTAGTAGCCCGCCGTCTTCCCCAGTCCAAGGTGGACGAGGAGGCTGAACGTGTACGCGACCCACAGGTTGCGGGCGTCTTTCGCGTAGTGGGGTTGCCCCTGGTTGCCGCGCGTCTGGGCCGGCATGGACCATGTTCCCCGGCGAACCGCGATGTCCCAATCCGCGAGCATGGCGGGCCACCAGCGGCGCTCCTCCTGGATCCGGATCGCGACGTGGTTCAGGGCCGTCGAGTAGACGGGGTCGTGCCGGCTCGCGACGATCATGTTGCGGAGCTTCTCCCGCTGGGGTGCCGCGCCCCACTCGTCCCGCATGGCGAACCAGTTTTCGGCCTCCTGCGGTCCGCGTGGCGGGATGTCCGAAAGGTCCTCCCCGGAGAGCAGATACCGGACGACGTACCGGGCCTCTTCCTCGGCGTCAACCTTGCTCAGCCCGTGGAAGAGCCCTTCGCGGAGCAGGGCATGGTGCTCCTGCGGCGACACCGGTTCGCCTCCGCGCGACTTCCGGATCGCATCCACCCATCGAGCCCTGCGTTCTTCGTTCATGGCGCTGCCCGTCCTTGCCCCCCGGGCGCCGTGAGCCGGCTGGGGCGCTCGGGACCGACAGGTTGACGAGTGCCGCCCGCCCGACCAGGCTCGGGGAGCGTAGTCGGGGCGGTGAGGGAGATACGCCCTCCGCCGGATCCGGATACCGGTACGGCCCGGCCGTCCCCAGCCACCGCCCCCCGGCCCCTGCGGGGCCCGGGAGACTCCCGGCCGCGTGCATCACGCGGGCCGGTCCGCGATCCCGAATCGCAGCTCCGCCGCGGCGTCCACCGCGGGCGCCGGCCAAGGATAGCCCGACACGGCTCGATCCGCGACGACGCCGTGCGCCAGTTCGTCGATCCGGTCCGCGATCCGCTGGGCCGGCTCGCGAAGCTGCTCCACGCTCCAGTCCGCCGCGTAGCTCTCGGTCACGTCGCTGCCCCGGGCGTGGTTCACCAGCCGCTTCGTCAGCGACCGCGGCAGCATCAGCTCCCGCTCCGCAACCGTGATGAACACGTTCCGCAGACCGTGGAACCAGAACTTGGTACCCGCCGCCCGGCTGATCCGGTGATACAGGTGCTGCAGCTCCACGACGTGGCCGGTCCCGCCGCTTGAAGGGAAGACCCACGGCGTGGCGCCCTTGCCGGCGCGGGCGGCCAGCCGGCGCTCGAAGAGGGCGGCCAGTTGCCGGGTGATCGGAAGCTCCAGCGGCT
Source organism: Acidobacteriota bacterium (assembly GCA_028877265.1). GTDB lineage: Bacteria > Acidobacteriota > Vicinamibacteria > Marinacidobacterales > Marinacidobacteraceae > Marinacidobacterium. The sequence continues at coordinate 1,950 of JAPPGX010000115.1, forward strand.
CGCCCGTCTTCGTCGCCTCCACCCGGAAGATCCGCCGCTCCAGGTCCACCCGGTCCCAGCTCAGCGCCACGATCTCGCCCCGGCGCATGCCGGTATACATGCCGAACCAGAAGATGTCCCGAGTCGCCGGCATGGCGACCTCGGCCTCGATGGCCTCCCACCAGCGGGGCAGCGTCTCGGCGGGCGTCGAGATCCGGCGGCGCACGGCCCGGTGGTACCGCCCGCCTCCGGCGAGCCAGAGGTCCACCGGGTTGCGGAGGGCCTCGTGGTCCACGCACGGACGGCGGTACACGGAGCGGAGCAGCGCGATGATGTGGTTGGCCACCGACCAGCCATGCCGTTGGGAAACGCGATGGAACCGCGCCTCCACGTCCCGGCGCGTGATCGTGTCCAGGGGCCGCGCCAGCCAGTCGCCGAGGCAGTAGCGCATCTGGCCCTCGTAGAGCGCTTCGGTGCTGGCCTTCCGGTTGGGGTTCGCGGTCAGGTACTCCGCGAACGCTTCCCGGAGGGTGGGCATGCCGCGGCTGTCGGCCCGCTCCTGCGCGGGGTCCTGGCCGCGGGCGACGCGCCCCAGCAGCTCCTGGGCGAGGCGGCGGGCGTCCTCGGGGGCCAGCCGGCCGCAGCGCCCGATGGCGATGCGGCGGTTCCGCGCCTTCCGGCCGCCGCTCCCGATGCGGTAGTTGAGGATGAACGACTTCGCGCCCGAGGGCTGGACGCGGACCCCGAAGCCGATGAGCCGGTCGTCCCAGGCGATCCAGGGCTTGTCGGCCGGCTGGAGGCCCTCCACCGTGCGTTTGGTGAGGGAGAGCTTGACCTTGGCGGTCCGTTTTCCGTTGGCGGTGTGTGTCATGCGGCGGGTTTTGGCCTGAGCCGGAAGGCCGGTGCAACCCTGTGTCAACACTTGGCGCCGAAACGCTCGGCGGAGCGTCACGCGGGAGAACCGGTGTCCGAGGGAACCGCCTCACCGCACCGCTAAGTTGATGTCCCTCCGCGCATTACCACTCATCGCTGAAATCCCTGTATCACTTTCCATATCACTCGTGTGATCCGAGGTTCGCCACGGCCAGGGGGAGGGGGGCGAATTTGCCCCCGGTAAGCGGTAAGCGTTCGGTCGTGGGTGTATGAGAAGGGGTTGGTACTGGTAACGAGTC
>JAPPGX010000096.1 GCA_028877265.1 Acidobacteriota bacterium
CGGCGGGGGGGGGGGGGGGGCCGCCCGGCGCGCCGCTTTTCCCGCGGGGGGGGGGGGGGGGTGTGCGGGCCGGGGGGGGGGCCGCCTTGGCGGCCGGGCGCCGGCCGCTCCGAGACCTCAGCGTTCGCGTTCGGCGAGTTTTCTCTCGAGTTCGCGGAGGCGCTCTTCGGTCGCGGCGAGCCGTTCCTGGAGGGCTTCGTAGTCGAACTCGCTCATGCGTTCGCGGGCTGCTTCGATGGCCTCCCGCATGGCTTCGCGGGTCTCCTCACTGATGGTCCCGGAGAGTTCCCGGAGCACTTCGAGGCGCTCCATGTTCGGCATCTCGAAGTGGAACTCCTCGAAGTTCGGGTTGTCGCCACGGCCGAACCAGACCCCCCCCTCCCGTTCGGCGAGCGTGGCGTTCAGGGTGACGGGGGCTCCGTCGCGGATGACCTCCACCGCGACCTGCTCTTCCGGATCGAACTGCGCCACGGAGCGCACCACGTCCCAGGAGTTCTCGGCCGGCTCGCCGGCGACCGCGGTGATCACGTCACCCACTTCGAAGCCGGCGGCAGCGGCCGGGCTGTCTTCGGCCACCACCGAGACGAGGGTCCCGGCGTCCCGCGAGGCGCCGTAGAACTCGCGCAGCTCCTCGGTGATGTCCAGCAACCCCACGCCCAGGTAACCGGGTCCCGAGCGGCCCACCACCACGCGCGGCCTCATCGGGCCCCGGATCATGATCTGGGGAGCGGGGGATACGGCTCCGGCGGCGGCCAACGCCACGGCCTTCGCCCGGACGGGCTGGGCAGGTTCCTGCGCCGTCGCGGCGGCGAGCGCCGGAACGGCGAGGGCGGCGGCGAGCGCCAGCGCGGGCACCCGCAGTGCTTTCTGCTTCAGGTAGCTCATTGCTTCTCCTCTTGTGTCTCTTCCTTGAAATCGGCCGGTCAGCGGCGGGGGCGGGTCGAGGCGGGGACGACGAGCGAGGCGCCGGGCGGCCGGGCCGGACGGTCCAGATAGGACTCGAGGTCCAGGAACAGGTCCACATCCTCGTCGCCGCCGATCCGGAGGATCGGCCCTTCGGCGGAGTCGCCGCCGAGGCGGCGCATGGCATCGAGTTCTTCGGCGAGCAGCCGGTATTCCTCGACGATCTCTTCGAACTCCCGGACGTCCGGATCCGCGGGAGCTCCCGCCACGACCGGCTCCGCCGGGGCCGGCGCCTCCGCGACCAGCGGCTCTTCGGTTCGCGCCCCGTCCCACACGGACCGGACCAGGAGCCCGGAGGCCACCAGCGCCGCCGCGGCCGCGGCAAGCAGCCAGGGGCGGAAGCGGCGGCGCCGCTCTTCGGCCCGCACCCGGGCCATGACGCCGTCGGCGAAGCGGGACGGCGGCTCGGGACGCGGCAGCGTGCGCAGCATCTCGCGCAGCTCGTCGTCGGTGGGTCTGCCAGGCATCAGGAAACTCCCTCGGTACAGCCTTCTTCGAACATGGGGGCGAGCAGCTCGCGCAGGCGCTGCCTGCCCCGGTGGGCGCGGGACTTCACCGTCCCCTCCTCGACGCCCAGCATTTCCGCGATCTCGCGGTAGGACCTCCCCTCCACGTCACGCAGCAGCACCGCTTCCCGGAACACGAGCGGAAGCCGCGGCAGCGCCCTGGTGAGCGCGTCCCGCACCTCGGCCCGCCAGGTGGCCTCGTCGGGGCGGGCCTCCCGGCCGCGGACCGCGAGTTCCCTTGCCCCCGCCGGTGCTTCCTCGAGCGACAGGTGCGGCAGGCGCTGGTCGGGCCGGCGCTGCCGGCTCCGCACCAGGTTCGCGGCGATCCGGAACAGCCAGGATTCGAACTTGCCGGACTCCTGGTAGCGCCCCCGCGGCGCGGTAGACTCGGACGAAGGTCTCCTGGGCGAGATCGGCGGCGGCCGGGTCCTCGACGAGGTTCAGGAAGTACCCGAAGAGCCGCCGCTCGTAGCGCCGGACCGGCGGCTCGAACGCGTCGAGATCGCCCGCCTGGACCCGCGCCATCAGCGCGGCGTCGGAATCGAGCGCCGCCGCCCCCGGGCCGGAGGCGGCGAAGGGGATTGCCGGATTCAGGGTGGCCATGCGCTTCGGGAAGACAAAACGCGCGGAAGCACGATCCGTTCCCGGAGCAGCCCTACGCGCTTTGCGGGCCTGCGGCCCGCGTGCCGACCCGAGGTCGGCGTTCCAAGCCGGACACGCGCTCCTCAATAGAGAAAGAAGAAAACCGATGGCAGCGAACTCGTTCGCTGCCTGCGATTTCGGGGGAAAGTGTGAAAGGGGGTCCGCCACCGTCACGTCCGTAACTCGTTGACCCCATTGCGTTTATGCACATCAATCCCTAACGCTGGCCCCCGGGGAGGCCCCCCGCGCGGATGGGACGATGCGGGGAGTCTTGGGCCTGTGCGGGCACACTGAGACACGAAACGAGTAGGGGGGCAGGTCCATCTTGCTGCGTCCGCGCCTACCTTGCGTGACCTTCAACGCTACCGCGGACGCCAGTGAGACCGGACCAGAGGGAACGCTCGCCGGACAGGATGAGTGCCACAAAGCCGAGACCGACGGAAGGATGGCCGACTAACGGACAGGCGACATGTCGAAGTCCTGTGCGCTGCTGGTGGTCAAGTTCACGCGCCTGTTCCGATTCTAGTCGCCCGCGAAGGAGGCCGCTCCCCGCGGGACCCAGTTCCTGACTCGCTTTCAGTATTCCTCGGCGGCCAGTCTTCCTTGGCGGCAGCGGCGGCGGCCCGCTCGGCGGCGGCGCGCAACTCGTTATCGGGGTCGTAGGCGGCGCGAGCCTCCGCGACCAGGCGTGACAGTTCGGATTGTCTTACCCCGAGGTGTTCGATAAGGATGTCCGCCGGGGATTCCCCTCCCTCGACGCTCGCTTGCACGCCGGCTGACCGTGCAGCCGACGGACCTGTTGCGAACTCCGGCGATCATGCGCCGCCTCTCGACGGCGGATTGCGCGGACGAGACTGCGTGCCATCGGCACCGGCAGAAGTCCCATATCTGGTGGACCGGACCGATCCAACCCTTCACCGCAGTGAAGGCGGACGCCCAGGCCGCCTGCCTTGCGCCGACCTCGGGAGACCGGGT
>JAPPGX010000073.1 GCA_028877265.1 Acidobacteriota bacterium
GCCGTGCGCGGCGCGGAGCGCCGCGCGTGCCGGTCTGGAGACCGGCGTTCCAAGCTGTGGGCGCCACCGTGCCGGTCTGGATGGAGGCCGCCACCGGGAGAGCCCGCTGGCGGTCCAAGCCAGGTTCGCCACCGCGCGGATCAGCGATCCGGGCCCTGCGGGCCTGCGGCCCGCTGTGCCGGCTGAAGCCGGCGCTCCAAGCCGGTGCGCCGTTTACTCTTGCCGTTCGAAGATCAGGTCGCGGACTCGGGTGCCGGTCACGGTGAAGCCGCTGACCCGGCCCGCGCCGTCGCGAACGAAGCGCACCTCGGGCAGGAACCACTGGTCGCCCTTGAAGATGTCGGCGCCGGTCGGTGCGAGCACGCTCGGGTCGTTGCGCCAGTGGGTGGCCACGAGACGGCCCTCCGCATCGACTTCGAGGTCGAAGGTGCTGTCCAGTTCCGGGCTGCGATAGCTGCCGGCGTATTCCCGCAACTGGCCGGCGGTCAGCTCGGGGGCGTCGGGATCCGGCTCGGGCTCGGAAGCCTCCGGCGCGGGCCCCATGAGGTCCCCGATGAAGACCTCGGCTACCCGGCGGGCCCGCGCGGCGGGATTGCAGTCCGCGACGTTGCAGAAGACCGCGATGGACAGGTTCTGCTCCGGGAAGCGCACGAAGTTGGTGCGGTACCCCACCCACGAACCGCCGTGACCGAAGGTCGGGAGCCCCCGATAGTCCGTCACCGACAGGCCGTGGGCGTAGTCCAGGGCGTCGCCGTTCGTCAGCACGCCGGGCTGCACCATCGTGCGGAGCATCTCCTCGCCGCCGACCTGCCGGGTCTCGTAGTTGCGCATCCAGCGGATGAAGTCGTCCATGGTGGTGTGCAGCGACGAGGAAGCCAGCGCGGTGAGCTGGTTGGGCATCCGCCGGAAGCCCTCGCCGCCTTCGACTGGCGCGTAGGACTCCGCCCGGCCGGGCACGACCTCGAGGTAGTCGTCCGAGAAGTGGGTGCGGGTCATCCCGAGGGGCCCGAAGATCCGCGACTCGGTGTACTCGCGGAACGTCATCCTCGACTGCACCTCGATCACGCGCGCCAGCAGGTTGTAGCCGGTGTTCGAATAGGCGTACTCCGAGCCGGGCGGGAAGTTGATCGCCTGCTGCTGGTAGAGCATCCGCAGGATCTTCTCGAAAGAGATGACGTCGGTGAAGCCGATCCCGCCGAGCGCCATCGTGTGGGGCCAGTCGCGAATCCCGCTCGTGTGGTGGATCAGGTGGCGCGCTGTGATGACCGCGCCGAAGTCGGGCAGTTCGGGAACCGCGCCGCGCACGTCCGCATCGAGGTCGAGGTCGCCCTCGGATTCGAGGAGCAGTGCGGCCATCGCGCCGAACTGCTTGGAGATCGACGCGATGTCGAAGACCGTTCCCGGCGTGATGGGAACGCCGTGATCGAGGTGCGCGGTTCCGTAGCCGGCGCGGTGGACCACTTCACCGTTCCACACGACCCCCACCGCCGCCCCGGGCCGGTCGCCCTGAAGGTCGGCGAAGATCGCGTCGACTTCGGGATGGGCCGGACCGGCGGAGCCGGTCGCGGCGGGGCCGCAGGCAGCGAAGAACAGGAGGATGAGCGCCCCCACGGCGGCGCGCGCGATTGAAGTCGTCCGCTTCATGGCTTCGTTCCCTTTCCGTCAGGGCCGGTGTTCCAGTAGGAGCGGGCGCCGAATCCCCGCCTGCGGGGGGACTCTACGAGATCGCGGCGGAGCGTGGAGGCACCACGGTCATCCGAGCTCGGCGACTGACAGCACCAGCCGCACGAGGTCCGCCTGTCGGGAGATCTGGAGCTTCTGGTAGATCTGCTTCAGGTGCCAATAGATGGCGCCTTTGGTGTGCCCGGTGGCCCGGGCCATCTCATCCACGCTCTTGCCTTCCGCGAGCCACACCGCCACCCGGCTCTCTCCGGGCGTCAGTCCCAGGGTCGCGGCCACGAGCGCGGGCTCGATGCGTTGGGTGATTCCCGGTTCGTAGATCAGCGCGAGGGCGGCGACGTACCGTGCTGCGTAGCTCGGTTGCGGGACCGGCACCGGTTTGACGTGGACCACGAGCGGCAACAACGCGCGCTGGCGATGGAACCGCATCGACCCACCGATGGCGGGGTCTCCTCCGGCCGGCAGCGCGGATGCCAGCAGCCGATCCAGGCGGAGCTGGTCTTCCGGAGCCGAGGCCCCCAGCGCTCCGTCCTTTTCCACGAGTCCGTCGCCAGCCTGGAGGATGCCCCGGGCGCGGTCGTTGGCCGCCAGCATTCGGCCCCGCTGGTCTAGGTGGACCACCCCAACCCGGGAATTGTCGAGCAGCGCGGTCACTGTCGTGTCGCCTGCTCCGGCGCGGACCAGCGCCTGCCGGACGCGGACGAACTGATGGACATGGGGCACGAGCCGTTTGACCATCGCGACCCGGGAAGACTCCCAGTCCCCCGGGGCAACGGGGTCAGCCAGGTTCCATGCCATGTGGGAGCCATCCTCCAGGACCATGCGAACCGTCAGGCTGTTCTGGCTATGGGCCTTGAGCAGAGCCTCGTTGTAAGCGGGCGAGGTCTTCAACTCCTCGGCAGTGAACAGGTCGTCGTTGTGCACCAACCGGCCGCCGGGCAGTTGTCGGACGCGTGGGACGCGTTCGTCGATGGGGTGGTAGTCCTCGAGGTACTCACGTTCGAGGTCCGGGCGGCGCTGCCCGCGGTAGTAGAGGCCCAGGAAGCGCACGCGAATGTCCGGCTTCGGGCCCTCGCCGAGCAGGATCGTGTTGCCGACCAGACCGCAGGCCTCGTCGATCAGGGCCGAGGTGGCCGGCCAGCGGGAATCGTCGAGCATGGACTCGTAGAGAGCCGCCAGGATGCGCTCGAATGCGTCCTGCTCGGTCATGACGATTCCCCGGGTGGCAGTGCCGGAGTGAGCACCGCTCGATCAGTCACCATGTCCGCCGTGTGCTGTCCGCAGCCCAACACCCTGCGGCGGCGTCCCGGGGAATCGGGCGGTTTACGGAGCAAGACCCCTTCTACCCCACTTGCGGCGCCGATTCCCTACCAAAACTGGCAGGCCCGGGGAAAAGAGGTCTCGTGCTGCGGATCGCACATCGAGGACTCCGGCGGCGCCGAGTTGATCCAGCGCGTGGGCGACAACACGGGAAACACGGGTGATCTGAATCATGGCCCGGAAAGGCTCGGCGCGCCAGCCCCGGAAATGGTCCATTACTCAAGGAGATGGATCCCATGGCCGTGCGGATTCGGCAGGGCGCCAGGGCCGGGGTTGCTGACTTCCCGGGGGTTGCCAAAGACTTCCCCAGGAAACCGGAGGATGACTCGATGAAGCACCTGACCTGGCTGGCCGCTGCCCTCGCCCTGGCGCTCGCCGCGTGCGGCGTCCCCGCGACCGACGTTCCCGAGGAAGCCGCGCCCGCCGGGGAAGGCGTCTTCGCCACCATCGCCCCGTTCGGGAGCTACGGCCACGTCCACGACGCCGACAACGTCGAGGCCATGCGGCCGCGCGTCATGGGCACGCACGGGGTGATCTCCTCCGGGCACTACCTGGCCACGCAGGCCGGGTACGACGTGCTCAGGGCCGGGGGCAACGCCTTCGACGCCGGGGTGGCCGCGGGGATGGCGCTCAAGGTGGTCAAGATGGACTACGCGGGATGGACCGGGGTCGCCCCGCTCCTCGTCTACAGCGCCGCCGAGGACCGCGTGCTGACGCGGGTCGGGGCGGGAACCTCGCCGGCGCTCGCCACCCTCGACTACTTCCTCGAGCACGGCAAGTCGCCCATCAACAACGCGCTGATCCCGGCGGACGTGGACGTCTGGCTCGCGGCGCTCGACCGCTTCGGCACCATCAGCTTCAGCGACGCCGCCCAGCCGGCGCTCCGCATCGCGGAGGAGGGCTACCACCTGTACAAGATGCAGAAGCGGATGATCGAGGACCACCAGGACGGCATCCTCGCCTTCCCCTACAACCGCGACTTCTGGTTCCCGAACGGGGTCGGCGAGCAGCGTCTCGGCGACCTCATGGTGAACGCCGACCTCGGGCGGCTCATCCGCTACCTGATGGAGGCGGAGCAGCAGGCGCTGGCGGCGGGAGGAAGCCGTTCGGACGGGATCCGCGCCGCCCGGGACGCCTTCTACAAGGGCGAGCCGGCGCGCGCCGTGGACCGTTTCTTCAAGGAGCAGGAGGGCATCGTCCGCTACGAGGACCTCGCGAACTACGAGAGCCGCTGGGAGGAGCCTCTCGGAACCAGCTTCCACGGCTACGACGTCCATGCCGCCGCCGGTTGGAGCCAGGGGCCGCGCATCGTCCTGATGCTCAACATGCTGGAGACCTACGACCTCCGCGCCCTTGGCTACAACACGCCGGCGTACATCCACCTCGTCTCCCAGGTGATCAACCTGGCGATCTCGGATGCCCACAAGTACGTCGCGGACCCGGACTTCGCGCCGCCCCCGGAGAACCTCTACGGGAAGGAGTACGCGCGCGAGCGCATCGGTCTGATCGACGAAGCGCGCGCGTTCCAGGACATGCCTCCGTGGGGCGATCCGGAACGAATGGCGGCGGTGGCGGACGACGCGCCGGCGAGCTTCGTGGAGCCGCTGTCGACCGGCGCCGACGCGGGCCACCCGGGGTCGGGCGACGCGGATCAGGCGGCCAACTACGGCGACACCTCCTCCCTGAACGTCATGGACGGGGAGGGCAACGTGTTCTCCCTCACCGAGAGCGACGGCCACACCTCCACCCCCATGATCCCGGGATGGGGATTCGGGCTCGGCGGCCGGATGTACCAGTTCAACCTGGACCCCGGGCTCGCCAACGTGATGGCGCCTGGGAAGCGTCCCCGCAACACCAACTCGCCCCTGCTCGTGATGAAGGACGGCCAGCCGTTCATGGGGCTCTCCACCCCCGGCGGCGACCAGCAGTTGCAGTCGCTCCTGCAGGTCTTCCTGAACGTGGTGGTGTGGGGGATGTCCCCGGAGCAGGCGCTCGACCAGCCCCGCTTCGGCAGCTACAACTTTCCCGGCACCGGGAGCGAGGTGAACAACAATCCGGCCGTCATCAACATCGAGGAGCGGATCCCGGCCGCGACGGCCGAGGCGCTCCGGGCGATGGGCCACGACGTGCGCCCGTGGGGCCGCTGGAACTGGCGCGCCTGCGCTCCCACCGTCACCTGGCGCGACCCGGAAACCGGGCTGATGATCGCCGCAGGGGACGTGCGACGGGAGACCGCGTCGCTCGGATTCTGAACGGCCGGAGTTGGGCGCTCGGAACCTGGGCCGCTGCGGCTAGTCTCCCCCTCCTATGAGCCCTCCCGGGAGCCTGTTCGGCGCTCCGCAGACCCCGCCGCCGGAACCGTCCGCTGAATCGGCCGCGCCGGATCCCGAGAGCGACGGACTGGTCGAGCCGGAGGTCGCCGCGGACGCAGCTTCCGGGGACGACTCCCCCGCCAGCGAGCCGGAGAGTCCGGCGCCCGCCGCCACCCCGGCCGAGACGGCGCCGGACGGCGCCGGGGACTACCAAGTGCTGGCGCTCCGCTACCGCCCCCAGACCTTCTCCGACCTGGTCGGCCAGGAGGCGATCGCCCGCACGCTCCAGAACGCGATCCGGAAGAGCCGCATCTGGCACGCCTTCCTCTTCGCCGGACCGCGCGGCGTCGGGAAGACGACCACGGCCCGCATCCTCGCGAAGGCGCTCAACTGCGCGTCGAACGAGGGGCCAACCCCGGAACCCTGTGGAAACTGCCCTTCCTGCCGCGAGATCGCCGGCGGCTACTCGCGGGACGTGCCCGAGATCGACGGCGCGAGCAACAACAGCGTGGAGAAAGCCCGCGAGATCATCGAGACCGCGCACTACACGCCCTCGCGCGACCGGTTCAAGATCTTCCTCGTGGACGAGGTCCACATGCTGAGCGGGGGCGCCTTCAACGCGCTCCTCAAGACGCTCGAGGAACCCCCCTCCCACGTCAAGTTCATCTTCGCGACCACCGAGATCCACCGGATCCCGGACACCATCCTCTCGCGGTGCCAGGAGTTCGAGTTCCGCGCCGTGACGCAACGCGTCGTGGCCGAGCGCCTCAGGCACATCGTGGACGACCAGGGACTCGAGGTCGCCCCGGAGGCGCTGGCCCAGATCGCCCGGTTCGGACAGGGGAGCCTGCGGGACGCCCTCTCGGCGCTCGACCAGGTGATCGCCGCGGTGGACGGCGCGGTCACGGCCGCGGACGTCAGCGAGGTGATCGGGGTTCCGGACGTCCAGATCTGCCGCCGCGCCGCCACCGCGATCGTCGAGGGGGATCGCCGCGCGGTCTTCGAGATCGTCGAGGAACTGGTGCGCGAGGGCCGCGACCTGAAGCACTTCGTGACGCTGCTGATGCACTACCTGCGGGACCTGACGGTGGTGCGGGCGGCGCCGGACCGGCCGGACCTGCTCGAGTGGCCGCAGGAGCAGGAGCGGCTCGCCGAGTTCGCCGGCCGCTTCAGCGAGGAGGACCTGCTCCGCAGCCTGGATGTCCTGACGAAGATCGAGGAGGGCTTGCGCTGGTCGCCCGAACCCAGGTTCCACCTGGAGATGGCGCTCCTGAGGCTGGTCGAGATGCCGCGCCTGGCCGCGTTCGACCGGCTCCTCAAGCAGCTCGACCGGCCCGCGGACCGGGCGCCCGCGCCGGCCGCCGGCGGAAGTGGTTCGCCCGCAGCCCAGCCGCGGCTGCCCGATCCCCCGCCTCCAACCCCCGCCTCCGCCGAACCGGAAGACGCCGGCGGGAGCCGGCTCCTCGATCTGGACCCACCCCCGATCATCAGGGAGTATCAGGAGACGTTCGGAGGCACTATCGTTTCGGCGAAGGCGCTGCCGGGGGAACCCCCGCCGCAGTCGGAGCCGTAAACAACATTGCACTGTCGCCCGGGGCGCCAGGTCCCGGTGCGAAGGAGGAAACGAGCGATGCTCTCGAAGATTCACCAGGTCACCCAGCAGATGGGCCAGCTCCGCAAGCTGAAGCGGCAGATCGAGTCCCTCGAAGGCGAGGGCGCCGCGGGCGGCGGGATGGTCAAGGTGCGGATGAACGGCGCCCGCCAGGTGCGGCGGGTCACGATCGACCCGGAAGCGGTCCGTTCCGGTGACGTCGAACTCCTCGAGGACCTCGTGAAGGCGGCGGTGAACGACGCCTCCCGGAAGATCGAGCAGCAGATGCAGGAGCGGCTCGGCTCGCTCGAGGAACTCGGACAACTCGCCGGAGGCCGATGAGCGGTCTGCCGGAACCGCTTTCACGACTCATCGGCGAGTTGAAGCGGCTCCCGGGCATCGGGGAAAAATCCGCCCAGCGAATCGCCTTCCACCTGCTCCAGGGCGGGCCGGAGCGCGCCGCGGCGCTCGGTGCGGCGACGTCCACCCTGCACGAACAGGTGTCCCGCTGCGGCGTGTGCGGCAACTTCACCGACGCTCAGCCGTGCGGGTTTTGCCGGAATCCGAGCCGCGGCGACACGATGCTCTGCGTCGTCGAGGATCCGGCGGACATCGCCGCCATCGAGAAGGCCAAGATCTTCAACGGCCGCTATCACGTCCTGGGCGGGGTCACGTTCCCCCCGCAGGGCGATCCCGAGGAAGAGCGCAGCCTGGCCAGTCTGCTGCAGCGCGTCCGCGACGGCCGGTTCGAGGAGGTCATCGTCGCCACGAACCCCACCCACGACGGCGAAGCGGCCGCCGCCTGGCTGGCGCACCTGCTGAAGCCTCACGACATCCGCGTGACGCGCATCGGAATCGGCATCCCGATGGGCAGCGAACTGGTCCACACCGACGAGACCACCATGGCGGAGGCCCTCCAGCACCGCAGCACCCTCTAGTGCCGCGGGACGCCGCCGGCTTGGAACGCCGGCTTTAGCCGGCACAGCCCGCCGAAGGCGGGCGGCGAGACGAGACCTCATACGCCGGGATGGCTCGACGGCGCGCCCATGCACCCGGGTAGCGACGAACCGCCCGCGGCCTGCCGGCCGCTGTGCCGGCTAAAGCCGGCGTTCCAAGCCGTTTCGCGATCTGGCGGCTGCGAGCAGCCTGCAGGCCACCTGACGCGAGCGCCGAGGGCGGCGAGGCGCCCGGCTGACGAGGCGGGCGAGGGAGGAATACCGGGTGTATTTCGACGGAAGCCCAACGATGAGCGGCGCGCAGCGCCGCGTTTCAGCCGGGATGGATCGCCGGCCGAACGCCGCGTCAGGTGGTTTGCAGGCTGCTAAACTCAGCCGCCTTTGTGGCGAGCGCCTTGCCGAATCCACGGTAGCTCAATGGCAGAGCAGCGGACTGTTAATCCGTTGGTTGTAGGTTCAAGTCCTACCCGTGGAGCCAGGCGCTCCACCCTGATGCGGGAGGTTCGATCGGGATGACGCGGGCGTTCCTGGCGGGGCTGGTCTTCGGCCTCGTTGCCGTACCGGCGCTGGCGGAACCTCCTCCCGAGCCCGACGAGAAACGCACGGTCGCGGTCAACGCGACCCAGGACGACGCCGACGACGACGCGCCGGCGGTGGACTACACCTTCCGGCTCCGCGGTCGGTTCATCGACAACCTCTCGGACCTCGGGGACGTCACGGTCCAGCGGCTCTCGGTCTGGTCCGACTTCCGGATCGGCGACCGCATCCAGGCGCGCGCCTCCTACGACGTGGGGGCGACCCGGATCCACGACCTCTACGTGCAGTACGACCTCGGCGGCGGGGTGCGGCTCCGGGCTGGCCGCAGCGCGCCGCTCTGGATGGCCGAGTACACCGACGCTCCCTTCGCCTTCCAGATGATCGGCGTTGCGCCCGGCGCCGCGCTGACCCAGATCCGTGAGAATGGCGTGTTCCTGTTCGTGGACCGAGGGGGCTACAGCGGGCGGCTCCACGTGGTGCGGGGGTCCGGCTGGGCGGAGGATCCCAACGGGTTCAAGGACGTCATCGCGGGCGTCGGCCGCAGCTTCGAGGCCCTCGGCGGAAGCTGGAAGGTGGACGTCGGGCACTACGAGGGACGCGACGGGACGGGGGACGACCTGATCCCGCGGCGCCAGACCGCCGCGCACCTCGACGGCACGATCGGACCCAACCGGACCTTCCGCAGCGCCGTCTACCAGCGGGACCAGAACGAGCGCAAGCACGTCGGCGGTTTCGCGCGATTCCGCCAACGCTTTGCGCCGCGCGTCTGGACCGGGATCGAGCTGGGGGGGGAATCGAACAACGGCTCCCTCGAGAATCCGGGCCACCTGAGTTACGTGCGGATGGGAGTCCGGTACGAGCTTCCCTGGACCCTGACCCACATCGAGGCCGACTACCGGCGGCGGTTCGGGACCATCTCGGACAACGAGGTGTTCGTCAACCTCCAGTGGATCCTGGACTTCCAGAACCCGCGCCGGAACTGACCAGCACCGCGGCGGCGTAGTCCCGGAAACCTCCCGCGGCGATCAGCGCCGCGACGCCGCTGATGTCCCGGGCGAGGGAACGGTCCTCGGTATAGGGCGGAGATATTCCGCGCACGGCGGCGATCGTCTCCTCGAGCGCTCCGGAACTCCGCGCCGGGCGGTGGAACTCGATTCCCTGCACCGCCGCGAGCAGCTCGATGGCGACGATGTGCTCGAGGTTGTCCAGCATGTCGTGGAGCCGGCGGGCCCCGTGGGTCGCCATGCTGACGTGGTCCTCCTGGTTGGCGGACGTCGGGATGCTGTCCACGCTCGCCGGATGGGCGAGCCCCTTGTTCTCCGAGGTGAGCGCGGCGGCGGTGATTCCGGCCATCATGAAACCGCTGTTCAGGCCGCTGTCGTGGACGAGAAACGCGGGCAGCCGGCTCAGATGGGGGTCGACGAGCAGCGCCGTGCGCCGCTCGGAGAGTGAACCGATCTCGGCGATCGCCAGCGCCAGGATGTCGGCGGCGAAGGCCACGGGTTCGGCGTGGAAGTTGCCGCCGGAGAGCACTTCGCCCGAGTCGGGGAACACCAGCGGGTTGTCGGTGACTGCGTTCGCCTCGGTCTCGAGGAGCGACGCGGCGTGGCGCAGGTTGTCGAGACAGGCGCCCATCACCTGCGGCTGGCAACGAATGGAGTACGGGTCCTGCACCCGGTCGCAGTCGAGGTGCGAGGCGCGGATCTCGCTGCCGCGTATCAGGTCCCGAAGCACGCCCGCGACCATGATTTGTCCACGGTGGCCACGGGTCTCCTGGATCCGAGGATCGAACGGGACGTCGCTGCCCTTGATGGCGTCGGTGGACATCGCGCCCGCGACGAGCGCGCCGGCCAGCACGTTCTCGGCGCGAAAAAGGGCGGAAAGAGCCAGCGCCGCCGAGACCTGTGTTCCGTTGAGGAGCGCCAGACCCTCCTTTGGCGCGAGGCGCAGCGGCTTGAGTCCGGCCCGCCGGAGCGCTTCTTCGCCGCCCAGGGAATCCTTGCCAATCCGGGCCTCCCCCTCCCCGATGAGCACTCCGGCGAGGTGGGCCAGAGGCGCCAGGTCCCCCGACGCCCCGGCGGAGCCCTTGGCGGGAATCCGGGGATAGATCCCGTGCTCGAGGAGCGCCGCGAGCGCGTCGACGAGTTCCAGCCGGACCCCGGAATGACCGCGCGCGAGCGCCGTCACCTTCATCAGGATCACCAGGCGGACGACCCCGTCCCCGAGATCCTCGCCGACCCCCGCAGCGTGCGAACGGACGATGTTCTCCTGGAGCTTCCGGAGTTCGGTGGCGTCGATCCGCACGTGGACCAGATGCCCGCAGCCGGTGTTGACCCCGTAGACGGGACCGCCTCCGGCGATCGCCGCGTCGATCGCGCCGGACGCGGCGGCGATCCTGCGGCGGGCGTCGCCGCTGAGCTCGACCGACACCGGGTCGCGCCAGGCCGCGCGCAGGGCGGCGAGGGGGATCGCCTTGCCGATCTCGATCCTCATCGGACCATGGGCAGGTTCAACCCGTGTTCCCGGGCGCAGGCGACGGCCTCGTCGTAGCCCGCGTCGGCGTGGCGCATCACGCCGGACGCCGGGTCGTTCCACAGGACCCGCTCGATCCGGCGGCCGGCGGCGTCGCTGCCGTCGCAGACGATGACGAACCCGGCGTGCTGTGCGTACCCCATCCCGACCCCGCCGCCGTGATGGATGGAGACCCAGGTGGCGCCGCTCGCGGTGTTCAGGAGGGCGTTCAGGAACGCCCAGTCCGACACCGCGTCTGAGCCGTCGCGCATCGCCTCGGTCTCGCGATTCGGGCTCGCCACCGAGCCGCTGTCGAGGTGGTCGCGGCCGATGACGATGGGGGCTTCGAGTTCCCCCCGGCGGACCATCTCGTTGAACGCCAGTCCCAGCCGGTGGCGCGCTCCGAGACCGACCCAGCAGATGCGCGCCGGCAGCCCCTGGAACTGGATGTGCTCGCGGGCCGCGTCCAGCCAGTTGTGGAGGTGCGGGTCGTCGGTGATCAGTTCCTTGACCTTCGCGTCCGTCCGGTAGATGTCCTCGGGGTCGCCGGACAGCGCGGCCCAGCGGAAGGGTCCGACGCCGCGGCAGAACAGCGGCCGCACGTAGGCGGGGACGAACCCGGGGAAGTCGAACGCGCGCTCCACGCCGGCGCCGAGCGCCGCCTGGCGGATGTTGTTGCCGTAGTCGAAGGTCGGGACGCCGGCGTCGTGGAAGCCGAGCATGGCGCGGACGTGGCCGGCGATGGAACGGATCGCGGCGGCCGCGACCGCGTCGGGATCGCTCTCCCGCCGGGCGCGCCACTCCTCGACGCTCCAGCCCACCGGCAGGTAGCCGTTCGCCGGGTCGTGCGCCGATGTCTGGTCGGTGAGGGCGTCGGGGCGGACGCCGCAGGCGAGCAGCTCCGGAAGGATCGCCGCGGCGTTGCCGACGAGGCCTACCGTCAGCGGGGTACGGGCCCGGACCGAGCCCTCGATCAGCGAGAGCGCCTCGTCCACCGTTTCGGCGCGGGTGTCGAGGTATCCCGAGGCGAGCCGCCGTTCGATCCGGTCCGCCTGGCACTCGATCGCGAGCAGCGAGGCGCCGGCCATCTTCGCGGCGAGCGGTTGCGCGCCTCCCATGCCGCCGAGCCCGGCGGTCAGGATCCAGCGTCCGGCGAGGTCCCCGCCGTAGTGCTGGCGGCCCATCTCCACGAAGGTCTCGTAGGTGCCCTGGACGATCCCCTGGCTGCCGATGTAGATCCAGGACCCGGCGGTCATCTGGCCGAACATCATCAGACCCTTGCGGTCGAGTTCCCGGAAGTGCTCCCAGTTCGCCCAGGCCGGCACCAGGTTGGAGTTGGCGATGAGCACCCGCGGCGCTTCGGGATGGGTCCGGAAGACGCCGACGGGCTTGCCGGACTGGACCAGCAGGGTCTCGTCCGCTTCGAGTGCCCGGAGCGCCGCGACGATCGCCTCGTAGGCCTCCCAGTTCCGGGCCGCCTTCCCGATCCCCCCGTAGACCACGAGGTCCTCCGGCCGCTCGGCAACCTCCGGATCGAGGTTGTTCATCAGCATGCGGAGCGGCGCCTCGGTGAGCCAGCTCTTCGCGGACAGGCGGGGGCCGGTCGGGGCCTTGACGGCCGTCGCGGGGGCGGTCTTCATGGTGACTCCATTCCGAGGCGGGCCAACGCGGCCGCGAAATCCCTTGCCGTCCGGGTGCGATCCACGTGCCGGCCGCCTGTCACCTTCCATTCGCCGTGGACCATGACGCGTTCGATCGGTACTCGATATCCCGAGAATAGCAGCGCGTCCAGCAGGGTGGCGGGGCCGTGGCCGGCGAGCATCGGATCCTCGGCGTCCAGCACCACGAGGTCGGCGGGCGCCCCGGGCGCCAGCCCGAAGCGGGACTGACCGGCGGCCTGCGCGCCGCCCGCGAGCGCGCGCCGGAACAGCTCCCGTCCTACGTGCGGATCCTCGACGGAGGCCACGTTCCGGGTTTCCGAGATGAGCCGCTGGCCGTACTCGAGCCAGCGCAGTTCCTCGAAGGGGTTGATGGCCACCTGGCTGTCGGAGCCGATCGCGATCCGGCCGCCGGCGCGCAGGAAGCGCTCCAGCGGGAACAGGCCGTCGCCGAGGTTCCCTTCGGTACTGGGGCAGAGGCCAACGACCGCGCCGGACGCCGCGAGATCGCGGGTCTCCGCCTCGTCGACGTGGGTGGCGTGGACCAGGCACCACGGCTCCCCCACGTCGAAACGGTCCAGCAGCCAGCGCACCGGGCGGGAGCCGTAGGCGGCGAGGCAGTCCTCGACCTCCCGGCGCTGTTCCGCGATGTGGATGTGCAGGGGCGCCCCGCTGGCGGCTGCTCGCGCCGCCACCCGGCGCAGCGACTCCTCGCTGACCGCGCGCAGGCTGTGGCCGCCGATCCCGACCGTCACCCGTCCAGAAGCCCCGTCGGCCGCGCGTTCCTGGTGGGCGAGGAAGCTCTCGACATCCATCGCGAAACGCCGTTGCCGCGCTTCCGGAGCGTCGGCGTCGAAGCCCGCGCGCTCGTAGAGCACCGGGAGGTAGATCAGGCGGATGCCGCTGTCCCCGGCCGCCTGGCGGAGCGCTTCGAACATGGCGTCTCCGTCGCCGCTGCCGGTGTCGTCCCGGAAGAGATAGTGGAACTCCACGACCGAGGTGTAGCCGGCAGCGAGCATTTCCGTGTACGCCTGGCGGGCAACGGCGGCCAGGCTCCCGGCATCGAGCCGCCCGGTGAGTTCGTACATGCGCTCGCGCCAGGTCCAGAACGAGTCGCGATCCGCGGCCGAGCGGTGCTCGGTCCTTCCGGCCAGCGCCCGCTGGAACGCGTGGCTGTGGGCGTTGGTGAGGCCCGGGATCACGATCCCAACGGTCAGCTCGGCGGCCGGCGGCGAGGGAACGCCCGCGGAGATGTCGACGATCTCGCCGTCGCGGATACCCAGAAGGACGTCCTCCGCCCATCCGGTGTGGAGCAGCGCGCGACGCGCCAGAATCCGCTTCATCGGCGTTTCCGAAGCTTGGCACACGCTATCTTCGGACGCATGGACCACTGGGACCTCCTGCTGACCGATGCGCGCATCGCCACGATGCGCGGCGGCGCTCCCGATCCCTACGGCGCCATCGAAGACGGGGCGCTCGCGATCCGGGACGGCAAGATCGCCTGGGTAGGGCCGGAAGCGGACCTTCCCTCCCATTGGGCGGAAGGGGCCCGCTCGCTCGAGGGACGCTGGATTACGCCCGCCCTGATCGACTGCCACACCCACCTGGTTTTCGGCGGTGACCGGGGGGGCGAGTTCGAGGCGCGTCTCGGAGGGGCGAGCTACGAGGAATTGGCCGCCGCGGGCGGCGGGATCATGGCCACGGTGCGGGCCACCCGGGCGGCGCCGGCCGAGGAGCTTTTCCGGAGCGCGCTGGACCGCCTGGAGGGGATGGCCGGCGCGGGCGTGGCGACCGTGGAGATCAAGTCCGGGTACGGGCTGGACCTGGACACCGAGATCCGGATGCTCGAGGTGGCGCGCCGCCTGGGCCGCGCCTCCGGGCTGACGGTGAGGACGACGCTCCTGGCGGCGCACGCCGTCCCGCCGGAGTTCCGGGGACGGCCCGACGATTACCTCGCTTTCGTTCGCGACGAGCTGCTCCCCCGGGTGGCGGAGGAGGGTCTCGCGGACGCCGTGGACGGTTTCTGCGAGTCCGTTGCCTTCAGCGCCGCGCAGCTCGCGGGGTTGTTCGAACGCGCCCGGGCTCTGGGGTTGCCGGTCAAGCTGCATGCGGACCAGCGGACCGACGGGGGCGGGGCGGCGCTCGCGGCGCGTTTCGGGGCGCTCTCCGCCGACCATCTGGAATACACCCCGGAGGCGGGGATCGAAGCGCTCGCGGGAGCCGGAACAGTGGCGGTGCTGTTGCCGGGCGCCTTCCTGACGCTTGGCGAGAGCCGCCGCCCTCCGGTGGGCGCGCTACGCCGGCACGGTGTCCCGATCGCGCTGGCGACCGATTGCAACCCGGGGACGTCGCCACTCGGCTCGCTCCCCGAAGCGATGGGGCTGGCCGCCCGGCTCTTCGGGTTGACTCCGGAGGAGTGCCTCGCCGGGGTGACGCGCCAGGCGGCGCGGGCGCTCAGGCTCCAGCACGACAGGGGGACGCTCGAGGCGGGGAAGCGCGCCGACGTTGCCATCTGGGACATCGTTCATCCGCGCGACCTGACCTACTGGCTCGGCCGCCGGGCGCTCGCCGGCCTGCTGGTCGCGGGCCGGGACCGTTCGTAACGCCTCGCGACTTCCGGTATCCGATCCGGGCCTCCAACCGTCAGAATCCGCACGCCAACCGAACCTTTCCACCGGTTCGGTCGTTCCGGAAGGCGCGGCGCACGCCCGCACTCGAGTCACGATCCCCAGCAAAGGAGCAGGAAGCCTCATGGCCAAGGCCACGCACTACATCCCGAACCGCGCCAACGCGGTCACCCCCTATCTCGTCGTCCGCGACGGTCAGGCGGCGCTCGCCTGGTACCAGGAGGTGCTCGGCGCCACCGTGGACTCCTCGATGGAGGGGGAAAGCGGTGCCGTCATGCACGCGGAACTCCGCTTCGGCGAGAGCCAGATCTACATGGCCCAGGAGTTCCCGGGACCGCCGGCGGAGGCCGGTTTCGTCTCCCCGGACACCCTGGGGGGGACGAGCACGACGATCCACCTCTACGTGCCGGACGTGGATGCGGTGCACACGAAGGCGGTCGCGGAAGGCGCCCGCGAGATCCGGCCGCCGGAGGACCAGTTCTGGGGCGACCGCATGTCGAACGTCGTGGATCCCTTCGGGCATCGCTGGAGCCTGGCGACCCACATCGAGGACCTCACCGAAGAGGAGCTGGGAGCGCGAGCCCAGGCTGCCGCGGCGGAGTTCGAGGCCCAGGGCGGATAGTCGCCCCGCGCGCCATTTGCGCGCGTGGGATCCCTCCCGCCGCCCGCCTGCGGCGGGCTGTGCGGGCTAAAGCCGGCGCTCCAAGCCGTCCGCGTGTTGAGGCCGCGTGGGGTTACGGCGTGCGCGGCGCGGAGCGGCGCGGATTCCTAAAGCGTCCGGAGGAACGCGATCAGGGCGGGGAGGTCGTCGGCGCTCACCTCGACGCCGAGCCCCGGATGGACGTCGAAGACCTCTTCGAGCGACTTTGCTGAGCCGTCGTGGAGGAGGGCCCTCCGGAACTGGACCCCCCGGAGCGACGGCGGGTTGAACCGGTCGCGTCCCAGTTCGTCGGTCAGGCCCACGTTATGGACCCCCGGCGAGGTGTAGGCCGGGGCGGTATGGCAGCGGTTGCAGGAGTAGCGGTCGAACGCTTCCTGTCCCTCCGCCAGGAGCGCCGACTCCACCGGCGCGCTGACCTCCGGTAGCTCGAGGGTCCGGAGATAGGCCGCGAGGTCGCTCACCTCGCGGTCCTCGAGCCGCCGGCCGCGGAGGGTGGTGCGAACCGACTTGACCACCTGATCCTCGAGCCTGCGGATCTGGCCGTCCCAAGCCCACGGCTTCGTGTCCGCCACCCCGAGCAGCGACAGGACCCGCTTGGGCGCGCCGTAGGTGCCGTCGCCCAGGGTGTCCGAGAGACGGTGGTTCGTGTGTCCCTGGGTATGGCAGCTCGCGCAGCTCATCCAGCCGCGGAGCGAGAGCGACGCGTCGTGAAAGAGCAGTTCGCCGCGTTCGACGGCGGTGAGTGGCGCCGCCGGTCCGAGCGGAATTCGGGCCACCTCGGTC
This sequence comes from Acidobacteriota bacterium, assembly GCA_028877265.1. Taxonomy (GTDB): domain Bacteria; phylum Acidobacteriota; class Vicinamibacteria; order Marinacidobacterales; family Marinacidobacteraceae; genus Marinacidobacterium. The sequence continues at coordinate 16,637 of JAPPGX010000073.1, forward strand.
TGCGCGGCGAGCGAGACCACCGAGATCTCATCGGACCGGGTGTTGGCCACGTAGAGGAGTCCGTTCCCGCCCGCAGCGATCGCCGACGGGCCCCGCCCCACCCGGGCGTGGCTCATCCGCCGGGCGTCGGCGCCGCCGAAGGCGAGCCGGCCGACTCCGGACAGCGCGATGACCAGCTCGCCCTCCGGCGAGACGACCATCGCCGCCGGGTCTCCCGACGGGGTGAGCACGTCGCCGAGATCCATGATCCGGGTGCGCCGCCCCAGGCGCGGGTTGCCGGAGACCAGGTCGTCCAGCGGCATCAGGCTGACGCTGTTCGTGATGAACACTCCCCAGCGGATGTCGTCCGAGGTGGTGTGCATCCCGGTGTGGAGTTCCTGGTGGGCGATCCCGAGTCTGCCGTCGGGAAGGAGCGTCAGGCCTCGGAGGTTGTGGCCGGTGAGTTCCTTCGTGCGGAGCAGTTCGCCGCCGGCGGCCGAAACGATCGCGAGGCCCCCGCCGAAGGCGTCGGCGACGAGCAGGTTCCCGTCGCCCAGGAACAGCATCTCCTGCGGCTCGAAGGGGAGATCGGCGACCCAGCGGGGAGCGCCCAGATCCTCGGCGGCCGCCTCCGGACGCGTGAGGTCGTACATCCGGATCTGCCGCGACCAGAGGCAGGAAACCGCCAGCGACGCGTCGTGCCGCGCTGCCCGGATCGGGTAGCGGCAGGTCGGGACGGCCGCCTCCACTTCGAGGAGCGGGGCCGCGGCGGCCGCCGGGAAGGGGCCGGGAGCCGTCCAGTCGCCGTTTCCGGGACCGAGCACCAGGAGTTCGTGCGCGCCGTGGTCGATGGCGAGCACCCGGCCCCCGCCGCCCGGCAGGAGCGCGAGGTCGGTGATGTTGCCGCCGGCCGGCGCCTCTCCCAGGAGGGTGAGATCGCCGGTGCGGATGACGCTGACCGTTCCGGCGCGGTTGCCGACCAGGAGCGCCTCGCCCGCCGGGGTGTCCGGCGCGAGGACGACCGCCTGCGGACGGCGTGGCGGGTCGGCGCGCGCCGCGCTCCCGAAACCCAGCGAGGCCACTCCGGCGACGAGGCCCAGCGCGGCGATCCGGCGTCCCGGGAGCGGAGTCCGCATGTCCCGCATTGTATGGCGGGTCGAACCGGCTCGCCCGACGCGCCGGGCGGCCGCGGAGAGGACGCCGCCGGGAGTCGGCGGGGGCCACATGCTCCAGAATTCGGCGGAGCGAGGGAAGTTGGATGTTTCTCAGGAATGCCTGGTACGTCGCCGCCTGGAGCAGCGAGATCGGCCGGACACCGCGGCAGATCCGCGTCCTGGGCGAAAGGGTCTGCGTCTTCCGTCCCGACGGGGACCGGGTCGTCGCGCTCGAGGATGCCTGCCCGCACCGCAAGCTGCCGCTTTCGAAGGGCCGGATCCGGGACGGCAATCTGGAGTGCGGGTATCACGGTCTGACCTTCGACGCCTCCGGGCAGTGTGTCTGGGCGCCGGGCGGCGGAAGCATTCCGCCGGGCGCGAGCGTCCGCCCGTATCCGGTGCACGAGCGGTACGGCCTGGTCTGGATCTGGATGGGCAAACCCGACCTGGCCGACCCCGGGAAGATCATCGCCATCCCCAACTTCGACGACCCGGCCTGGGGCATCAACCGGGGTCCGGCGCTGGAACTCGAGTGCAACTACCTGTTCGTCTGCGACAACCTGCTCGACCCGACCCACGTCGCCTGGGTGCACGCGACCTCCTTCGCCCAGGATGCCGCGAAGGACGCTCCCCTGCAGGTCACCGCAGCGACGGACGGCATCACCGTGCACCGCTGGATGCTGGATGTGGAGCCGGCCCCCTTCTACAGGAAGATCGTTTCGTTCGAGGGCAACTGCGACCGGCTGCAGCACTACGAGGTCCGCTACCCGTCCCTCGCGTTCATCCGGGCGGTCTTCACCCCCGCGGGCACCGGCGGACCGGAGGGGCCGCTGGCGGACAGCACCTTCATCATGGACAGCTACAACTTCATGACTCCGGTCACCGAGAAGGAGACCCGCTACTACTGGTTCCAGCTTCGCAACATCCGGCCCGGCGACGAAGAACTGAGCGAGATGATGAGCGAGGACGTGCGCGAAGCCTTCGAGGAGGATCGCGCGGTCCTCAACGAGGTGCAGATCGGCATGGACACCGCGACCTCACCCCATATCAATCTGCCGATCGATGGAGGGCCGCTGCGCTTCCGCCGGCAGCTCGAAGCGCTGATCGCCGAGGAAGCGGCGGCCGGCGCCTGAGGCCCGGGCGGAAGCTCCGACGGGCGGCCCCGGAGTCCCGGGAACCGGATCGGCATTTCCGCGTTCTTCGGAATCGCCGCGCGCGGGGGTGCGGCCGGTGGCTAGAATTCCGCGCCTTTTCCCCCTGCAAGAGCAGAGGTACCTCGATATGACCCAACCGATCATGATCGAGGCGCGCGATCTCAGCAAGTTCTATGGGCCCTTCGTGGCCGTCGAGAGCGTGCGCTTCGCGATTCCCCGGGGGCAGATTGTCGCCTTCCTGGGGCCGAACGGCGCCGGGAAGACCACCACGATGAAGATGCTGACCGGCTATCTCGCCCCCAGTGAGGGCACTGCCGCGATCGCCGGGCTGGACGTCCACCAGCAGCGCCTCGACGCGACCCGCCGCCTCGGCTACCTGCCCGAGAACGGCCCGCTGTATCCGGACATGACCCCGGCGGAACTGCTCCGCTTCTTCGGGGAGGCCCGCGAGATCCCGCCGGGCCGGCTGACCTCCCGCATCAAGGAGGTGGCCGCCCTCTGCGCGCTCGACGAGGTGATGGAAAAGCCCATCGGCAAGCTGTCGCGGGGCTTCCGCCAGCGGGTCGGGGTGGCGCAGGCGCTGCTCCACGACCCCGACGTGCTCATCATGGACGAGCCCACCGCGGGCCTCGATCCCAACCAGATCCGGGACTTCCGCCAGAACATCCGCCGGCTGGGCGCCGGCAAGACCGTCCTCATCTCCACCCACATCCTTCGTGAGGTGGAAGCGGTGGCGGACCGGGTGCTCGTGGTGAACGGAGGCCGGCTGGTGTTCGACGGGGTTCCGGCGGACCTCCAGCGGGACGGCTCGATGGAGGACAGCTTCTACGAGCTCACCGGGCCGGGCGGGAGCGACGGAGCGGCCGGGAACGGCGCGGCGCCGGATGCGGCGGCGCCCAGCTCGGGAGAGGTCGCGTGATGCCCGGCCTTGTCGAAATCCCGAACGTCCGCCGCCCGGTGGTTGCGGCCCTCATGCGGAGGGACCTCCGCATGTATTTCTCGAACCCGTCGGGCTACGTCTTCCTGACGCTGTTCATCCTGCTGAGCGCCGCCGCGGCGTTCTGGCAGGACCGCTTCTTCCTGAACAACCTGGCGAACCTCGACCAGTTGAACGGGCTGTTCCCCTACATCCTGATCTTCTTCATTCCGGCGCTCACCATGTCGGTGTGGGCCGAGGAGAAGAAGCTCGGGACCGACGAGCTGCTGCTCACGCTTCCGGCGACGGATCTCGAGATCGTGCTCGGCAAGTACACGGCGGTACTGGGCATCTACGGTGCCGCGCTGGCGCTCTCGCTCAGCCACGCGCTCGTCCTGATGTTCCTCGGGAGCCCCGACTGGGGCCTGCTGCTCGCCAACTACGTCGGCTACGCGCTGCTCGGCGCGGCGCTCGCGGCGGCCGGAATGGCCGCGTCGCTCCTCACCTCGATCCCCACGGTGGCGTTCATCCTGGGAGCGGTGGCGGCGGGGGTGCTGGTGCTGCCCGACCTCTTCCTCGGCAGCTTCAGTCCGTGGCTGGCCCGGGCGGTGGAGCCCGTTTCGGCGATCCACCACTTCGACGAGTTCGGCCGCGGCGTGATCCCGTTCACTTCGGTGCTCTATTTCGCCGCCGTCGCCGGTTTCTTCCTTTACGTCAACGTCCTGCTCATCGGGAAGCGTCACTGGCCCGCCGCCGCCGACGGCTACCGCATGTCCACCCACCACGCGGTGCGGGCGGTCTCCGTCGCGCTGGCGCTGCTGAGCGCCATCGTGCTCATCTCGCGGCTCGGCTTCCGCCTCGACACCACCGCCGAGCGACTCCATTCGCTCTCCGCCGAGACCCGCGAGCTGCTCCGGGCGCTGCCCGACGACCGGCCGGTCTTCGTGCAGGCGTACCTGAGCCCCGAGGTTCCCGAACCGCTCGTCCAGACCCGCGCGACGCTGATGAGCGTGCTCCGCGAGATGGAATCGGTGAGCGGCGGCCGAGTCCAGGTGCTCGTCGAGGACACGGAGCCGTTCACCGATTCCGCCCGTGAGGCCCGGGAGAAGTTCGGGATCATGCCGCGGCAGATCCCCAGCGTGACCTCGGCGAGGACCGGGGTCAGCGACGTGTTCATGGGGGTCGCGTTCACCTGCGCCGCCGAGGAGCAGGTGATCCCGTTCTTCGACCGCGGCCTGCCGGTGGAGTACGAACTCGCCCGCAGCATCCGGGTGGTGGCCAACACCGACAAGAAGCGGATCGGCGTGATTTCCAAGGAGCTCCGGATCTTCGGTGGCCTCGACTTCCAGACCATGCAGAGTTCGCCGGAATGGTCGGTGGTGGACGAGCTCCGCAAGCAGTACGAGGTGGTGCAGATCCAGCCGAACGCGATGATCACCGAGGAGGTGGACGGGCTGCTGGTGGTGTTGCCGTCCACGCTCGCGGACGACGAGATGAACAACGTCACCGACTTCATCCGCACCGGCGTCCCGGCGGTCCTGCTCGTGGACCCGCTGCCGGTGGTGAACATCGGTCTTGCCCCCTCCGAGCCGCCCGGCGCCTCGCAGAACCCCTTCATGCGGCAGGGACAGCCGCCGCCGACGCCGAAGGGGAACATCCAGTCCTTCCTGGCGAACCTCGGGATCTCGTGGGATCCGGGCGGGATCGTCTGGGACGCCTACAACCCGCACCCCGACCTCGGGCACCTGCCGCCGGAGGTGGTGTTCCTGGGTGAGGGGAACGGCAACCCGGAGGTCTTCGCGGACGCTTCGGCGGCCAGCGCCGGTCTCCAGCAGGTGGTGCTCATCTATCCCGGTTACTTCGAGCCGCTTCCGGGAGCGGTGGCCGAGTTCGAGCCGCTCCTCACCACCGGGGACGTGTCCGGCGTCCTGCCCTACTTCCAGATGGTGCAGCGGAACTTCCTGGGCTCGCAGTTGAACCCCAACCTGCCGCACCGGCCGGACCCGATGAACTACGTCGTTGCCGCGGAGGCGCGCACCTTCCGCCCCGAAGCGGACGACGCGACGGGTGACGAAGACCCGACCGCGATGGTCGAGGCGGACAGCACCCGCGTCATCGCGATCGCGGACCTCGACTTCATCTCGGAGCAGTTCTTCGAGCTGCGCCGGATCGGGCCGCCCAACCTGAACTTCGACAACGTGTCCTTCTTCCTGAACGCCATGGACGTCCTCGCCGGGGACGAGTCCTTCGTGGCGCTCCGGAACCGCCGGGTGCGCCACCGGACCCTCGAGGCGGTGGAGTCCCGGGTCCGCGAGTTCACCGAGCAGCGGAGCCTCGAGGAGGACGAGGCGGAGTCCAGCGCCCAGGAGGCGCTGCGCCAGGCGCAGGAACGGCTCGACCGGCGGGTCGCGGCCGTCGAGGAGCGCGACGACCTCGACGCGCAGGCCAAACAGATCATGGCCCGCAACCTTCAGGAGGTGGAGAACCGCCGGTTCAGCGTGCTGGAGGCGAACATCAACGCCGACAAGGACGCGCAGGTCCGCGCCAGCGAGGAGCGCATGGAGGCGCAGATCCGCCGCATCCAGAGCGGGATCCGCACCGCGGCGGTGCTGCTGCCGCCGATTCCGGTGTTCCTGCTCGGGGTCTGGACCTTCGTGCGGAGGCGGCGGGCCGAAGTCGAGGGCGCGGCGGCGGCGCGCCGCCTGAGACAGCAGTGACCGCTGAGGAGAGAGGAGCGATGAGCGAAACGACAAACACGGCCGCGGCCCCGGAGGCCCGGAAGACCGGCGGGCCGGAACTCCGACGGACCCAGACCATCGCCGGCGCGGCGCTCCTGCTGACGGTGCTGGCCGCGGTCAGCGCGCCGCGCAACCCCGAGCCGAGCGACTTCGTGGACCTCGGGGAGCGCTTCTTCCCGGGTTTCGAGGACCCCGAGGAGGCGATGTCTCTCGAGATCATCGAGTTCGACGCGGCCACCGCGGAAGCGATCCCGTTCCGGGTGCAGAACGAGAACGGGATCTGGACCATTCCCAGCCACCACGACTATCCCGCCGACGGCCAGGACCGGCTGGCGCAGACCGCCGCCGGCATCATGCTCCTCGAAAAGGACGACTTCCGCTCCGAGAACGTGGCCGACCATCCCGCGCTCGGGGTGGTGGACCCGCTGGACGAGGGCGCGGTCTCGCTCATCGGGCGGGGACGCCGGGTGACGGTGAAGGCCTCGGGCGACCGCGCGCTCGCGGACCTCATCATCGGCCGTCAGGTGCCGGACCGCGAGGGGTCCTACTTCGTCCGGGTCCCGGGCCAGAAGCGGGTCTACGTCTCGCAGCTCGGGGTGGACATCTCGGCGCAGTTCGGAGACTGGATCGAGCGCGACCTGCTGCTCATGGACCGGAACCGCGTGGACGAGGCCGTCCTCGAGGACTACACCATCAACGAACGGACCCTCCAGGTGGACCGGCGGGGACGCCTCGCGCTCAGCAAGGCGGACAGCGACTGGACGGCCGAGGGCCTCGGCTCCGGCGAAGAGGTGGACTCCTTCGAGGTGAACGAAGTCCTCCGGGCGGCCGACGAACTCGAGATCGTGGGCGTCCGCCCGAAGCCCGAGGGCATCGCGGCGACCCTCACCGGCGACGCGGCCGGCGTCTCGAACGCCGACATCCTCTCGCTGCAGAGCCGCGGCTACTACCTCACCCAAGGAGGCAGCCTGCTCTCCAACGAGGGCGAGGTCCGCCTCGAAACCGACGAGGGCATCCGCTACACGCTCCGCTTCGGCGAAGTCGTTTACGGCCGGGACGAGGACGTGAGCGCCGGCAGCGAGGCCGAGGACACCGCCGATGCGGCGTCATCCGGCCCCGCCGAGAACCGCTACCTCTTCGTCACTGCCGAGTTCCGCCCCGAGCGCTTCCCCGAGCCGCCGCGCCCCGCGAACCGGGACTATCTGGACAAGCCTTCCGACGAGCTCACCGACGGGGACCGTGAAAACCGCGACCTCGCCCGCGCCTGGGACCGCTGGGAGGACGACGTCGAGAAGGGCCGGGAACTGGAGGAGACCCTCACCCGCCGCTTTGCCGCGTGGTACTACGTCATCTCCCAGGACAGTTTCGAGAACATCCGCAAGACCCGCGACGACGTAGTCCGCGAGTCGAGCTGAGACGACGGCTTGGAACGCCGGCTTCAGCCGGCACAGCCCGCCGCTGGCGGGCGGAGGGCGTACCGCTACCCGCGCAGACGGCACCCCCGGCTTGGAACGCCGGCTTCAGCCGGCACAGCCCACCGCAGGCGGGCGGCGAGACGGACCTCGTTCGCCGGGACCGCGCGGCTGCGCGCCGATGCGCCCCAGACAGCGAAGAACCGTCCGCGGCCCTGCGGGCCACTGTGCCGGCTGAAGCCGGCGTTCCAAGCCGTTCTGCCACCCGATCCGCGTTACAGCGGGACGTCAACCCCGACCAACACCACGTAGTCCCGCTCAATCTCGGCGTGGAAGCTCTCCGGGAGCCGCGCCCAGTCCCGCGCCTCGACGAAGAAAGGAATCGTGGAGTCGTGGAAGGCCTCCGAAAGCGCTCCCAGCACTTCGAGCGGTAGCCGGTCCAGTCCCGGGCCGCGTAGGACGAGATCCAGATCGCTGCCCGGGTGACTCCGCCCGTTGACTCGGCTCCCGTAAGCCCACACCTCCACGCCTGGCGCGCACGACCGGAGGATCTCCTCGACCTTCTGCCGGTGCTGCGGCAGCAGGCTCAGCCGGTCATCCTTCGGTGCGTTCATCCAGCCTCCGCGCCAGGGCCTTCGCGTCGACTACGAGCTGCGGCAGTCGCCGGACTGCCGATTCGGCGAACCCTTCCCCGTAGTCGTGTGCGGTGTCGTTCCGGCTCTCGCGGTATTCCAGCCAGCGTTCACATTCATCGGCTTCGAGCAGGCCGTGCCTGGCGGCCGTCCGGAACACGTCCTTGAACGTCAGTCTCGCGGCGGCCCGGTTCGAAACGGACCAGGCGCTGATCTTCTTCCGCAGCAGTCTTCCGCTCTGCTCGAGGATCAACTCGAACTCCTTCACGCAGGCGGCCCGGTAGATGTCGTAGGCGATCTCGTCCGGCTGATGGTCGGCAAGCCCCTGCAGGGCGGTCTCCAGCGTGACGATGCGGCGTTCGACGTAATCGGTGCTCAGCGCCACGCGGCGATCCTACCGGCGGCGATGCCCCGGCATCGGCAAGTTGGCGCCGCCGCGCCGCCCCGGATCACTCCCCGCCGGGCTGCTCCGGATAGATCCCGGAACCGAAGATGAGCGGAGTCGATCCGATCGTCAGGACCGTGGCGTAGGCCACCTTGGGAGACCCGGTCTCCTCGTCGCCCTCGAACGCCGGGTTGTCGTACCAGTATTCGACGTACCCGCCGCCGGCCTGCGCCGCCGCGCGGAGTTCCTGGTTGATCTTCACGCCGTTCAGGTCCTCGACCTCCGAACGGTCCAGCTCCTCGATCCCGGGCCGGAAGGCATGAAAGAAGTTGACCAGTTCCATCGTCTGGGCGAACACGTAGACCTGACCGTGCCGCCACTCGCCCTCCTCGCGGAAGTTCGTGTCGAGGAAGGCGTATGCGGTTTCCAGATCGGGACTGTTCTCGGCAACCACGCTCGCCGCCCGCTCCACGAAGGACTTCAGCGTCCCGCGGTTCCGCACGTCCGCGGCGGTGACCGGCGGATAGATTCCGGACCCCAGTACGAGGTCGACGTCTCCGATCGACAGGAGCGCTGCATACCCCAGCTTCGGCGATCCGGTCTCTTCATCGCCTTCGACCGACGGGTTGGGCCAGAGGTATTCCACGAAGCCCCCGCCCGCCATCGCGGCGGCGATGAGCTCCTCGTTGATCCGGACGCCTTCGACGCCGGTGAGGTCCGAAAGGTCCGTTCCCTCGAGATCCGGTGTTGCCGCGCTGAAGAAACTGACGCCGTTCAGATCGATGGCATACAGGTAGATCTCGCCCTGCCGCCACTGGCCCTCCGGCCGGAAGTTGGCGTCGAACCAGCCGTAGGCCTCGTCGGCGGACGCGATCCCGGCGGAAGCGATCCGGACAGCCTCCTCTACGAACAGACGCAGGGTCTCGCGGTCCACCACTTCTTCCGCCCGAATCTGTGGCGGTTCGGGCATCGCCGGCGGTGGCGGCGGTGCGGGTGCGGGCGGCGCCGGAGCGGGCGTCGTCGGGCTCGCTTCGTCGTCGCACCCCGCGGCCAGGAATGAGGCCAGAGCCAGGGTGAACCCGATCGCCGTGAATCGGCGGGTGACAGCCGAGTACATGACGGCGTACCTCCTTACGCCGTGATTCTAGAGACGGGGTCCGCTTGCCCCGTCCCGGTTAACGGCGGGACCGGGCCAGCGCCGCCTCGCAGCGCGCGGCGTCTTCCGTTCGTTCTGCCTCCGCCAGCACGCCGCAGGCGTCCTCGAGCGCCGGACGCACGATGGGTGTGAGTTCCTCGCCCGACTCGATCATCGCCTCCCACCCCCTCACCGCCTCGATCAGGTGGACCAGCGCCTCCCGTTCGCCGAAGCGGTGGAGCGCGCGTCCCAGCCGGTAGCGGATCAACGGATCGTCAGAATCCTGTTCGAGCGCCAGCCGGTAGGACTCGATGGCGCGCCGGATGTCGCCGGCGTCGTCGTAGGCCACCCCGGTGCGGTGGTGCGTGTCCGCCCGCGAGGACCGCCGGTCGGCCTCGGCCTCGCGCTCGGTGCGCACGGTCTCCGGATCTTCGGAGAGGAGGGCCACGATGTCGCGGTGCTCCTTCTGGCGGGCGAGGCTGAGCGCGGTCTCGCCGTTCGCCGCCGTCACCGTGGGATCGGCGCCCGCCGCGAGCAGCATCCGGACCGCCTCCGTCCGACCCCGGTCCACCGCGCTCAGCAGCGGCGTCGCGCCCCAGCGCGCGGCGGCGTTCACGTCCGCTCCGGCCTCCAGCAGCAGTTCCATGGTGCCGAGATGGCCGCCCATCGCGGCGCGGTTCAGGGGGGTGATGCCGTTCTGCGCCGGATCGTTCACCGCGGCCCCTTTCTCGAGGAGCCAGGAGACGAAACGCTCCCGGCCGAGCACCGCCGCCACGTGGAGCGCGGTCATGCCGTTCGGCGCCTTGGCGTCCACCGCCATCCCCCCGTCGATCGCCGCGGCCATGATCTCGAACTCACCGTCCCGGACCGCGTTCAGCACCTCTTCGAGCTGCGGATCGAGCCGGGGAGGCTGGGCGGCGGCAGCCGCGAGTCCGGCGAGCAGGAATCCGGCGGACAGCGTCCGGGCGACCGTCCCGCCGGCGGAAGGGCGCATGAGCAAGGCGGATGTTGGCACACCGGATGGGGTCTGCACGCCGGAGGCACCGGTAGAATGGATCGCCTGATGAGCGCGGAAGCTGTCGGCGGGAAGAGCAGCGGGAAGGAACACAACAGCCGCCGGAAGTTCCTGAAGACCTCCGGCGCGGTGGTCGCCGCGGTCGCGGCGCCGACGGGAGCGGCAGCCGCGGCGGCGCAGGAAGGCCAGTCGCTGTCCCTCTCGCTGGATCTCCCCCTGCTTCAGGCGTTCGCCGAAGCCGTGCTCCCGGCGGAGATCGGCGCGGACGGCGTCCGGGACGCGCTCCGGGACTTCGTCACCTGGCTGAACGGCTTCGAGCCGGTGGCGGAACAGCCGCATCCCTACCTGTCCTCCGTCGAGGTGCAGTACGGCCCGCCGCACCCGGCCCCCCGCTGGGCGTCGCAGCTCCAGGCGCTCGACCTGCTCGCGACGAAGCAACACGGATCGGGGCTGGCCGACCTTCCGGTCGAGAAGCGGCGGGACCTGATCGCCGCCGATCTCGAGCGCCACGACGCCGAAGCGGACCTCCCGTCTCCGGCGTACGCGGGCCACGTCGCCGTGGGACTGCTCGCGCGCTTCTATTCGCGGCCCCGGACCGCCGATCTGGCCTACGGCGCGCGCATCAACGCCCGGGCCTGCCGCGACCTCGCGTCCGGCGCGGTCATGCCCGAACTTCTCGCCACCACCGAGGTGCAGAACTGACCGTGCCCCGGGTCATCGAAGCCGACGTCGCCATCATCGGGGGCGGGATCAGTTCCGCGATGGTGGCGGAGCGGGTCGCCGAGGACACGGAGGCGTCCATCGCGGTGATCGAGGCCGGGAACCGGATCTTCGACTTCGAGAACCGCTTCGATACCCGCCGCCGTTTCCTCGACTACCGGGAGAACCCCTACCAGGGGGACCACATCCCCGGGCACTCCTGCAAGAACGGGCAGTCGCGCGCCATGTCGGTGGGCGGGCTCGCGATGCACTGGGGCGGCACCACGCCGCGGTACTCGCCCGAGGACTTCCGGCTCCGGAGCCTCTTCGGCGTCGGCACGGACTGGCCCGTTTCCTACGACGACCTCGACCCCTTCTACCAGGAGGCCGAGGAACGGATCGGGGTGGCGGGCGAGCCGGGGCCGCCCGAGTACGACCCCCGCTCCGGCGGCTACCCGATGGAACCGCTGCCGACGTCCTACAACCTGGGCCTCGCCAAGGAGTGGGCGGAGAAGTCGGGCATCCCCTACTGGCGGAACCCGGTCTCCAAGAACTCGCGTCCCTGGCGGGGGCGGCGCGAGTGCATCCGCTGCGACACCTGCTCGATCTGCCCCACCGGCGCCAAGTACAGCCCGGACTTCACCTTCCGGAGCCTCCTCGAGGCGGGGCGGATCACGCTCCACGACCGCACCATGGTGCGGCGGCTCGTCCCGAAGGCGGATTCCGACGCCATCGGGCAGGCGGACGCCTTCCACCGGGACGACCCGGACGACCCGGTCACCATCCGGGCCCGGCACTTCGTGCTGGCCGCGGGCTACGCCTGGTCGTCCCACCTGCTGCTGATGAGCGCCGGGGGGCGCTTCCCGGACGGCATCGCGAACCGCTCCGGGACCGTCGGCCGCTTCATCACCGGCCACCGCTGGGTGAACGCCTTCGTGTCCGTCCCGATGCGGCTCTACCCCGGGGTGTACGGCTCGGACAGCCTGCTGTCCAAGCGCTTCCAGCACAAGGACGACGAGGCCCAGCCCGACGGCAAGTACATCCGCCACGACCTGCGCATCTGGGAGTCCGACGTGGGGAAGCGGGCCCGCCTCCGGGACGACAACGGCAACCTGCTGCTCGGCGACGCCGCGCTGAACGACTGGCGCCGGCGCATCGAGACCGGCTCGCTGCGGATGCGGGGCTACTACGACGTGATCCCGGCGCGGGAGAGCGCCCTGACCCTGGAACCCAACCGGAAGAACCCGTGGGGTGACCCGCTCCCCCGGATCGATTTCGTGGACGACCCGGTCTCGGCGGAACTCCGCGGCTACACGGAGCGGAAGATCGAGGAGCGCTTCCGCCGGATCCTCACCGCGGGCGGGGGCGCGATGCTGAACATCAGCTTCGCCTCCGACTACGACCATCCGGGCGGCGGCTGCCGGATGGGCGACGATCCGGACGACAGCGTGGTGGACGGCTGGGGACGGGCCCACGACCACGAGAACCTGTGGGTCGCCGGCGCCCCCACCATCGTGGGGTCGGGGTGCAACAACGGCACCCTCACCTTCGCCGCGCTCTCGCTCCGCACCGCGTCCCGGCTCGCCGGCGAACTCTGAGCCCGTCCTACCAACCGGCGTTTCGGTCGGGGTGGGTGGTCCCCGCGTCCCGTCAAACAGCGATGCCGTCGCGTGAGTCCGATAGGAACCGGCCGGAACTTCCTGGCCTCGGCATTGCAGATTCGTGCGGAACGACGGGGGCGTGACCTGAATGACTTTCCGGACCGTTTTTCTTCTTGCCTCGGCGCTTCTGGTCACCGGCTGTGGCGGTGACGGCGGCGGTGCGCCGACAACTCCGCCGGCGGCCACCACCGCGCCGTCGGCACCCGCGCCCATCCCGGAGACGGCGACCTACGTTTTCGTTTACGAGCCACGCATCTCCGGGAATCCCATCGCCATCGCGCTCGGGGCGATGCCGCTGCCGGAAGGCGTCGATCTGGTGCCGTCCGCAGCCCTGATCGCGCATCCGCCCGGCGAGGCGCCGTGGGAAGAGGGTGGGTTCCTCTCGGCGGAAATGCGGGCCTTCGCGGCGACGGGAGACGCCACGGTCCTGACGAATGCCGCGGAATCCCGGGGGCACCAGGTGATCGCGACGACCAACGATCAGGTCGGCGCCCTGCTGCTGCGACCGGTGCTGGACCTGACGCTCGAAAACCCGTGCGTCAGCCACGCCAGCAAACTCGCTCCGAGTCCCGACTGGTTCATCGGCTTCTCGGAGATCTGCACCCTGGACGATACGGGAAGCTGGCTTGACGAGGTGACGTTCACCATGGTCGCCTATGACGCCGGAATCGCCGAGGGGAGCGAGTGGGTGCCCACCGATCAGGTTCCCGAGACCGATCCCCCGGAGCCGGTCGCGGAACTCGACATCGAGCCGTTCAGCCCGGCGGGGACCCCGGTAGCGATCATCACGGCCACGCTGCGGTAAGAGCGGCCAAGGCGCGCATCCGCCGGGCGCGAGTGGGAGGTGCCGAAACGCCCCCGGTGGCGTACTCTCGGCGCTGGAATGGTCCCGCGACCCCGTCTGCTTCACCTGTGTGCGCTGATGGCCGCCCTGGCGTTTGCCGGCGCCTGCGGAACAGCGGCTCCTCGACAGCCGGATCCGGCGCACGACGCCATGTTGGTGCTCACCGCGGACCGGGTGCTGGACGGCCGGGGCGGCGTCCTGGAAGGCCACGGGGTCGTGGTGCGCGAAGACCGGATCGCGGCGGTCCTGCCGGTGGTCGAACTGCCGCCCGGCGGCCGGCGGACCGATTTCCCCGGCGGCACCATCCTTCCCGGGTTCATCGACACCCACGTTCACCTGCACTGGCATTTCGGCGAGGACGGCCGGTACACCCGCGACGA
>JAPPGX010000069.1 GCA_028877265.1 Acidobacteriota bacterium
CGTGCCCGCGCTCAAGGCCTACCGCACCGCCCTCCACGACGGGCTGGCGGTGCGGGTGTAGCGGGGCTCAGCTCCCGGTCAGCCAGCGGCGCCTCTCCGTATCGCCTAGCCCAGCGCCCGCGCGAGATCCTCGCAGAGATCCGCAGGGTCCTCGAGGCCCACCGACATCCGGAAGACCCCCTCGCCCGCGAACGCCCGGTAACTCTCCAACTGCGCCCCCCGCAACCGGAACGAAGTCTCCTGCAGTGACGCCGTGTCCAACCAGAAGACCAGGCTCCGATGATGCCCCAGCGAGACCGCGTAGTGGACGACGCGGAGTTCGCTCGCCATCCGCTCGGCCAACTCCGCCCCACCCTCCGCCCGAAAGGCCAGCATGCCCGAGAAGTTGGCCATCTGGCGGCGCGCGAGCTCGTGTTGGGGATGGGAAGGCAGGCCCGGATAGATCACCCGGCTCACGCGCGGGTGCGCCTCGAGGAACCGCGCGACCGCGAGCGCGTTCTCTTCGTGCGCCTTCATGCGGAGCGGCAGGGTGGCGGCCCCGCGCATGATCAGCCACGCATTGAAGGGCGACAGCACGCCCCCGTAGTGGATGGCCGCCTCCAGGCGCAGGGCCCCGATAGCCTCCTGGCTGCCGAGCACCGCCCCGCCCATCGCGTCGCCGTGGCCCCCGATGTACTTGGTGAGCGAGTGCATCACGTAGTGGGCGCCCAGTTCCAGGGGGCGCGTGGCGACCGGCGAGGCGAAGGTGGAATCGACGGCGACGCGGACCCCGGGATGCCGGGCCGCGATCCGCCCGACAGCGGCCAGGTCGGTCAGGCGCATGATCGGGTTGGCCGGGGTCTCGAGCCAGATCAGCTTCGTCTCGGGCCGGATCGCCGACGCGACATTGCCGGGATCGGAGGGATCGACGAAGGAGACCCGGACCCCCATGCGCGGCAGGGTGTCGCGGCCGAGTTCGGCTATCCCGGCGTAGTTGGTGTCCGCCATGACGAGATGGTCGCCGCGACCCAGCAGGGAAAAGATCAGGCCCGCTGCCGCGGCCATCCCGGAGCCAAAGCAGAGGCAGGCCTCCGCGCCTTCCAGCGCGCACAGCTTCGCCTCCAGCTGTGCCACGGTGGGGTTCGACCAGCGCGAGTAGAGGAAGCCGGAGGCGTCGTCCAGGTCGTGGGCCGAGAAGCCGGCCAAGTCCCGGGTGACGAAGGTGGAGGACATGACAAGATTGGGGGCCGAGGCGCCGGTGGCCGGATCGGGAGACTCCCCCGCGTGTACCGCGGCAGTGCGCAGGCGGCGGGTCATGTCGGCCGCAGCCTGCTCGATCGCATCGGGATTGTCTCGGTGTCGCATCATCTGCCCGCCCGCGCTGGGGTGACGAGGATCAGGCCCGGCAGCGCGTCGGAAGAATACCCCGCTGCATGTGGCCAGCGACGTGTCCGGCCTGGACCACGCCGCACACCCGGCCACGCCGTCGAGACCGCTGTGCAGAATGTCATGCTGGCCATACCGTCGTTCCGGAAGAGCGGCGCTCTGCGTTACTTCTCGGACGAAGAGCATGGCGCCTCGCCCCTCGAAGCGCCGTGCCAACCGGGCGCCTCTCCGCTCTCGGTGCTCGGACGACTCTATCCACGGACTGCTAGCCCTTCTTTCGGACCGCCCACCTCATGAGGGGAATGACGTCGCCGCGGGCGCTCGATTCGATGAGGATGCCCAGCCGGCGCAGACGCGTCTCCTCGCGCTTCGCACTCACGACCCACCAGGTCGCCTGTTTGCGGTACGATGGCCGGGTGTTCCGGAAGTAGTCCCACGCATCCGGCTCGGCCCTGAGCCGCCGCTCATACTCGGGCGGCAACTCGACCGCCTTCTGCTCGTACGAAGCCCGCCTCTCCTTCTCCGGATCGCGCGCCCGGAACGCCGCCAGCCCCGCTTCGGCGACGAGCCCCTCCGCCATCAGGTGCTCCATGCGGCCGAGGTTGCGGGCGCTCCAGTGGCTCCCCTTGCGGCGCGGTGTGAAGCGGATCTTGTAGCTCTGCTCGTCGTGCGCCTTGCGAATCCCGTCGATCCAGCCGAAGCAGAGCGCCGCGTCCACGGATTCGGGCCAGTTGATGCTAGGCAGCCCGGTGGCCTTCTTATAGTAGCCAACCCACAGTTCGCCGGCCTGCTCGTGATGCCGTTCGAACCAGCCGCGCAGGTCGACCGGGGTGGCGAAGAAGCGGGGACTGTCGACATCGGCGCCGGGCGCGGGTGCGGCCGCCACCCTCAGCTACCCGGCATCAGCATCGTGCGCTCGGCCACCACCGATTCCACCCGCTCGCCCGAATATGAAGACCGGGAAGAAGCGGTCGTTGGCCCAGAGCTCGAACAGATTGTCATAGAAGGACGAATCGGGGTCTCCAGGCTGACCCGTTCGAGTTGCTTGGTCGGGGGGAAGCCCGTGGACGAAGGGGTCGCCGGGTCGTCGCGGCGAATTGCCAGCCCCTTGGCCGCCACCTCGATCCGGGACGCATCGATTCCTGCTTCGGCGCCGATCTCCTTGAGTTCTGCGAGCGTCAGTCCCGCGCCCGCGCCGCTTTGCGGCTGCCTCGACCGCCCTGTGCAGCATCAGGGCGACCTCTTCCTCGCCGTAGCGGCGCTCGGTCATGGGTCAGCTAGGCTCACGGTCCGGGAGTGCGTCCAGCCGGGGCTCCCCGCCCGGCTCCCGCCGCGAGCGCTTCCAGCCGCGCCATCGCCTCCGCGAAGCGGGCTTCCAGCCGCGGGATGTCCGTGCCCGAATACCCGATTCGCAACCGCGTGATCGATGCCGTGAGGATCTCCCGGAGTTCGGCGGCCGCCTCGCGCCGTGCGGCGAGGTTGACGGTGCCGCCGTCCTCTGCCGCGATCCACACGGGAGCCGTGTGTGCGAAGGGCGCCTCGTCCATCGAGGGCCAGCGTGTCTCGCCGCCGCGAGCGCGCGCCGCGATCCACCCGC
The DNA here is from genome assembly GCA_028877265.1 of Acidobacteriota bacterium. GTDB lineage: Bacteria > Acidobacteriota > Vicinamibacteria > Marinacidobacterales > Marinacidobacteraceae > Marinacidobacterium. The sequence continues at coordinate 2,963 of JAPPGX010000069.1, forward strand.
CGGAGGGCAGCTCGACCTCGCCCGAGTAGCTGCGCCGGCCGGGCGAATCCATGCCCGGATGGGACGCCACCACGCGACCGTTCACGATGACGTCCACCGTGTCGACCGAGGTGGCCGTGGCGAGACCGAGGGTCCATGTCGCCGTGCCGGCCTCCGTGACCGAGCCCGGACGCACCCCACGGACCTGGAAGTCGAGGAAGGGCCCGTTGGTCACGAACGACCGCCCCTCGCGCAGCCCTTCGATGTAGGCGGGCCAGTTCAGCTGGTCGCCGGTGTGGACGTAAACCCGGGTCGTGCCCACCGCCATGGTGCGGTAGAGGTTGAGCATGACGTCGGTGCCGGCCGAAGGCGCAATCGGCAGCCCCAGGTTCAGGAACCTGTACCACAGCGCCGACGTTCCGAAGGAGTTGCTCCACAGACACATGACCTCCAGCGCGTCGAGATCGCCCATCACCGCGTCGGCGACCAGTGCGACGGGCACGCTCCCCGCACCCCCCTCGGCGAAGGGGTCGGGGACGGAGACGGGGTGCACGTAGTATCCGAGCCCGCCCTGCCCGTGCGCGAAGTCCAGCGCCTCCTTGTTGGTGCGGTCGTCGGTCCCGTAGACCTCGTAGCCCGGTCCCCAGATCCAGGGCCAGTGCAGCTCCGGGATCTCGATCAATCCCATGTGGCCGAGAAAATGCGACCGGACCTCCTGTCCGAAGCGGATGAAGGGTGAGGCGTCCGACTTCTCCCATCCCCACATATGCTGGTCCTCGAAGCGATTGTGCAGATTCGCGAGGAGCGGCGAGGCCATGTCGAGCGCTTCTCCCCTCATCTTCGGCACCATGTCCATCGGGTCGAGGTTGGTTTGCCCGCCGTAGTTGAGGTGGAAGTGATGGTCACCCGAGGCCCAGCCGGCGGCGCGCGCGTCCCAGACGGGGGTCAGCTCGAGGGTGACTTCGGTCGTGCCGCCGGCCCCGGCGGCGACGGTCGCAACGGCCTCCGGAGTCGCGAGACCCTGAACGGCCGACACGGTGACGTCGCCCGCGGGAACCGTCACCTCGATCACTCCGGGACTGTAGAAGAAGACGCGCCCGTTGGCGCCGTCGAAGTGGGTGGCGCCTTCATCCGGGACCGCCGGATGGCCGTCGGCGTCCAGGATGTTGAGGCGGGCGGGCGCCAGAGCACCAGCTGCCGGGCCTCTCGCCTCGCCCGCGCCCTCCGGGCCCACACCCCCCGCGCCCTCGCTCTCCGGGCGGACGGTCCGAACCCGCACGCGGGCGGTTCCCGTTGCCCACTCCCAGGCTCGCACCAGCACATCCTCGGCCGCCCCACCGACGGCGCGAACCCGCCTGAGGTGCATCACCTCGCGGGCATCGGCCTCCGAGTAGTAGATCCACTGGCCGTCCGGGCTCCACGCGGGCGTGAGCGGGAGACCGCCGCTGGTCAGGAGGATCGGCGCACCGGGACGGTCGACGTTGTGAACGCTGAGTTCCCATCCCTCCTGGGTGGGCCAGTTGAGCGCAAAGGTGCTCCCGTCGGGTGAAAGCGCGGGACGCGCCATCGACGCGATGCTTCCCGAGACCAGGGCCTGGGCCCCACCGCCATCGGCAGAACGAAGTTCGACGCGGTCGCCGCCCCGTTTGGAGAGCACCAGGAAGCTGCCGTCGCCGCGGGGCTGCGCCTTCATTTCGATCCCGGGCTCGCTGGTGAGCGCTCGCGGCTCTCCGGTCGCGAGATCGAGAGCCCAGACATCGAGCGTTCCAGCCTGCCCGGACGTGTAATACAGGGTGCCGCCGTCCGCCGAGAACGCGGGGTCGAGGTCGATCGCCGGCGTGTCGATGGTGCGCAGGTCGGTGCCCGATTCTGCGTCGACCACCACGATGCGGGTGTCCCGTCCGTTGTCGCGCACCAGCGCCAGACGGTCGCCGGAGGGGTGCCAGGCGGGCCGGGAATCCATGTCGCCCCCCTTCGTGAGCTGCCGAGCGGTCCCGGTCGCGAGATCCATGACCCAGATCCATCCCCGCGCCGAAAACGCGATGTGACTCCCGTCCGGTGACGGTGCCGGATCGATGGGCCCGTTCGTCAGAGCGGGAAGTTCGTAGCCCTCGAGGTAGACGTGATGACTGTAGCCCTGGACGTGCGGGTATCGATTCCTCCACTGACCGGACGCGGTGTCGGGGAAAAGGGTCAGGACCGTCGAAACAGCGGCCCAGACGGCCCAAGGCAAGGGGTTCTTCACGGCATCAGCTCCTGGCGGCGGTTGACGGGGTGAGCATCGCTGTGAGCGGGCGGACCCGGCAAGGGCGGCCTGAAGACCGTGTCTTCCTGCACCGGATCCGGGCAGCGGAATGTTCCGGGCTCGCTTCCATCACGCATCCAACCGGAGGTATGCCAGCATGGCCGATTCCCGATCCACGCGTGGCGCAAGCGCGCTGCTCGCCCTGCTGGTCACGGCCGCATGTGCGCAGGCGCCGCCTGCCGAAGAAGCGGCTGTCGACGATGTCGGCGACAAGGACGCGGAAGCCGTCGGTGAGCCGGCCGCCGAGGCAAATATCCTCCACCAAGGTGACCCCCTGCCCTGGGGCGAGCCCAACAACGGCATGCAGTACCCCGCGCTCTACGGCGATTCGAGCGCGGAAGGAGAGCCCTTCGTCTTCCGCCTCAAGGTCCAGAACGGCTTCGAACTGGGACCGCACACCCACCCTATCACCGAGCACATGACCGTCCTGTCCGGCAGTTTCTTCGTCGGAATCGGGGAGACGCTGGACCGGGAGGCCGCAACTGCCTACGGCCCGGGCAGCTACCTTGCGATCGCCGCGGGGGTCCCTGCTTACATGTGGGTCGAAGAGGAGACGGTGGTGCAGGTCCACGGTGTGGGACCGCTCGCGACCGGGTTCATCACGCCGCCGGAAGGATGACGGTGGGCCCGTCGCCGTCGCGAAGCGCGGGGCCCGTGGACAGAATCCCCCCGGCATTCGACCAGCGATGCATCCGGGCTGGATCGCTACGCTCCGCGTTGCTCCTCGGGCGAATAGCGGTGCTATTCGCTTCTCGTCGCGCCTTGCCAACCCGGCAATGTAGAACGCGCGGCGGCATCACGACACGACTCTGAAACCGGGCTTGCCTTCGGCGCATCCCCGCCCACAACGTTCAGCAGCACCCAGCGTCCCCATTCCGGAGCGCCCCCGCATGTCGATCGACCGTCGTCGTTTCCTCAAGCAATTCGCCTCGGCCGGAAGCAGCCTTGCGCTCACACCGTCGCTGGTCGGGCTCATCGCCTACAACCCTGCGACCGCCCAGTCGCCACCCCGAAATCGCCCGCGCAGCCGCCTCATCAGGCCGTACGGCGAACTCGCGCCCGGCGCCGACTGCCCGGAGCTCGAGATCCCCGAGAGCTTCACCTGCGTGCGTCTCAGCTCCGGGGGCGTGCCTTCCACCGTGCGCGATGGCCTCATCGTCCCCAACGCCTTCGACGGCATGGCCGCCTTCCCCCTCCCCAACGGGAACGTGCGACTCATCCGCAACCACGAGATGACCGACGAAGCCGAGAGGGCCCGACCCATCGGCCAGCCGGCCTACGATGCGACGGGCAGCAGCGGAACGACCTCGCTCGAGGTGCGGATCTCGGAAGCGAGCGGCGACCTGAGTGTCGAGTTGATCGACGAATTCGTCTCGCTGGCCGGCACACGACTGAACTGCGCGGGCGGCCCGACGCCATGGGCCAGCTGGCTGTCGTGCGAAGAGACCACCACCGGCCGCCGGGACGGCCACGAACAGCCCCACGGCTACATCTTCGAAGTCCCTGCCGACGCCACCGGCCCCGTGGATCCGGTGCCGCTCCGCGAGATGGGACGCTTCGTCCACGAGGCGGTCGCGGTCGATCCGGCCACTGGAATCATCTACGAGACCGAAGACACCTGGTACGTGCCCCTCACGGCCGGCAGGCTCCCCGGCGCCGGCTTCTACCGCTTCATCCCCGACGAGCCCGGAGTCCTCGCCGCCGGAGGCCGGCTCCAGATGATGGCGGTCACCGGACAACCCGGCTATCTGACCGCCCGCGGACAGACTGCCGGCACGACGCTTCCCGCCCACTGGGTGGACATCGACGATCCCGATCCCCCCAACGCCGGATCCGACCACCTCGCCGTCTTCAGACAGGGCGTCGAAAAGGGAGCCGCGCGTTTCGCCCGGCTGGAAGGCGCGTTCCACGGCGATGGCGGCATCTACGTGGTATCCACGAACGGGGGCGACGCGACCGCCGGACAGGTCTTCCACTACCGCCCGACCGGCGCCGACACCGGTGAGCTCACCCTCGTCTTCGAGTCGCCGTCCCACGACGTGCTGGACAGTCCCGACAACATCGTCGTTAGCCCGCGCGGGGGTCTGATCATGTGCGAAGACGGCAGCGGAGACCAGTACGTGCGGGGTCTCGACCGCGAGGGACAGGTCGTCAACCTGGTGCGGGCGCCCCAGGCGGAGGGCGCGCGGCAACCGAGCGAGTTCGCCGGCTCTTGCTTCAGTCCCGACGGTCGTGTGCTGTTCTTCAACGTGCAAGGCTCCCAGCGGATCGGGGGCTCGGTTCCCAGCGCCACCTACGCGCTGTGGGGACCCTGGGAGGACGGGCCGCTGTAGGGGGCCGAAATGGTCGCGATGTCAGGGATTCTGGACCTGACCGACGACCATTGGGAGGTCCGCGACATGCCGATGGGAACCCGCCGCTTCCGGGCCTGTCCGTGCGCCATGACGATCACCAGCGCGGCAGAAAGCGCCGGTATCGCGCCGCGAAAAACCGCCTGCGATAGCGATGACCGGGCAGGCGACGAGGCTCCCGAAGAGTATCAGGCCGACGCCTCGGGAGGCATCTGGAGCGAGCGGCCCGGAGAATACAAAGCTCCCGAACGCGACCTGGGCGACGACGAGACCGGGGCCCGAGGATCCGGTCGCGCCATCCGGGGAACCGGCTCCGCCGCCCGGGTGTACCGGCGCTCTCCGCCGGGAGAGGCAGCCTTTGGGGCGCTGACCGCACCCGTCACGGCTGCCTCGCCTCCGCTGTCCGCCCGGTTGCCCCCGCCCAGCGCCATCCGCGAGTCGAATGCCGGACCGCCGCTCTCCAAGCTCGTCCGCCGGGCGGGATTTCCTTCGCCAGATCATCGACCGGGACATCGCCGCGGGCCGGTACGACGGGGTGATCACGCGGTTTCCGCCGGAGCCGAACGGCTACCTCCACATCGGCCATGCGAAGTCGATCCTCCTCAACTTCGGGATCGCCGAGGAATACGGAGGCCGGTGCCACCTGCGCTTCGACGACACGAATCCGGAGACCGAGGAAGCGGAGTTCGTCGAGGCGATCAAGGAGGACGTCCGCTGGCTTGGCTTTGACTGGGGCGAGCACCTCTACCACGCGGCCGATTACTTCGGCCAGATGTACGGGTTCGCCGAGCAGCTCATCCGAAACGGCAAGGCCTACGTGGACTCGCAGGACGAGGCGGCGATCCGCGAGTCGCGCGGCACGGTCACCGAGCCCGGCATCCCGGGCCCCGACCGGGAACGGCCCGTCGAGGAGAACCTCGCGCTCTTCCGGGGGATGCGGGACGGGGCGTTCGGGGAGGGGGAGTACGTGCTCCGCGCGAAGATCGACCTCGCAGCCACGAACATGCTGATGCGCGATCCGATCCTCTACAGGATCCGGCACGCTTCACATCACAGGAGCGGGGACGAGTGGTGCATCTATCCGATGTACGACTACGCCCACTGCCTCGAGGACGCGATCGAGAAGGTCACGCACTCGTTCTGCACGCTCGAGTTCGAGAACAACCGGGAGCTATACGACTGGATCCTGGACGAGCTGGGCTTCGAGGAGCCGCGCCCCCACCAGTACGAGTTCGGAAAGGGACTGATCAACTATACCGTCACGAGCAAGCGGAAGCTGCTCAGGCTCGTTCGCGGCGGACTTGTGGCCGGCTGGGACGATCCGCGCCTCCCGACGCTCACCGCGCTCCGTCGGAGGGGCGTGCCTCCCGAGGCGCTGCTCGCCTTCTGGGGTCGCGTCGGGGTCGCGCGGGCGGACGCGCGGATCGATGTCGGGACGCTCGAGTTCGCGATCCGCGACGAGCTGAACCGGAAGGCGCCCCGGGTGTTCGCGGTCCTCGATCCCCTGAAGGTCGTGCTCACCGACTGGGAACCCGGGCGGACGCGGGACCTCGATGCGCCGTACTACCCGCACGATGTCCCGCTCGAGGGATCCCGGACCCTCCCGTTCTCCGGGGAGTTCTTCATCGAGCGCGGTGATTTCTCCGAGGATCCTCCCCCGGGATTCAAGCGTCTCGTCCCGGGTGGCGAGGTCCGGCTCCGGTACGGGTGCATCATCCGGTGCGTGCGTGCGGTCCGCGATGGGGAGGGAAGGGTCGTGGAGCTTCACTGCACCCACGATCCGGACAGCTGGCATGGCGCACCGGGAAGCGGAAGGCGCGTGCCGGGGACGATCCACTGGGTGCCGGCGGTGGAGGCGGTACCGTGTGAGGTCCGTCTCTACGACCGCCTCTTCAGCGTTCCGGATCCGGATGCGGCGGCCGCGGCCCGCGGGGGGGAGAGCACAATCCTCGATTTCCTGAACCCCGATTCCCTCGAGGTCAGGGAACGCGCGCTCGTGGAGCCATCGGTGCTCGGGGATCTGCGGGGGTCCCGGTACCAGTTCGAGCGGACGGGATACTTCTGGCGCGATCCCGTCGACGATTCCGCCGCGCGGCCCGTCTTCAACCGGATCGTCACACTGCGGGATGTCTGGTCGAGACGGGGCGCGGGCTTGGGAAAGGGCGACGGCAGCCAGGCGCCCGAGGAGGCGGACCGGCAGCCGAAGCCGCGGGAACGTCGGCGGCCAGAGCCGCCTTCCCCGGGCACGCGCCCCAAGCTCCCGGACGAACTGCAGGTACGCGCGGACGAGCTCGTCCGCCGGTTCGGGCTTACCGAGGTGGATGCGGAGATCCTCGCTCGGGACGACGAACAAGGCCGCTTCCTCGAGGCGGCTGCCGAGGCGTACCCGGGACCGGGACGGGGCCCGGAGAGCGGGGTGCAGCTCGCGAACTGGATCATCCACGAGCTGCCCCGCGTCCGGGACGGCCGCGCGCTGGAGAACCTCCCATTCGGGCCTGCAGAGCTGGCCGGGGTGGTCGCGCTTGTGGACCAGGGCGCGATATCGAGCAGCGCCGGAGCCGAGGTGCTGGCCGTGCTGGCCCGGGAGGGCGGGGAGCCGGTGGAGATCGTCCGGCGCCTCGACCTTCTTCAAGTGCGTGATCCCGAGAGCTTGGAGCCCGTCATCTCGTCGGTTCTCGCGGCGAGTCCCGGGAAAGTGGGCCAGTACCGCAGAGGGAAAGAGGGTCTCCTCGGCTACTTCATGGGGCAGGTGATGGCCCGTACAGGAGGGAAGGCGGATCCTGCGCTTGCATCCAGGCTGCTCAAGGACCGGCTCCGGGGCGAGAGCGAGGAAGGGGCGGCCCGCGACGGCTGATCCAGGCGTCTGGCTGCGTACGTGTGGGAAGGTCGACGACGACGCTCTGTCCGGACCGGTACGGAATCACGTGTGTTACAGGAAATATATACCGCACCGCGGTATAGCCTGCATTCGGATGTGGTCGAGCCGCACCGCAACTGGAAGAGGGAGAAACGTCATGAAGAAACTCGTCCTGGGACTCACGCTGGGGGTCGCGCTGTCGTTTTTCACCTTTTCATTGTCAGCGCATGCGCAGGATGCGTCTGCTCAAGGCGGTGACGCCGCGCAGACCGGGAGCGCCTGGCCGTCGGTCACCGATTTCTCCGCACCCGGGCCGTTTGCCATCCAACGGGAGACCGATGTCGGTCCAGGCGCCGCCTACGATATCGTCCGGCCGATGCAGCTGGGGGAGGACGGGCGCGAACATCCGATCATCAGCTGGAACAACGGGACGCGGTACCAGATCGATCGATACCAGGACCTGCTGGACCACTGGGCGTCGCACGGGTTCGTCGTCATGGGTGCCCACACCAACAGGACTGCCGGCGGCGCCGTCCACAAGACCACGATCGACTGGCTGGTCGCTGAAAACGCCCGCCCCGGCAGCGTGTACTTCGGAATGCTGGACCTCACGAAAATCGGTGCGGCCGGGCACTCCCAGGGCGCTGGCGCCACGATCACCGCGGGAGCCAACGTTCCCGGCCCGACCGGAATCGTCACCACAGTGCCGCTGATGCCGATCACGTCCTATAAGCGTCCCGAGCTGGCGCAGCACGCTGCGTCGATGCTTATGGTCAGCGCCACCGACGACGCGCGGGCCAATAGGGTCGCCGATGAGGCATTGGCCGATGTCATCACGGAATTCGTCGACGCGCAATTCGTGGGCGTGCATGAGGACGCCATGCACCCTGGAATGCACGGGGCCACCGTGGCTTGGTTCCGATATCAGCTGATGGGAGACGTTACCGCGAGAGCCCAGTTCTATCCGCCGACGACCTGCGGCCTCTGCCGCGACGCCGCCTGGATGCGCATCCGCCACAAGAACTGAACCGCGCCGGGTTCATCGGAGACCGCTGGCGTCGAGCGTCTCCGGGTTCGCTGGAGCGTTCGCTCCACGGGAGCAGGCCTGCACGAACAGAAGTGTCACGGCCGCGTTCGCGGCGCCGGATCCCAGAGGGGCGTCCGCAGGATCGGGCACCCCGCGGCCCCCGGAGATCGTCGCCGGAACCGGTAAGGAACAGGCCGATGGTCCTAATGGGCCGGAATCGTGGTAGCTGACCGGCTGCTGCTAAGCAGAGACCCGGAATGCGAGGATCTCCCGCCCAGTGGGGGGCTGAGCCACCTCCACGATACCGGGCCGCTGCACAGGTCCGCACAGTGCCACCTGTCGTCAATCAGGCCGCGCCCAACACGGCGGACACAGCAACGGCGGGCTACTCGTCCCTGAAGTGGCTCGCCCTACCGGAGCAGGTCGAGAATACGCTCCTCATCGGTTCCGCCGGCGAAACCGGGTAGTAGCGGTCGCTGCCCCCGATCGCCCCGTCCAGCCTCCCACCGTCCACGGCCTGTCAGCGCCCGTGGCAAGGTCATGGTCGACCGCGATCGGCGACGCAGATTCGGACGCATGTCCACGATCAACCGTTCACGAGCAAGGAGACCGTTCACCCGGCGGCATCTCCACGAACCTCCGGGCCCGGGGAGATCGCCCTCCCCATATCGGGTGTTGGCCTTCGTCAGAATACGAACTGCCTCCGGGTCGGCTGGCTACGCGTAGCCGGGAGCAAGCCAGGATTTCGTCAACGATGAGCGGTGCTACCCGGGTCGATCTTCCGTCCCTTCCCGCAGAACAGCCAGATAGCGCTCGTAGGTGTAGACTTTGCCTCGCTTTCGGCCCGAAATCTCGTGCACGATATCAAGCTCTTCGAGGAGCCGGAGCACGGCTGCCACCGTCGGCCTGGACAGGCCGGTTCGCCTGGCGAGGTGGGGAATACCGCCAATCGGCCTCTCAACGAGGGACTGGTGCACGCGCAACGCCGAACCCGCGCGCCGTCCCTGGCGGCCGATCTGCAATCGGTCTTGCCGGATCGTTTCGCTGGCGGATCGAGCCGTCGTGACAGCAGCTTCCGCTACCTCGCGGACACCCTCCAGGAAGAACCGCAACCAAGCCTCCCAATCTCCGGTACGCCGGGTGTCGTTGAGGAGCTGGTAGTAGGTGCCGCGATTGCGTTTGAAGTACAGACTGAGATACAGAAGGGGCTCCCGGAGAAGTCCGCCATCGCACAGCATGAGGGTGATCAACAGTCGTCCCAGCCGGCCATTCCCATCGAGGAACGGGTGGATGGTCTCGAACTGCGCATGTGCGAGTCCGGCCTTGACCAGAATGGGAAGACCATCGTCGGTGGCGTGGATGAAGCGTTCCAGGGCGGCCATGCATTCCTGGACATGGTTCGACGGCGGTGGCACGAAGGCTGCGTTTCCGGGGCGGGTGCCACCGATCCAGTTCTGTGTCCGCCGGAACTCACCGGGCATCATGGCAGCCCCGCGGCCACCGGCCAGCAGCCTGGCGTGCATCTCGCGCATGAGGCGATTCGAGAGCGGGAAGCCGTCCCGCAAGCGCTCAACACCGTGATGCAAGGCCGCTACGGCATTCGACGTTTCGAGGACATCGGATTGACTGCCGGCGGGTACCCCCCCCGCTTCGTGGAGCATCAGATCGGCCAACGAGGACTGGGTGCCTTCGATCTGCGAGGATAGCACGGCCTCTTTGCGCACGTAGCCATAAACGAAGACCATCGCGTCAGGGAGGAGCTCCGTTACCGCATCAAGCCTCCCGAGTGCGGTCGTGGCCGCTTCGAGAGGACGTCGGAGACCCTCCCCGAAATCGACCTCCGGTGCGGGCGGGAGAGGAAGGGGCACAAAGGCTCGCACGGCCTCTCCGCCACCGACGGTCACTTCATGGGTACCTGTGGATTCCCGGCGCATGCGATTGGACTCTGGCAGCTAGCAGCTCTGTCCGAGCTCGTGGCGGTAGGGCCTTGCCAGCAGTGGAAAGGGGCGGACCGACTCCAACATGGCATCACTGTAAGAAACTTTCAAGCGGTTCACTTTCCTTATCTGCTTGCTAAGAAAAGTATTCTTCCCACATTGTCCAATCCATCCGCACAAAGAAAGCATATGGCCCTTGGCCTTCTTTATGGATTCGGTTAGGAAGGAACCTTGGTCGGCCTATTGCAGTGGCCATTTCGCGGAAATAGGGCAGTCACGAGGCTAGCGGAACATCCGTGGGGTAACTCTGGGGGCACCCAGGACGCAGCCCTCGACGCCAGCGATGGTCCGTGCGATCGGCATCGGCGATAGGCCGGTGGGCTCGCTCGATACTCAGCCACCCGTGCGGCGCGACCGGTGTTTGGACGGCGTGACGTCAGACTCGGTTTGATTTGCCAAGATCCGCCCGCCCGGATCGCCGCCAGTACAAGTGCTCGCCCATACGACTGGCTGATCCCGAGTACTCGTCGGCGGGATCGCTGCGGTGTGCCAATTCCTCCCCGGGTTCGACACGCTTCCCCAGGTCGGTAAGCCCGGTGGCGTGCGTGACATTTGCGACGATGTGGGATGCGGCAATGACAGTGCGAATTCCCGTCCGGCGTAGACGGGAATAGAGCCGTGGTCAGTGGGTCCAACTGGCCAGAATGGGGGGTCAGGTATCCCCGCCACTAACCGACGGAGGGGAGGGAGGGCGTGGCCGGCGCGGCGATAAGCCCTGCGCTGGTCCGCGACGACTGTACGGGTGGAGGCTAGCGCCCGGGCCCGGCCGGACCGAGCCTCGCGAGGAGCTGTTCGGCGCGTGCTCCGTTGGCGTATATCCGGAATCCCGCCGCGGCTTTCGCCCGGAGGCGTCCCTCGCTGTAGTGGTCCGAGGCCACCTCGATGTTGAGACGGCCGGTTCTCCCGTCGGCGTCGACGTACTCGATCTGGACGTCGGGATAGTGGACGCGGCCGTCGGCGCCGGTAGGGAGGCCGAGCTCGGTGGCGGTGCGGTGCCGCGCGACGTCAGCGCCACGTTGCCCCAATTCCCTCCGCGCGGAATGGCTTCGGCGGAGGACCTTCCCTTGGAGCTCCGCGTCCAGCCGCACGCGCCGGATGCGGGCGCCTTCCCGGGTGAGCCGTTCCCGCTCACGCCGGCAGGCCCGGTAGATCGCCGCGTCGTGGACGAGGTGGTGGCGGTGGAGGCGGCGGGTGTAGGTGAATGCCTGCCCGGGCTCCACTCCCTGCTCGGGTGCGAGCTCGCGGGCCACGGACGCCCCTTTGTGTGTGAGGGAGAGGAGTTCGAGCGGAATCCCGTCCGTCCCCGTCGCCATCGATTGTCTGGCGAGCCCCTCGCGGAACCACGAGTTCACCTCCCGCCGGGCCGTGCGGTGGATTCCGCGGAAATGCGCGTCCACGATCTCCGGGAACGGGACGTATCGGTAGATTCCGACCTCGACGAGTGCCCGCTCCGATCGGTCCCGCACGGTGAGCGGCCGCCGGACCGTGCGACTTCGCCGCTGCCGGTCCTCCCTCTCCCGAGCGCGATCAGGCCTGCGGTCTTTCTCCCGTGGGGGTTCGGGTCTCGGCTTCTCCAGCGGGCGTGTCCGTGGATCATCGACAATCGTGCGCCATCGCATCGTTCTTCCCCATATCGGTTGAGAGTTGGCGGTCGCTCGCGAAGCTCGACTCGGAGCTCGGCGATGGCCCCGCTGCCGGAGCGGAGCCTCCGGATGGACAGCGGATCCCGGCCTCCGGTTCCCGCGTAGCCTCCGCCCGCCGGCTCCGGACCAGCACCGGGTAGGGGATCGGGGGTGCGGTTGACCCTCCTTGGATCTCTCCCAGTGCGGCGATCCCTGCACCGACGCAGGCGGTGCCCCGGCTCCGCTCGTCGCCGACGGCAGGCTGCCTGCTCGTGACCGGCGCCCCGAGCTCTGTCTGGGCTTTCTTCATTGCGCACCCCGGAGGGACGAATCCCGCCCCGCCATCCCGGCGGTGAGGCATGCGTGGTTCGGTGGCGTGTGGTAAGCGGATCACGCCCTCCTCTCGAGCACTCCTCCGGTGCGGCGGCCAACCATCCGGAGCGGGTTGGCCGTGAGAACGGTCCTGGGCCACCGGTCTGCCCGGCTCGCGTCACCGTATCCTGGCGGACGGAACGGATGAGGCTCCCTCCAGCCAGCAGACGCCGGTACCCTCGCTCCCGATGCCGGGCCGCAGTCCCTTTCCGGATCGTGGGGACCCGTGCGCACCGGCGTCACGCCAGGGCGGATCATCTGTGCCCAGCGCCGACGCAGCGGCAGGGATCGGGCGCTCACGACCACCCTCTCCGGAGCCGGGTGGAGCGCCAGGTGTCGAAGGCGTCGATCGACGGCAGGGGCCGTGCTTCGCGCTCGAACTCCCTGAGCTTGGTCAGCTGCTTGAGAGTCGACTGCAGGCTCCCATGCGCCTGGAACACGGCGGCGTCTCCCTCGATGATGGCTCGCTCGATCCGCCGGATCTCCGCGAGCACGGCCCTGTGCTCGGCGCTGGAAGGGCCAGGGTCGGGGCGGGACCACCGCGTGAGCATTGCGCGGGCCCGCCGGAGCTCGCGCACGGTTCGGACGACGGCGACCACTTCGATGGTTCGGCGCAGCTTTCCGAGCGCCTCCCAGAGGCGGCGGTGCGCCGTTCCCCACTCACGCATCGTGCGTGCATGCGCATACCCGGGATCGACATAGACGAAGAGCGCACGGTCGGGGAAGAGGGCGATCGGGAGCCTGTGCTGGAAGTGGAGCCGCCCCGGGTGCGTGCGTCCCCGCACGCGGCGGCCCGGGAGGTGTTTCCGTGCGATACCGAGCGCTTCGAAGGCGGCGACCTGCTGGGTCGGGGTGGGGAGCCAGGGGAGCGCGGGGTGTTCGAGGACGTAGTCGAGGGAGAGAAGACGCCTCACAACGAGCTCGTCGGAAGCTGACGAGAGGGTGCGGAGCTTTGGCACGCCGAGCACCCGGTAGATCGGGCGTCCGGCGATCCGGCAGACCTTCCGTCCGTCGAGCATCTGCTCGACCGCGATTCCCTCCCTTACCATCCTGTTGACGATATGCCGCGCCTGCACGCTGCCGACACCGACGTATGCGGAGAGCTGGGCACGTGTGAAGTAGCCACCGGTAAGTCCCGCCAGCGCGATCCATTCGGCATGGCGCCCCTTCCACCCTAGTGCCCGGAGCACCTCTTCCCGTCCTTGGAGGTGTACGATCATCGTCCGGCCGCTCCGGCTGCGAGTCCCTGGTGGACGCCGAGTATGATCTCCTCGACTTCGGGCCTGGCATTGGCCGTTCCGGCAGTCACGGTGGCGATCCTAGGGCCATCGCCGGCGAAGTTCCGGTTACGGCGCCCGGTCGAGCGGAAGCGGAACCACCGGTTCGCGCCAACGGCCTCGCCCCGTATCTCCGCGTACTCGCGGCCAGTGCCGGCGTCGAGTCTCATTGCGTCCTTCCCGCAGTTCGGCTTCCGGTGGCGGCCGCGCGCATTGCCTGCCTTTCCCGCGTCGCGGCAAGCGCCGCCAGCACGCCCCGACGGATCCGGAAGCGAGCATCATCGAGAACTCTCCGCCCTCTTCTGGTCATCCTCTCTCTCCGCCATTGCCTAACCCGCGCCGGTGGCGCGATGCGCCCCCCGGGCCGGGTCCCGATCTCCAGCCGGCGATACCGAATAAACACCGCATATAGAGTAGATAACAATCATTAGTATGTCAACGGTCGCACTACCGGGAACACTGCGGGACTGGTGCTGCACGTTGTGGCGATGGGTTACGGACGCGAGACAGTGAGCTTCCGGAGTGCGGCGGGAGTCGCCGACGGCCGGGATCGTAGTCGCCTTCGGGGTCGCGAACGTTCCTTGCAGCGCCAATCGGTGCAGGAACGGCTTTCCCGGTCGAGTCGACCGGTCGACCGATTCCACCCGACGGCTCCCGTCAGAGGCCCCGTCGCACCTGCGGGGTCACATGGAGAGCGCTCCGGGCGAGTCACCTGCGGCAACTGTGGGCACCTGCCGCGGCTGCGGCGGTGGAGCCGGGTCCAGACACTCTCCCCCGCCGGAGGCAAGGGACCCCAGACGCGCATCGGGATACCGGCGCACGGTGTGCGACACCATAATATCCCTGCAGGAAACTCTGCGGGCGGGGGGGTTGGCCCCACAGCGGTAGCCGGGCCCTCACGGACAGCGGCGGACTCGAACTGGAGGTGGCGCCCATGACGCTAGAGCGACCGGAGACGGTGGTCGTGTCACGGAAGACTCCCGATGACGGGCGTCTTCTCATTCCGGAGGCATTGGCCGAAAGGCTGGCGTCCGCTGGTCCCGATCTTGCCGTCCGACGGGGCGGTGAGATCGCGCCGGCGCGTCTCCACAGTATCACCTGCAGCACGTGCGGGAAGGGCGCGAGCGGTTCGGTGCCCCACGTTCACCGCTTCGTTGAGAGCCCGCTGTTGACCTCGCTCGTTCCCGGCACCGAGGTCGTCCTCCGCCTGAAGGGTGAGGCGGGGTCGGTGCTGGCCGTGGAGTGAGGCCGGGTTCCGATCCAGGCGCCAGCGCGGGATCCGGCGGCTGAAGTCAGGCGCCCTATGGGCGCCGGCCTCGGTGCCCGCATCCAGCCGTGTCGTACCCGGGGAGCCGGTAGCGGGAGTAGGGCCCGTGATCACGAGGCAGACCACGCTCCGTCTGTCTTGGCACCGATCCGGTCAGGCGCTCCCCGCACCTCCCACCTGCCCGACCCACAGGGTGGCGGCCAGCGTTCCTCCCATGGGGGCCGGCGGCTCCGCCGGTCTGCCCGCCATCGTACGGTCGAGTTGCTGGCCACGAGTCAGCCAGACCGGCGGGGTGGCCCGTCCCGCGCCCGGTCGCTCACCCCGGATCAGTCGATGTCGAACCGGTCCAGGTTCATCACCTTCTCCCAGGCGGCCACGAAGTCGCGGACGAACTTCTCCTCCGCGTCGTCGGATGCATAGACTTCGGCGATCGCGCGCAGCTGGGAGTTTGACCCGAAGACCAGGTCGGCCCGGCTGGCGGTCCACCTGAGTTCGCCCGTTGCACGATCGCGTCCTTCGAAGGTCTCATCTGCTGCCGATGCCGCTTCCCACCTCGTGTCCATGTCGAGCAGGTTCACGAAGAAGTCGTTGGTGAGCGTCCCCGGCCGCGTCGTGAGGACGCCCAGCGCGGAACGGTCGGAGTTCGCGTTCAGGGCCCGCATCCCGCCCACGAGCACCGTCATCTCGGGGGCGCTCAGGTTCAGCTTGTGTGCCCTGTCCAGAAGCAGTTCCTCCGCCGATCTCAGGTGTCCCTCCCCGACATGGTTCCGGAACCCGTCGGCCGTCGGCTCCAGCACGGCGAACGACTCCACGTCGGTCTGTTCCTGCGTCGCGTCCGTGCGACCGGGCGCGAAGGGGACCTCGACGTCGTGTCCAGCCCTCCTGGCGGCCTGTTCCACCGCCGCGCACCCCCCCAGCACGATGACGTCGGCGAGCGAGACCCGCTTGCCGCCGGTCTGCGTGCCGTTGAACCTGTCCACGATCTCCTCGAGGACCGCGAGTGCCCTTGGGAGTTCCGCCGGGTTGTTGACGGTCCAGTCCTTCTGCGGCGCGAGGCGAATCCGGGCGCCGTTCGCTCCGCCGCGCCTGTCGGTGCCGCGGAACGAGGCTGCTGAGCCCCAGGCCGTCAGGACCAGCTCGGAGGCGTCCAGTTCCGAGCCGAATATGGCCGTCTTGAGGTCGGCCACGTCGTCCGTGTCGATCAGCTCGTGGTCCACTTCCGGAACCGGATCCTGCCAGAGTTCCGGCTCCGCGGGGACCGAGGGGCCCAGTCCGCGGACGTAGGGCCCGAGATCGCGGTGGGTCAGCTTGTACCAGGCCCTCGCGAAGGCGTCGGCGAACTCGTCGGGGTTCGCATGGAAGCGCCGCGAGATCTTCTCGTAGGCCGGATCGGTCCTGAGCGAGAGGTCCGTCGTGAGCATCATCGGGGCATGCCGCGTCGCCGGATCATGGGCGTCCGGCACGGTGGCGACGGCGGACGCCTCCTTCGGCGTCCACTGCTGCGCGCCCGCGGGACTCCTGGTGAGCTCCCACTCGTAGCCGAAGAGGTTCTGGAAGAAGGTGTTGTCCCACTGGATCGGGCGGCTCGTCCAAGCGCCTTCCGGGCCGCCCGTGAAGGTGTCGACACCGTGCCCCTCGCCGTAGTCGTTCATCCACCCGAGCCCCTGCTCCTCGATGCCTGCCGCTTCGGGCTCCGGGCCGATATGCTGCTGCTCCACCGCCCCGTGGGCCTTGCCGAAGGTGTGTCCGCCGGCGATGAGCGCGACCGTCTCCTCGTCGTTCATCGCCATCCGCCGGAACGTCTCACGGATGTCCGTTGCCGCAGCCACTGGATCGGGGACGCCGTTCGGCCCTTCCGGATTCACGTAGATGAGCCCCATCTGCACGGCCCCGAGGGGCTTCTCGAGCTCCCGGTCGCCGCTGTAGCGCGCATCCTCCAGCCAGGTCTCCTCGGACCCCCAGTAGATGTCCTCTTCGGGCTCCCACACGTCCTCCCGCCCGCCCGCGAAACCGAGAGTCCTGAATCCCATCGACTCCAGGGCGCAGTTGCCGGCCAGGATCATCAGGTCGGCCCAGGAGATCTTGCGGCCGTATTTCTTCTTGACCGGCCAGAGCAGCCGGCGCGCCTTGTCGAGGTTGGCGTTGTCCGGCCAGCTGTTGAGCGGCGCGAAACGCAGCGTGCCGGCTCCCGCACCGCCGCGGCCGTCATCGATGCGGTAGGTGCCCGCGCTGTGCCATGCCATGCGGATGAAGAGCGGCCCGTAGTGGCCGTAGTCCGCGGGCCACCAGGACTGTGACGTCGTCATCACCACCTCGATGTCCTGCTTCACGGCATCCAGGTCGAGAGTGGTGAATTCCGCCGCGTAGTCGAAGTCCTCGTCCATCGGATCGGCCACGGCGGGATTCTGGTGGAGGACCCGCAGGTTCAGCTGATTCGGCCACCAGTCCCGGTTCGATCTGCCGGTAGACCCGCCCGTGACCGGGCACTTGGCTTCGCTGCTCATGGTGTTTCCTCGCGTGGTGCAGCACGCTTCCCGGTATCGGGCTCTCCACGACCGTGGGCGTGCTGAGTGGGTGTCCTGCCGCGAACGGCGGTTCTCTTCCGGCAGGATCCGGGGCCGGACTCGACGTGCCGGGGTTCCCGAGGAACAAGGGAAACAAGGCGAGAACCACGGTCAAGACGGGGGGTGACTCGACCCTGTCCTCCCGGGCAAATACTCCTCGCCGGCCGTCGGGGCCACCGTTCCGGAACTCGAGGTTTCCGAGGCCGCGGGCACGGCGTCGATTCGGGGTCAGGAGCGTCCAAGGCGAGGGCACGGGGTGGCCGTTTGCCCCACGTCTCGCCCCCGGCGCGTCCCGCTCCTGACGGGGCTGCACCCGCACCTCGGAGCCTCCCGGGCGGAGCGAGCCCGGATGGACAGCACGGGAGTTGCCGCAAGTCTGTTGGCCACGATGCGGATCGCGGCCCAGCGAGAGGCCTGGCTCGCCGTCGGGCACGACGTCCAGGCCGCTCCGCCGGGCTCGTCGGACAGGTCGTCCTTTGGCGTGGCGGATCCTCGGCCCGTACTATCAGGATGGGCGTAGCGATGTGCGGGCGACCTCATCCTTGGAGGACGGACTCATGGGTTCGAGACACCCGGATCGAAGGGATTTCCTGAAGCGCGGGGCGGCGTTTGCCGGTGGCCTGAGCCTGGGGGCGGTCGATCCCGTGATCGGCCAGACGCCGCCGGCGGACCAGGATGTCGAGGATCAGGACTGGTCGAGTCCCGAACTGATCGCCTACGGCGAGCGCTCCCGTTACGAGACGTCCGTGCGCGTGCCGCACGGCGGCCGTCCGTCCCCCGACGCCTTCGGGCTCGTCTTCCATGTTGCGACTCCCCTCCAGGACCAGGTGGGCATCATCACGCCGTCCGCTCTCCACTTCACCAACACCACCCGCGGCGCGATCATCCCGAACATCGATCCGCGGGAGCATCGGTTCATGATCCACGGGCTGGTCGACCGCCCGCTGATCTTCACCATGGACGACCTGAAGCGGCTCCCGTCGGTGACCCGCCTCCATTTCGTGGAGTGCGCGGGGAACCGTTCGCGCCCACAGCACGTGACCGTGCAGGAGACACACGGGAACACCAGCTGCGCCGAATGGACCGGCGTTCTTCTCTCCACGCTCCTCAACGAGGCGGGCGTCAAGGACGCGGGGACGTGGATCGTGGCCGAAGGGGTCGAGTCGGTGAAGGGGGCGTCGAGCATTCCGATGGCGAAGGCGATGGACGACTGCCTGGTGTGCTACGGGATGAACGGCGAGGCCGTGCGTCCCCAGCAGGGTCACCCGCTCCGGCTCCTCGTCCCCGGCTTCGAGGGGATCTTCAACGTGAAGTGGCTGAGGCGAATCAAGGTCGTGGACCGGTACTACATGACCTACAACGACTACGGCCATCTTCGCCGGGAGCCCCACGACGCCGCGCTGACCTACCAGATCGGTCCGAAGTCGGTCATCACCTATCCCTCCGGCGGACAGCAGCTTCCCGACCGCGGATTCTACGAGATCCGGGGCCTCGCCTGGTCCGGCACCGGGGCCGTTAGCAGGGTGGAGGTATCCACCGACGGGGGCGGGAGCTGGATGGACGCCGAGATCCGCGGAGCCGCCCACCCGATGGCGCACACCGCGTTCAGCTTCCACTGGACCTGGGACGGAAGGGAGGCCGAGCTCATGTCGCGGTGCACGGACGAGCTGGGCCAGGTGCAGCCGACGAGGGCCGAGGCCGCCGCGTTCTGGAGGCCGGGAGCCGTCTATCCCGGGACGCCGGATGAGCCGCTGCGCGTGACGGGCCAGGACAATTCCATTCAGCCGTGGCGGGTCGAGAGCGATGGAAGCGTGCACAATGCCATCGCTTAGGCTTCTCCCGCTCCTCGTCTTCTGGGCGGGCTCAGTCCAGGCGCAGGGACTCAACTATGGCGTGGGCAGGACTCCGACCGACGAGGAAATCCGTGCCTGGGATATCGCCATCAGCCCGACAGGCGAGGAGCTGCCGCCCGGAAGCGGAACCGTCGAGGAAGGAGAGCAGGTCTATCTGCGCACCGGTTGCGCGACCTGCCATGGAATGGCAGGCATGGACGGCATCGCTCCCGAGCTGGTGAGGGACGGCGAGAGGGAGGTGACGCACCCCTGGGACTACGGGCGCATACTGCCCATCCGTTCTCCCTACGCGACCACGGTATGGGACTACATCAACCGGGGCATGCCGCTCAACCAGGAGGGAAGCCTGAGCGCCGATGAGGTCTACGCGCTCACGGCCTATCTGCTCTACCTGAACGGTGTCATCGGCGGGGACGAGGTCATGGACGCCGAGACCCTGCCCATGGTGGAGATGCCGAACCGGGACGCGTGGGCCCCCCTCCCGGACTGGCAGCCGGGGATGCCGAGGCTTCCGGGCTACCCGTACTGACGGCGGCGTCGCGCCGCTACCTCCGTCTTCCCACGAGCCTGGCGGGGTCCGCGCCGGGGCGCGGCACGAACTTGTCCAGCCACGGGCCGCTGAACTCGGCGATGTAGAGGTTGCCGGCCGCATCGGTATCCATCTGGTGCGGGAGTGACATGCCGCCCGGCCACCCGGCCCTTCCGAGCGACGACACCCCGCCGTAGGCCCCCCAGTAGTCCAGGAGCTTCCCCTCGGTGCTGAATCGCAGGATGCGGTTCAGGGTCGCGTCGAGCACCCAGACGGCGTTGCTGTCGTCGACGAAGATGCCGACGGGATCGTAGATGTCGGGCCACTCCTCGACGAATTCGCCGTCCTCGGTGAACACCTGCACGCGGTGGTTCATCCGGTCCGCCACGTAGATCCGGCGATCCCGGTCCACAGCGATCCCGTGAATGAGGTCGAACTGTCCGGGGCCGGTTCCGACCGAGCCGAACTGCATCACGAATTCGCCGTCCGTCGTGTATTTCGCGATTCGGCCGTTCTGGTAGCCGTCGCCGAGCAGGAAGTGGTCGTCGGGAAGGAAGGCCAGCACCGCCGGCTGGCCGAAGTCGAGCGGTCCCGGGTTCCGGTTCGCCCGCGCCTCCGCCTCGCTCATCACGGGCTGGGGGTCCCGCAGCTGCATCGCCAGCTCACTGCCGTCGTTGGTGAACTTGAGGATCTGCTCGTGGACCCCGTTGCCGCCGCGCTCGACGACCCAGACGTGGCGCTCCGGATCGTAGGGGCTGATGTAGACCTGGTGCGGCCGGTTGAAGATCGAGTCCCACTGCGACCAGTTCTCGATCATGTTCCCGTCGCCGTCCACGACCACGAGGTAGTTGGTGCTCCCCGGACGCTCCTGGCCCCCCGCGTCCTGGTCACCCCAGATGGCCACGATGATCCGGTCCGGCGTATCCACCGCGACGCCCGACACCGAACCCCAGCTCCACTCCCCGGTGTGGTCCGGCGCGGGCTGCCACCAGTTCTCCACCACCTCGTAGGGGCCGGTACGGTCGTCCCCTCCCTTCGCGGCCGCCACGGTCGCGGCATCGGCCCGGGAAGCGGTCTCATCGCCGCCACAGGCGGCGAGTGTCGTGAACGCGGCCAGGGTGGCGCCTGAGCCGATGCGTCCGAGTCGCATGCTGCCTCCTGATCTGAGTGACGCGGATTCCGGGGTTCTGGGTGCGAGCGCGCGGACGCGTGGAGATGCTTGGCGGATCCGCGGGATCAATGCTCGCGCGACTTCAGAGCCGGGATCGGCCGGAGGCCAGTGGGAGCGCAGCTGGTCCTAGTCCCCGGTCGGCGTGCCGGAAGGAAGCCGTGCGGCCTGCGGCTCCATGTCGGCCGGCGTGGCGTGGCGTCGTCTGGACTGTGGGGCGTCAATACCGGGCCGGGGGATGGTCATCCCTGCTCTGCGGTTGGCTGACGAGCCTCCGGATCCTCCCCGCGATCGTTCGCGGGTCGCCTGCCGTCGACCCAGTGGACTCCGACTCCGCTCCCCGGGTTCAGGTATTCTAGGGCTGTTCCCTCATACCGGTCCGCAGGAACTCGTCCCGCGAGTTGATGCCGACGTCGTTTCCCAGGTAGTCGTCCCGGTTGACCTCCTCCATCCAATAGGTGCCGGTAGGCTGGAGTGAGACCTGCAGATACTGCACCGCTGCGGTGGCAGATGCACCATGCCAGTGCTCCACCCAGGGGCCCGCATGCTCGCTCTCTCCGGGGTTGAGCGTCCTGGCCCTTTCACCGCGTTTCTGCACGCGTCCCTCCCCTTCCCACACGACCAGGAGTTGCCCGCCGGCATGGCAGTGCCAGTACGACCGCATCCCCGGCTCGAAGTACGCCCCTCCCCAGGGTTCTCCATTGATGACCGCTTCCGGGACGGGCCGCCCCTGGTACTCTCCGCCCGTGATCTGGACGCCGATCTGTTCTCCGGGACAGCCTTCCTGCGCCCCGAGCCCGTCGGCTGCCCGCGGACCACCGCCGGCGTACCCCGTCAGAAGGAGGTTCAGCGCGAGAAGGAGGCCGAAGGAGGCGAAATAGACCCAGAGCGTACGGCTTCGAAGCGAGATCTTCATAGTTCACCTCCGAACAGGGGCATCTGAGCCGCGGATCCGACAGGCTGCGACTGACTCGCCTGCGGCCAATCTGCCCGCACGCGCCCGGCGCTGCAATCGGCCCCGGGTTCCGCCTTGCGACACCATCCCGCCCGCCCTCGTGACCTCCCCGCCCCGCCAGATGCCCGGCTTCCGCTACGCGGCACGCTCCCGATCATGCCGAGCCGGCGGAGACCTCCCGTCGGGCACTCGGCCCGCCTAGGGGCGCTCCACCGCCAATCGCACCGCGCACGGCACGTGCGCCTCGCGGGCGGACCGCCGGGGCCGCATACTTACCGGCCCCGGCAGCATCCACATGCAGGCCCCTGCGGGCTTCGCCGCGTCCCTTCGACTCGCCTGTCGGACTCACTGTCGGGCCGTTCGTCGAGGGGCCGCTGGTCCGCATGGGCCCGATAGCCCGCCCGGCGCGAGTCCTTCCCTGCGGACTCCCGTCCGCGACCGCGAGAGGACTGCGCGTCGCGACGCCAGGCACGGAGGAGGCACCATGACCACGCCCCGACAGACGCGGCCCGCCGTGCGCGCGCATGCGGTCCTCCTGCTCTTCCCGCTCCTCCTTTCCGCCTGCGGCGGCGAATCCGCGCCGCCGGTCCCGGCGATGCGTTCGAACGCGAGCCAGGCACCGCCGCCCGCCCCCGTCTCTGGCTACGAATGGGCCCGGCACGGCGGCAACTACATGTACAACTACTACCTGCCGCCCGCGCCGAGCTCGACGCCCTGGGCTCCCGCGTGGTCGCCCGATGGATCGGCCATCGCCGTGGGGATGAGCGGCTCCATCTGGTCGGTCAGCGTCGGCCTGGAGGGGGAGAGCGAGCCCGGCGTCGCCACCGAGCTCACGCGTGGCGCCACCTACCACTCCTCGCCAGCATGGTCACCGGACGGTCGCTGGATCGTCTACACCTCCGACAACGGGGCATCCTCCGGCGGCGGGGTCCACAAGATCCAGCTGGAGATCCTGGACGTGGAGTCGGGCGAGACCCGTGCCCTCACCGACGACGACTTCGTCTACGCGGACCCCACCTTCTCGCCGGACGGATCCAGGCTCGCCTACGTCTCCACCGAGCCCAACGGGTACTTCAATGTCTACGTGCGCCCCATCACCGCCGGGGAGTGGAGCGGTGGGGCGGTCGCGGTCACGTCGGACAACGATTTCGGCCGGTCCCGCCTCTACTTCGGTCCCCAGGACATGCACATCACGCCGGCCTGGCTGCCGAACGGCGAGGAGCTCCTCCTCGTCTCGAACCGCGATGTCGCTCTCGGCTCGGGGAACGTCTTCCGCGTGCCGGTCGAACCGGGCGGGATGGAGCGCCGGCAGATCGTGCTGGCGGAGCAGACGCTCTACCGGACCCGGCCGGACGTCTCGCTCGACGGCCGCCGCTTCGTCTACTCGTCGACTGCGGGAGCGGGCGATCAGTACGCGAACCTCTACGTCCAGCCGACGGCGGGAGGCGAGCCGTACAAGATGACCTTTTTTGAGCATGACGCCTTCCACCCCCGCTGGTCGCCCGACGGCGAGTGGATCGCCTTCATCTCCAACGAAGGGGGGCTCCCCCGGCTCGAGCTCCTCGAGACGTACGGCGGGGCGCGCCGGAGGCTCGACGTGACGGAGCGGCGCTGGAAGGAGCCGATGGGCACCCTCGAAGTGGCCGTCGGGGCAGGAGGGATCACGGGGCCCAGCGCGGCGCGCGCGACCCTGATCGCTTCCGACGGGAAGGCTTGGGCGCCTGCCGATGCATACGCGCGAATCGGTGGGCGGGGAGGCTTCCCGGCCTTCCACACGACCGGAAGCTTCGCGGTGGATCTGCCTCCCGGCGAGGCCGATCTCACCGTGATAAAGGGCTTCGAGTTCTACCCGGACCGGCGGAGTGTCGAGATCAGGGCGGGCGAGGTGACCCTGGTCGAGGTCGCGCTCACGCGGATGACCGACCTCTCGGCTGCCGGGTGGCACAACGGCTCGACCCACGTCCACATGAACTATGCCGGCAATCTCCGCAACACGCTCGACAACATGATGATGATGTCCGATGCCGAGGATCAGGACATCGTCAACGAGCAGATCGCCAACAAGGACAACCGCGTCTTGGACTACCAGTTCTTCGTCCCCGGCGGGGGAGCTCACCCCGCCTCGACGCCGGACCGGATCCTCGTCGTGGGGCAGGAGTACCGGCCGCCCTTCTACGGCCACGTCTTCATGTTCGGCATGGAGGATCATCTCATCTCGCCCTTCACGACCGGGTACGAGGGCACGGCCATCGAGAGTCTCTATCCCTCGAACACCGACATGCTGAGGAAAGCCAAGGCACAGGGCGCGACGACGGGCTACGTGCACGCTTTCGGGGGAGACGGTGATCCTCTCGAGGCGAATCTCGGAGGAGGCAAGGGTTTCATCGTAGACGCGGCGCTAGGAGCGACCGATGCGCTGGAATGGTCCAACGCCGGCCAGGCCGGCTTCCATCCCCTCTACGCCGTGTGGAACAACGACCTCCGGGTGACGGCCGTGGGCGGCGAGGACGCGCTGAGCAGCCTCCACTGGACGCCGCTCGTGGGCGCCATGCGCACCTACGTACGGACACCGGACGGCAGCCGCACGATGGAGGGGTGGTTCCAGGGTCTCCGGGACGGCCGCGCCTTCGTCACGACCGGGCCGCTCGTGGAGCTCACGGTGAACGGAGAGATCCCCGGCGGGGAGATCGAGCTTCCGGCCGGCGCGACGGGTGTCTCCCTTCGGGCCCGGGTCCGGTCGATCACGCCGCTGACTCGCGCATGGCTGGTCCACAACGGCCGGGAGGTCGGCGAGGTTCCGCTCGCCGCCGACCGGACGACGGGCGAATTCGAGGGCGAGGTCGCGATCACCGGGAGCGGCTGGATCCACCTGCGCGCCGAGGGCGTGCCGGAGGAGCGCTTTCCGCTGGACGCGCGCTACGCGCAAGCCTTCACGAACCCCGTCTGGTTCACCGTCGGCGGCGCACCGATCCGGGACGCGGACTCGGCCGACTACAGCCTGGCGTGGATCGAGAGGCTCACCGAGATGGCGGAGGAATGGCCGGGGTGGCGCTCCGAGGAGGAGCGCCGATCCGTATTCGACCAGTTCCGGGAGGCAGCCGCCGTCTACGAGCGGCTGAAGGGAGAGGCGGCAGCGCCGGGCCCGTAACCTGAGGTAGCCGGCCGGGGTCGCGACCGGGGCGCGGTCCGTCCGACAGCCGTCCGGCGCCACGCTCGCTTCACGACGGGGGCGTCCGGGCGTCGCTCCGGATCCTGCTTCGACCTGCCGGCGTTTCTGCTCACCCGGCCTTGCCGCCATCGGTGGCGATGGAATCCCCACTTGTGGCGATGGAACCCGCCGCCTCCCCGGGAGCCTCTGGAGTCCCGGCACTGCCGTCCGGTTCCAGCAGGGCCACGAGCTGCGCCTCGCGGGCTTCCGCGTCCTCCTCCCCCACCCGGATCAGCTCGGCCAGGTAGTCCGGCTGAAACATGATCATGCTGAGGAAGTCTGGTGCCTCGATCTGTCGGGTGCCCAGGCCGCGCGTCAGGAATCGGAAGGCTCTCGGCAGCTGGGGCTCGTACCGGTTGGCGAGCCGGGCTAGGTCGACCGAGGGGCGCACCGTCAGGAGGCGGACCGGGCGCATCCCGCCGCGCGCTTCCGGCGGCAGCCCGGCAAGCAGCCGGTTGATCGTCTGCAGCCTGTGGGCATCGTCGTCGAGCATGTCGAGGAAGACTGAGTTCATCATGATGCCGGCGACCTGTGCGGGCGGGGGATAGCCTGTGACGGTAGCCCTGTTCGCCTGCCGCGCGGTCGGCGAGCGGCGCGTGCTGATGGCGAGGACGTGCGTCGCGCCGAGATGGAGGGCGGGCGAGAGTGGGGTGGCTAGGCGGATGCCGCCGTCCCCGAACCAATGCTCTCCGAGCCGGACGGCGGGAAACACGATCGGCAGCGCGGCGGATGCCATCACGTGCTCGACGGTCAGCGTCGTGAGGCGGGAGCGGCGGGTGGGGCGCTCCCACTCCTTCACCCCCTGACCCTGCACCCAGAGGACGGACTGCCCTGTGGAGTAGTTGGTGGTGCTGAGCGCGACGGCCTTGAGTCGGTCCGTGCGGAGGTTGTAGTTGATCCCCGTGAGTTCGCCGTCGATCGCGTGCATCGTGTCGGTGAGGTACGCGCGGAGCGGGTCGGTGTCGAGGAGTCCACGGACCGGCGGGAGCGAGCCGGCGCCGCCGGATACCAGCTGCCGGGCCCAGCGCAGCAAGTGCCAGCCAAGTGATCCGGCGTCGGTGCGGAAGACGTGGTCCACGTTCAGATTGGACCAGAGATGGTAGAGTTCCTCGGTGGCCTGCTCGAAGGTGCCGTGGTGGGCCGCGAGGTGGGCCGCGTTGATCGCACCCGCGCTGACGCCGGTGATGATGGGGATCTGGAGATCCGGGAATCGGCGCGACAGATAGCGGAGCACCCCGACCTGATAGGCTGCCCGCGCTCCCCCGCCTCCCATTACGAACGCGAGATCGCCGGGCCTGCCGTCTATGGAGTGTCCTGACATCGGTCCCTAGTAGTGCGTGGACGGCGTCTCAACCCTCCGGCGCGGGATGACGTCTCACAGTCTGCCGGACCCGCCGTCGCCAAACTTGTTCTACCCTTGCTGCGGAAGTGGGTGCTGCAGCTTTTCGTCTGAGGCTTGCCGCACTCGGCAAACGGTTCGGGACCCGGGCCCAGAGTGACCGGCCGGGCATGGCCCCTCCGTATGAGAGGTATGCTTGGCGGAATCGTACCGGCGACCGGCCCAGCCCCCCGGACGGTGCTGTTTCTCGAGTCGCGGGGAGCCTCACGCACATCCGGACGAAGGACATCTCGCGGGAGGTGGACGCGGGGCCAGATCGAGGTCATCGGGACCGCTAAACGCGGCGGGAGCTTCGTGCTGATGACCGGCACGAGCTTCGGGAAGTCTCCGGCCTACTTCGCTTCCTCCGCCACGGCCTCGGCAACCGCCTCGGGCCGAAACGCCAAACACGAAAAGTAGTCGTTGATGCGCGTGTAGTCCGAATCCTCCGCGTCTAGGAATTCGTCCACGGCTTGCCGCACGGCCTCCGTGACCGCCGCGGTTGACTTGCCCGAGAGGATTTCGTCGCCGACGAGTTGGTGGTGGTAGAAGTCGAAGTAGTTGAATGCCCGGGCTTTCATCGGGTATCTGTCGCGGCGCCGCCGGTCCACCGGAATCTTGCGCATGCAGGCTACGATCCGATCCACCGCATCC
>JAPPGX010000041.1 GCA_028877265.1 Acidobacteriota bacterium
GGACTGCCGGCCGGTCCGGGCGGCGGGGTTCGGGGCGGCGGCTCATCTACCTGGGTCAGCGCCCGGGCGACATCGCCGGCGCCGCGCGCTGGGGCATGGGCCGCGGGTTGGGGATCTCGTGCGGATCGCGCTCGGTCGAGGCCTGGACCGCGGTGCGGGCCTCGCGGGCGATGTCCCGCAGCTGGTCGCGGGCCGGCCTCATGAGGTTCCGTGCGATCCGGTGGCCCTCGGAAGCCGCCCGGTGCATCTCCCGCGGGTCCTCCTTGAGCGCCTTGATCCACAGCTCCTTGTAGCTGGGGTCCGCGTGCGGCTCGTAGCCGACCCCCAGACGGTCGGCCACCGTCATGGTGGCGATCTCGGTCCGCATCTTCTCGCGGCCGTGCGCCGCGCCTTCGAGACCCTCGCTGTGCGTCTGCTTGAAGGTCTCGCGGTCCATCCGGCTCTCGTGTCCGGAGGCGTGCGCCATGTTCCGGATCGCGGTGGTGTAGTAGTGCTCCGGGCTGCGGAACTGGGCCGGCCGGGGCAGGACGACCTGGTCGCGGTCCTTGCTGTAGTAGGCCTGGTCGCCGGGGGAGGTCTTGATCTCCACCGCGGAAGCCGCGATGACGGCGTCGGCGTTGTTGTGGGCCTGCCAGTAGGGACGGGGCCGCCGCGGCGGCAGCTTCAGGCCTTTGACCTGCTCCACGTTGTAGACGATGGACGTGCGCCAGACGGGCTGCTGCCCGTTCCGCTCGGCGCGGACGAGGACCCGTTCGCCGGGTCCCTTGGGCGGCTGGGCGCCGGCCTTCTTGATCTGGTCCATCGTCATCCAGCGGTTGTCCGAGAAGCCCCGGTCCTGGCCGCGGCTCGCCAGGTAGACGGAGTTCCCGCCGGTGTAGGCGCGCCCCGTGATGGCGTTGCGCGGCAGGACCGGCTCTCCGGTCTTCGAGCCGCGCTGCCACGGCGCGGTGCCGGCCTCCATCTGCCGGATGGCGGTCTCGGCGAACTTGCCGTAGTAGCGGCTGGGCGAGTCGACCGCGGGCTTCGGGGACGGAGAGGTTTTGGCTTCGGCCATGTTGGTTGCTCCTGGTGAATGCGGGCGGGAGCCCGCGGGTGGATCCCCGGCAGGACCATTCCTGGCCGGGACAGAGGGGTTGGCGCCCGGGTCGCGGGGGGGCTCACCGAGGCACCCGCTCCAGGAACGCGTGCAACGGCACGTCGCGGGTTTCGCCGTCGCCGTCTTCGTCGGTGGTAAGGACCTCATGCCACTCGAGGGCGTCATGCTCGATGCGAATTGCCGTGATCTCCTTCCGCACGAACGGGAGCCAGCCGAGCGGCCAACCGACGCCGCAGCTTCCGGGGCGGCACCGCGCAAGGCCCTGGTCGTCGACCTCGCCGCGGATGACAGGCATGACGGAGGTCCGCCCGCGTCCGGCCAGCGAGCCTCGGATGGTGACCTCGGAATCCCGCCGTGTGACGCTGAGTTCCATGTCCGCCAGGTGCGTCGATCCGACAAACGCGGGACCGCTCCAGCGCGATTCGAGGAGATCCGGAACACCGCCGTCCGGGATTGACGGTGGGGGTTGCGGGGGTGTCGGCGGCACCGGGACCGGTCCGCGATGCGACGGCGGGGGCGGGTAGGTCGGCACACCTGGCCGCTCCGCACAGGCGGCCAGGAGAACCAGACCGATGATCCAGAGCTGCCGGACGCTCGTTGCAGCAGGCCAGGCAGGCTGGAGCGCGCGCTGCGCGAGGACGGGGTGTTGGCCGGTCATTCGTCCTCCGGATGCTTGAACTCGATGCGTCCGCGAACGGAGACAGGGTTGCCGTGGAGGCGCGCGGGGTGGAAGAACGCGTAGTGGACGCGGCGGGCCATCACGGCGGCGATGCAGTCGTCCGAACGGTGGAGGACGGACGTGACCCGGGCGCGGCCGTTGAAGAGGAACACCACCTGCAAGTCGACGAAGAAGTTCCCGGATGCGGCGGCCTCGGGCATCCAGCGGAGTCGCGGGGGTTCGTCTACGGCGTCAAGGGTGAGCGCCGCCTGGAAGGCGGCCCGGTCGGCCTGGTGCGGCACGAAGGGGAAGGGGACCGGGCATCCGTCGAGTCCGATCACCGGATCGGTCACGACCAGGTCCGGAGGGTCCTCCGGGGTGGTCGGGGTGTCGGCGCCGCGGAGGCGGTCGCAGCCCAGGGCAGGGCAGAGGAGGATAGGAACGAGCCCGAGCGCCAGGCGGGGGAGAAGCGGCGGCATGGTCACCGTCCAGGGCTCATGGCGGGCTGCTGCCGGGAGTGCGCCGGGGGCGTGAGTGCGGGAACGCGCAACTCCGCCGCATCCGGCGGCGGCAGCGTGTCCCGGCCGATCTGCTTGATGCGCTCGCGGGCGGGTTCCACCAGGTGGCGGGAGATGCGCTCGGCCTCGCCGGCGGCGCGGTGGATTTCGCGCGGGTCGTTCTTGAGCGCCTGGATCCAGCTCTTGACGTAGGCGGCCTGGTTGCCGCACCCGTCGTGCGGGATGTGGCCGATGCCGATGCGTTCGCCGGTCATCATGGACGCGATTTCCGCCCGGAGTTCCTCGCGGGCGTAGGGCGCGCTGCCGAAGCCCCCCGTGGGGTATTTGACGGCGTTGTGGAAAGACTCGCGGTTCAGCCGGCTCTCGTGTCCGGACGCGTGTGACAACTCATGGAGGGCGGTCGCGTAGTAATGCTCGGCGGAGCGGAACTGGCCGCGTTCCGGAAGGACGATCTGGTCGTGGTTGCCGCTGTAGTAGGCCCGGTCCCCCGGGACGTGCTTGATGGGCACGTTGGCCGCCTCGATCACTGCTTCGGCGGCCTGATGGCGCTGCCATTCCGGGGCGGGAGCGTCGCGCGGCGGCAGTTGCAGCCCTTCCGTCTGCTCGACGTTGAAGACGGTGTAGGTGCGCCAGAAGCGCGCGCCCCGCTTGCTGTGGCGCGTGTAGGCGGGCCGGCCTTCCTCGTCGACGACCGGGCGGCCCTGTTCGTCTTTCTCGGGAGTGATCCGCTGGCTGCCGACGTAGAGGATCTTCTCGCCGTGCTCGCCCTTGCGGACGTGGCCACCCGCCTCCTTGATCTGGCGGTAGGTGGCCCAACGGGTGTCCGCGAAGCCGCGTTCCTGGCCGCGAAGGCTGAGGTAGAGAGAGTTGCCGCCCCGGTATTCGTCGCCCGTTACGGCGTTCCGGGGCAAGGACCGCTCGCCGGGCTTCCACGGTTTCTGCCACGGCGCGGTTCCGGCCTCGATCTGCTTGATGATCGAGTCCGCGAACTGCTGGTGGTACTGCTCGATACGGTCCCTGCCGGGAGTCTTGCGGTTGGCGTTGGCCATGTTGGTTGCTCCGGATGGAAGGGAACCGCGTCTCGCCGGCGTCAGGCCCAGTCGTCGGGTGGCGGCTCGGTGTCCTCGAGGGTGGCCAAGTCGTCCTCGTACGGCGGGAAGCCGAAGGACTCGCCGATCTCGTCGTCCGCCACGATGAGGAGTCCGGAGTCCAGCGCCGTGGCGAAGTCTTGCTCCGTGTCGACCTGGACGGCGGGCTGGCCGTCGACCGTGATCTTTCGGATTGCCATATGCGCTTCTCCTTTCGCTTCAGCGCGATGGCAGCGCCCGCTGCCGCGGCCGCTGGATCTCGAGGAATGCCTTGCGGGTGGTCCGCTCGGCGTAGTAGTGCGGGTCGTGTTTTTCGCCGGACCGCCGCTTCGCGAGGACTGCGATGACCTTCTCCTGGGAAACGCCCTTGCGGAGCTGGTCCTTCGCGTAGGCCCAGTCCCTAGCGGACTGGCTGTTGTCGCGCCCCTCGATCTGGCGGGCCGCTCCTAACGAGCGCTTCGGAGACAGCTCCACCTCGCGTAGATGTGCGAACGCATCCGGGTGCGTTTTCCGTCCGGCGTGGTCGGTCCAGCGGACGGGGGCGTCATCGCGCTCCGGCTTCTTGTTGCGGAAGCCCGGCAGACGCATGACACGGGCGACGTCGGCCACCGATGAGTCGCCGCCGTATTCGGCCGCCAGGCGGCGCATGGCGTCCTCGGCCTCCGGGGCGGTCCAGACGGCCGGATCCGCGTGCCAGATGACCTGGTAGTTGTGGCGCGAGCTCCGGACCACAGCGGCGGGGCGGGGCAGGGACCCGGCATGCACGTCGGCGAGGACGCGGTGGAGGGACTCGGGACCGTTGCGGTCCAGGTCGAGCTGGAGTCGGCGTATCTTCGCCACGTCCTGCTTCTCGCGGCGGCGCCGCTCCGGCTTGACGGGGTTCATCGACAAGAAGATGTCGTAGCCCTGGGCGTTCAGGGCGCGGAGCC
This sequence comes from Acidobacteriota bacterium, assembly GCA_028877265.1. GTDB lineage: Bacteria > Acidobacteriota > Vicinamibacteria > Marinacidobacterales > Marinacidobacteraceae > Marinacidobacterium. The sequence goes on from JAPPGX010000041.1 coordinate 4,290, forward strand.
ACGCCTGGAACTTCGGCGCGGTGAGGGCTCGCGCCTGGCAGATGCGCTGTTCCGGATGGCGGCCTGCGATCCGGTCGATCGCGACTAGCGCGAGATGTTCTTCTTCAGCAAACAGCGCCCGAACGTACGCCGCGGCCTGGTCCGGGTCTTGCGGTGTGTGTGTGTGTGTGTGTGTGTGTGGTCACGGGTTCGTTGGCGGTTATCTATCACAGGTGCGCGGGCGATGGCGAATTCAGCCTCCAGCGCTGGCGGCGATCCTGATGGTGCGGAGCTGGTCCAGCCAGGGTTTTCGCGTTCGTAGCTGACCCGCCGCGAGAGCGGCGGGAGAGGGAGGGGCCGCGAAGCGGAGCCCGACCGGAGGCGCGTGACGAAGTCGCGCTAGACGGGGTGGAACTGCCAGTGCGGGGCGGGGTGGCCGTTGCGTCGGTTGCTCTCTCAGCGCGCGGCGCGCGCGGTGTGTGGTTGTTCTGTGTCCCTCGCGCGCACTTCCCCAATTCCCTTCCCCCATATGGGAAGAATTGGGAAGGAATTGGGGAAGAATTGGGGTACGGGCGTTCGGTCCAAGAGCGCCACGGGAGTTCGCGTCGCCGGTAAAGCTGGAAACACACCTGGTAAAGCTGGAAACACACCTGGTAAAGCTGGAAACACGCGAGGTAAAGCTGGGAACACGCCGGTAAAGTTGGAAACACACCCGCTCCCGGGGGGAGGGGGTTGGCTATTCCGTCAGCCGGCGGTGGCGACGTCGCGGGTCCACGGCCGCGAGGCGGAAACCGCGGCGTCCGTTCCGATCGTCCGCGAGTTCGTATTCCAGATCGCCGGCATTCTGGAGGTCGTCGAGGGCCTCCTCCGTGCGTCCGCGGCGCCAGTACCTTGCCTGTTTGGTCATCGTGTCCGGAGCCGGTCCGCACGCGAGGCGTGTGAGGTCTTCGAGGGAATAGACGGAGAGAGAGCGTGCGGCCGGGTTGGGGACGCGCTGGTCGGTCGTGATCGCCTTGGGGTGATGCCACTGCTGGACCGGTCTTCCCTTGCTGTAGATGGGATTGCCAGCGGCGTCCAGAATGACGCCGCCGGGCCCGCGTCGCACCTCGGGGATCGTCAGCTCGATGCCGCGCCCGTTGATGGCGAAGCGATCCCGCAGGAAACAGGCCCCGAGATAGAGCCGCCAGTGCGGCGCCGAGCGTCTGCCCCAGTGCCGGGCTCGGAACCGGTCGTATCGGAAGCCGCGCCCCTCCGGGTTTGGCGGCATTCGGACGAATATCTCGACCGAGCCGTCGAGATCGTAGGGGACCGCCCCGATCATTAGCGGGCGCAGGGCGGCCAGTGATCCGTCAGGAAGGGTGATGGGCCCGGCCTCAAGGTGCGTCATGCGATCGAGAGCCCGTCGCAGCATCCAGATCGCCCGGCCACCTCGTGGGAGCTGGGTCCATAACTCCGCCGCCATCTCGGCCGCCGAGAAGTACTGCGGAGTCATGGCGCCGCCTTTGCGGGCGGCAGGGCTGAGGTTGCCGAGGACATGCACGACGAGTCGAGCCTCGTGGGTGACGCCCCGGCCGCTGCGCATGGACTGCCCGCCGAGGAAGTCGAAGGCTGCGAGTGCAGGAGGCGCAGGAGGCGCATCCGGATGCGTCGGAGCACCGTGGAACGGCAAAAAGCCCGGGCGTGGCGGCTCCGAACGGGATTCGGCAGGGATAGGGTAGGCGAGCAGGTTGGAGTCGGTCCGTTCGGGGGTGACGAACTTCGATCGTTCCAGGCCGGCCGGGAAGCGCGCCTGCCACCCAGAATCCCAGGCGCGGACCTCGTGGACCACCTCCGCGAGGGCCGAGAGGCCAGCCGGATTGACGGGGGCGGATTCCAGGGCGGACATGAGCGCGGAGGGAGGGTCGGCGGTGGTGGGGACTTCGGAAATCACCAGGCAATTGCCGTTCGCCCGGTGGACGCGCCAGCCGTCGCGCCGCATCTGTGCGGCGAGGGCACGCGCCTCCTCGGCCGGGGTTCCGTCCGGGAACTTGAGGTCTTCCCAACGGGAAAGCCGGGCTTTGTTCTCGATCACTGCAGCGATGATGAGAGTGCGGCGGGTGTTGGCCCAGTGCTTCGCCTGTCGGTTGGCGGCGGCGGCGGTCTTGCGTGCGCGGGCGTCCCCGGCCGCAGAGGAGCCAGCTTCCGATAAGGATGATTATGTTAAGAACCGCCCAGAACGCAGACCGGAACCCCGAATCTCGCGCCACCTACCCCTGTTCCCGAAACGCGGTGACGTCCCGGTGGAACACGAACAGCGAGTCCACATCCTCCGTCGGCGACTCAAAGTTGTAGGTACGCCCGCCTTGCACCTTGAGACGCAGATTGTTTTCCAGATAGTCGATCTCGAACCGCTCCGTCTCTCCGAACGACAGTCGGAAGGCGTCCTTGTGATCCGTCTGGTAGTCGAACCCCTCCGGGGTGGCGACCAGCGTCCCCTCGCACGATCCAAAGCGGTGTTTGTGGACGACGGCCACCCGCACCTCCAGTGCGGCCACCAGATCGCCGAACTCCACCCGAACCGGCACGGCTCGGCGGCCGACCTCAACCTTCCGGGACACCACGTCGCGCCCCTCCACCGCCACCGTCAGGTTGTACTCGCCGGGTTGCAGATCCGCGATGGTCACCGGCGTGTTTCCCTTGAAGTTCCTGTTCAGGAAGACGTTCGCCCCAGCCACGTCGCTCTCCACGGTGATGGATCCCAGCATTTCTATGAGATCCGCGGCCAGCGATCGCGTACGGCCTCCCCGGATGGTGATGTTGACCTCCAGCGGATGGAAACCCTCCTTCTCGACTCGAATCGGATACTCCCCCGCCTCCAGCTCCTCCCAGGCGCCCGGCACGGTCCCGAGCACCCGGCCGCCGAGCGACACGCTGGCCCCTTCGGTTCCCTCCACCTGGAGAGCGCCCGTGATCGGTGGCGGAGGAGCGGGCGGCGGGGCGGGTCGGGCCGGTTCCGGCTCCGGGGCGGGAGGGGCCTCCTCGACAGGCTCCGGTTCTTCGACGGGCGCGGGAGCTTCCGCGCCGCCACCGCAACCTGCGAGCGTCCCGAGGCCCAGCAGGAGCAGGACCACGGTCCCCCCGATGCGCATCGACTTAACCCGGCGAGTCACTCCGGGCGGCCCCAACCTCGCGATAGCCCCGGTCGTAGTAGAGGAGAGGAGCAGCCTCCGCGCGCTCTACCCTGCCCTCGGTCACTCGCCCGATGAACAGGGTGTGATCGCCCTCCGCGTAGTTGCCGACGGTGGCGCATTCGAGCCAGCCGATGCAGCCGGCCAAGAGCGGTGGAGCACCGGAGCCGTCCGCCCTCACCGCGTCGGAAAACGGGGCCGCAAACTGGGTCCGCGAGTCCAGTCCGGGCTTCGCGAAGTGCCCGGAAACCGAGGCCTGATCGGAGGCGAGCAGGTGCACCCGGAAAGCGCCCGCGGCAATCGCGGCGTGAGCCCGCGCCGAGTTCATGATCGAGACCAGCACCAGCGGCGGGTCGAGGCTCACCGGGATGAAGGAACTGACGGTGATGCCTCTCGGGCCTTCCGGGCCGCTGGCGGTCACCACGGTCACCAGTTGCGGCGCGCGGCGCATCAGACCGCGGATCGCCGAACCCGGGGCACTCATCCAGCCGGGCGCTATTCGCGCGTTTCCTCGAAATCAGCCGTATAGGTGATGTCCACGCTGCCCTTCAGGGTGTTGGCGAGCGGGCAGCCGCGTTCGTGGAAGCGGAGCGCGCGTTCGGCTTCCGCGCGCTTCCCGGCCGGCAACGCTACCCGGTACCGAATCCGCACGGCACGCAGCGCCATGACCCCGTCCTCATCCACGATGTCGCCCTCGATGTCGGCCGAAAGCCGATCCGGCTGGCTCGGAATGCCGCGTACTTCGAGCGCCCGCCCGAACGTCCCCACCATTCAACCGCCGGTGGCGGCCACCACGTAGTCGAGGGTCGCCGGCAGCTCCTCCGCCGGGCTCACCCCATAGAACGCGGCGATCCCGCTGTGGACGCCGAACCGGACCGGCTGCTCGAAGTCCTCCAGGAAGGCCTGCCGGACCGGACCGGCTTCCTTGATGACCCGGGCGTGGCAGGTGTGGACGACCTTCTTCTTCGGGTTGGGGCTCATCGCGATTGTCTGAAGATCGCGGAATGAAGTTCCTTCACCGGAGTTCCGGCCCGGGCGGTCGGCAGCGACAGCTCCAGGGTGGTGCTGGTGGGGGCACTGCAGGCGTTGTCCGTACAGAGCTGGTAGCGGACCAGCACCTCGGCATCGGCGGAACGGCCGCGCTCGAGAACGGAGGTGACCGGGATCCGGATGGCGATCTTTCCCTCGTAGAGGTCGTATTCCCCAAGTCCCGAGAGATCTCGCCGAATCGGGGGCGGATAGGCAGGCTCGCCGCTCTTGAAGGCCCCTCCCTCGACGAGTTCCACCACGGTGGCGGTCGGAAAGGCCTCTTCGGGCCCGTAGAGGTGGTACCCCTCGTCAAGCTCCGCAACCACGGCCACTTCCAGTTGATCGCCGGGCCGGACCGGGGACTGCGAAGCCACCAGTTCAAACTTCGCCGCGTTCTCCCAGTCGGGAATCATCGGCGCCTGGCCGGCGGCGAGGCCGCCGGACACGGCCAACAGCAGGGCGGACAGAATGAGACGGCGTTTCATGGGGCGAAACTCCTTTTGGACATGGACGGTCATCAGGACCCCCCGAGACGGGAGATCTCGGCGAGGATCTCGTTGGGCGGCGTGCGGTCGCGGTAGTTCACCCAGACGTTGACGAAACGGACGACGCCGTCCGTGTCCACGATGATGGTCGCGGGATGGGGAATGCCCTCCCGGTCCGTCCCGTCGTGATCCGGGTTCGGGATGCCGTATTCGCGGATGACCGGGCCTCCATCCACCAGAACCGGGAAGGACCAGTCGTTCTTCGAAAGCCACATCAGGGTATCCCCTGTCCCGTACTTGGAAATACCGAGCACGGTCGTGTTCGCCGCCTCGAACTCAGCCAGGGATCCTTGCAACTCGCCGAGTTGCGCAATGCAGAATGGTCACCAACCCCCGCTGCGGAAGAACTCCAGGACGACCGGGCCGCGCTCCAGCAGTTCGGAAAGACGGTAGGAAGCCCCGTGGGCGTCCTTGAGTTCGAAATCGGGCGCCGGGTCACCGGCCTTCACGGTGGGCGTGTCGGTGTCCTGGGCGGACCCCGTGGTGGCGACGAGACCTGCGGCCAGACCGGCCGTCAGCAACGCGGAAGCGGGAAATCGAGACATGCGGCGCATTCTAGCCTTCGGCCGGAGAGCCGTCGGGAGCAATCGGCAGTTCCCGCGCGGACGGCGCCTCCGGATGCCGGCGATGTCAGCCGAGTCGTTGCTCCGGGCGTTTCAGCGACCCGGCGCGGGAGGGTGTCGCGGTGTCGCCCTTCCCCTGGAGAACTGACCGACTCCCTTCCTAACTCTTTGATTCGCTGTCGCTTGCGTCGGATGTCGGCGCGCCGACATCAGCGCTTTGCTCTTCGAGCTGCCGGAGAAGCGTCCTGAGCGCTTCCAGCACCTCCGCCTCTTCCACCTCACTGCGGCGAAAGGTCAACTGGAGACGGAACGGACCGCCCCGGGGGGCGTAGCGGAAGACGAAGGGCCGCGCCCGCTCTCCCCTGCCCTTCGGGCGTTTGGGCACGGGGTCCTCGAGTCCCTGGGCGAGCCGCTGGACGCAGGCCAGCATGGCCTCGGCATTCGGCTCGCGGGCCACCCGCAGCAACTGGCGGCGGGAGACAATCCCGGAGACCTGACAGAGCTCCCGGATCTCCTCGGGGATGTTCAGGAGGGCGAGGGTCTCGGTGATGGAAGTGCGTCCCTTGCCGACCCGGCGGGCAAGCGAGTCGTGGGTGTGCCCGTGCTCACGGATGAGCCCCTCGTACGCGGCGGCCTCTTCAAAGGCGGAGAGGTCGTCCCGCAACAGGTTTTCCACCAGGGCCAGCTCGAGCGCGTCCCCGGGCTCGGCCTCCCGTTCGATACATGGCACTTCGCGCAATCCGGCCAGTACCGCGGCGCGGTAGCGCCGCTCTCCGGCAATGATCTGGAAGTCCTTGGGACCCAGGCGGCGGACCAAGATCGGTTGCAGGATGCCCTGGTCGCGGATCGAGGTGGCGAGCGGTTCCAGGGACCCGATGCGCTGGCGTGGCTGATCGGGATTCGGGTGGATCTGAGCCGTGGGGATCATCCGGTGCCGGACCTCCGGCTCGTCGGGAGCGAGCCCCGCCACATAGTGGCTGTCACGCGGCTTCAGCGCGACCTCTTCAGGAAGACCGGTTCGCTTGGACACGGGCAAGCACCTCCCGAGACAGGCGTCCGTAGTCCTCGGCTCCCCGGGAGTTGGGGGCGAACGCGAAGATGGACTCCTTGTAGGCGGGACTCTCTTCGAGTCGAACATTCCGGCTGATCAGCGTCCGGAAGACCGCGTTTCCGAAGTGCCCACGGATCTTGCGGATCGCGTCCCGCGCGATCCGGGTGCGCTGATCCGCCATGGTGATCACCACTCCGAGGAGCGAGAGATCGGGATTGGGACGGCGGCGGACCTGCTCCAGGGTGTCGAGCAGGTCGTCGGCGCCCTCGAGCGCGTAGTACGTCGGCGGCAGCGGCAGCAGCAGAAAGTCGCTCGCCACCATCGCGTTCACCGTGATGAGCCCCAGCGTCGGAGGAGTGTCGATCACGATGTAATCGAACTCCTCCCGGACGTACTGGAGACGGTCCCGAAGGCGGTAGTGGGCGTCGATGTCGCCCATGAGCTGGCGTTCCAGCTTCGCGAGCGAAATGCGCGCCTCGGCTACCGAAAGGCCTTCCACCGACGCGGGGCTGATGATTTCCGCGAAGCGGACCTCGCCGGTGAGCGCCTCCAGCATCGAGGGGCGGGATGGATCCGGATCGATGACACTCACCGAGGCGTTCGCCTGGGGGTCGACATCCACAAGCAGCGTCCGGTGTCCGGCGCCGGCGAACGCCGCCGCCAGGTTGACGGCGGTGGTGGTCTTGGCGACCCCGCCCTTCTGGTTCGCAACGGTGATGGTGGCTGGCATCGGGCGATGTCTAGCAGCCTATCGACAAGGTCACGCTCTAGTGCGTATCACCGAGGTCGTCCTCGTCGAGAGCCTCCAGCCAGTCGCCGAGCGCCTCGCTGTCCTCCGGTGGTTCGACGTCCTCCGCCATGAGTTCCTCCGCCCGCCGGGCGCCGCGTTCGATGACGCGGGAATGGACGAAGATGGGCGCCCTCGTTCTCAGCGCGAGGGCAATGGCGTCGCTTGGCCGGGCGTCCACCGCCAACCGCTGGCGCTTGCGCTGGAGATGGACGTGCGCGTAGAAGGTGTTGTCCTGCACGTCGTGGATCACCACCTTGGTGACCCGGGCATCCAGTTCCCGGAGCAGTTCCCGGATCAGGTCGTGCGTGAACGGCCGGGGCGGCTCGTAGTTCTCGATCTGCAGGCCGATCGCGCGGACCTCCATGGGGCCGACCCAGATGGGGACTTCCCGATCCCCGGACTCCTCCTTGAGCATCACGACCGCGGCGCTGGTCCGCGGCACCATCAGGATCGCCTTGATGCTTACCTCGATCTCCACGGTCAGCTCCTCGTTGCCGCGCTCATCCGGCGGGCATGGCCTCGCAGGCGCCGTTTCCCGTGGCCGCCGGGACGACGGGAAGGGGGATTTCACCGCCCCATCCATCGCGGTCGGAGGTGAGGCCAGGCGCGCTGCCGGGGAGCCGGCGCGGCGTCAATGAACTCACCGGCTCCCCCAACAGGCTGTTCGGGCCGAACCCCGTGATCCTCACCTCGCCGAAGCTGCCGGCGGCCTCGACCGGGCCGTCGAAATTGACGATGCGGTTGTCGGGCCCCCGTCCCGCAAGCTGACCGCCCTTGCGGCTGGGCCCTTCGATGAGCACCTCCACCTCGCGCCCGACCAGGTCGCGGTGCAGGGCGAGCTGGATCGCCCGCTGCCGGGCCTGGAGTTCGACGAGACGCTGCGTCTTCTCCGGGTCCGGAACGTCGTCCGGCAACCGCTTCGAGGCGAGCGTGTGAGGGCGCTCGGAGTACTTGAACGAATAGACCGACGAAAACCGCACCTCGTCGAGGAGCGTCAGGGTCTCTTCGAACTCGCGCCGCGTCTCGCCGCAGAAGCCGACGATCAGATCCGTCGAAAGAGCGAGTTCGGGAGCCTTGTCCCGCGCCCGTCCCACCAGCTCCAGGAACTCTTCACGGCTGTATCCGCGACGCATGCGTTCCAGCACGGTCGTCGAACCGGATTGTGCGGGGAGGTGCATGTGCGGCATCAGTGGTCCCCCGCCCGCGAAACGCTCCATGAGCGCGTCGCTGAAATCCTTGGGATGAGGGCTCGTGAAGCGGATCCGGCGAATGCCCGGCACGGCTCCCACGGCGTCGGTCAGTTCGGCGAAGTCCCTTCCATCTTCCGGGTCCCGGTAGGAATTCACGTTCTGGCCGAGAAGCTGGACCTCCCGAAAACCCGAGGCCGTGAGCGACTCCGCTTCGCGCACGATGGAAGACACGCTCCGGCACCTCTCGCGCCCGCGGGTGAACGGCACCACGCAGAACGAGCAGAAGTTGTCGCACCCCTCCATGATCGTGATGTACGCCTTGACCCCGGGAATCCGATCGATCTGCTCCGGGGGGATGTCGAGGTTGTCCGGATGGCGCCCGGTCTCGACGATGCGGGTCTCGCCATCGAGGAGCCGGTGCACGATGTCGGGGAGGCACACCAGGCTCTGGGTGCCGAGGACGAAATCCACCGCCGGCGCCCGGCCGAAGATGGCCTCCCCTTCCTGCTGCGCCACGCATCCCGCCACTCCGATCAGCCGTGGGCGTTCGCCGCCCCGGCCGACGAGCTGTTCCACCCGCGCGAAGACCTTTTCCTGCGCTTTCTCGCGAACGGAACAGGTGTTCAGCACCACGACGTCCGCGGACTCCGTCTCCGCCGGCCGGCAACCGAGCGACCCCAGCGCCGCCGCCATCTTCTCCGAGTCGTGGACATTCATCTGGCAACCCCAGGTTTCGATCCGAAACCCGAGGGAACGCCCGGGGACTGGGGAGCCGGCGGGATACCCGGCGACCGGGCCGGTCTGCAACGGCGCGGGCGGGCCTGATGCGCGGACCGTCATTCAGCGCCCCGCCGGCTCCGGCGCGAACCCTCCGGTTTCGCCGCCGGGGGCGCCGGCATCCGCACCGGCGAGCAATTGGGACGCGTGTTTTCGAGCGCTGTCGGTGACCTCGGGGCCGGCGAGCATACGGGCGATTTCCTCGATCCGGGTGTCCTCGTCAAGGGTCGAGACCCGAACCGCATCGCCGGATTCTAGTTTCTCGACCACGAGGTGGGTCCGCCCGAGCGCGGCGACCTGCGGCAGATGCGTGACGGAAACGACCTGGCGCGAAGCGGCCAGGCGCCTGAGACGCCGCCCGACGGCATCCGCAATGCGGCCGGAGGTCCCCGTGTCCGCCTCGTCGAAAACCAGGGTTGCCGCGCCCCCCTTCCCCGCCCCGGCCGCCTTCAGCGCCAGGAAGAACCGCGATGACTCTCCTCCCGAGGCGACCTCTCCGATCGGCGCCGGCGCCATCTCGGCACTGGCGCTGAACAGGAACTCCACGCGGTCGAGGCCGTGTTCCGTGAAGTGCCTGGTGCCTGCGGCCTCCCCGGGTCCGGATCCTTCCGGGAGCGGTTCCATCCCGATGGAAAAGCGGGCACGGGGAATGCCGAGCCCGACGAGTTCCCCCTGCACTCCCCTGGCGAGCGCTTCCGCGGCCGCCTTGCGCGCGGCGCGGAGCGAGGCCGCCCGCTCCCGGTAGCGGGCGGCGGCCGCCGCGGCCGCCGCCACCGCGCGGCGGCGTTCCTCCGCCTGATCCGTGAGTTCGGCGAGCGCGTCGCGAATTTCCGTGGCCCGCTCGAGCAGGGCGTCCGCGCCGCCCGCTCCTCCTGCGTAGCGGCGTTCGAGGCCGCGCAGCACGACGAGACGGTCCTCGATTTCCGCGAGCCGCTCCGGCGCCGCCCGGACGCTGTCGCGCCGGTCCCGCACCGCGGCCGCCAGATCCTCCAACTCGACGAGCAGATCCGGACGCCCATCGAGCAGGCCGGCAGTCCGGGGATCTATGGCGCCCGCCTCCTCGAGGGCGCGAAGCGCGACCGCCAACTGCGCGCCGGCCGCGGAGTCCGACCCGTAGAGCGCCTGATATGCGCTCTCGAGGCGGCCGGCGAGTTGTTCCGCGTGGCCGAGCGTCCGGCGCTCTTCGAGCAGGCCCCCGATCTCGCCCGGCTGCGGCGCTGCCCGTTCGATCTCTTCGAGGGCCCGTTCCATCTCGGCGCGCTGCACCGCCGCGGCGGCCAGCCGTTCCTGGAGAGCGTCGCGTTCCGCTTCGCGAGCGCGAAGGGCGCGGAAAGCGGCCGCCACGTCGCGGCGCAAGGGCGCGTGACCGCCCGCCCCGTCCACCGTTTCCCGGGCGGCCCCGGGCTCCAGGAGAGCCAGGTACTCCCCCTGGCTGTAGATCTCGGCGAGGATCACCCCCAGCGCGCGAAGCACGGCCACCGGCACCGCGGTCCCGTTCACGGTGATCCGATTGGAGATCGAGCGCCGTCCCGGCGCGAGCCGCAGCTCCCGGCGGATCACGAGATCGCCGTCTTCGGCGGGGAATCCCGCTTCCCCGGCGAGCGCCCCGAATCGCTCCCCGTCCGGCGTTTCCCCCGCGGGCGACGTGAAACCCGCCTCGACGACCGCCCGGTCCCCCAGGGGGCCCACCAGCTGTGAACGACCGCGCCCGCCGAGAATCAGTCCGAGCGCCTCCAGCAGGACGCTCTTTCCCACCCCGGTCTCGCCGGTGACCACGTTCAGCCCCGCTTCGAACTCGAGCGAGACATCCCTGAGGAGGGCGACGTTTTGCGCCCGGAGCCAGTGAAGCATCGCGGCCGGCAGTGGGAAGGGAGAGGCCGAACTCCGCGCTAGCAGGCGAGGCCGAGGCGCTCGCTCCCCGGGCCGGCCCCGGAACTCTCCCCGCGGCGGATCACCGCCAGGAACGGCAGGAACCCCAATGGGTAGTGGTCAGGCATGGGTTAGGCTACTATATGTTGGGTATTCGGGTTTCCCGCCGCTCCTACGTGTTCGCCCGGTTGACGGCTTCGCTTCACGCTCTTTTCCGGGCCGGAGTCTCGCTGCTGTTGCCCCGCGCCGTGGTGGCGGGGCAGGTGCCGCCCGAACCCCAGGCTGCCGAGACCGTCGACGAGGCGGTGACCGCCGTCGAACTCGATTCCTCCACCGGATTCCTCGATGAGGGCGGTTTCCTGGCGCTCGTGGTGGAGGCCGGGCCGGTCGCCTGGTTCGTGCTCGCCACCTTGCTCTTCTTCAGCCTCGTTTCCTGGGCCATCATCCTGCACAAGTCACGGCGGCTCGGCCAGGTGGAGCGGAGCTCGGCCGCCTTCCTGAGCCACTTCCGGTCCGCCAAGCGATTCGCGGATGTCGTCGCGTGGGCCCGGAAACATCCCGACAGCCCGCTGGCGAGGCTGTTCCACGCCGGCTACCAGGAGGTCCGCTATCAGTCCCGGCAGGACCAGGAGGACGAGGAACCGGTCCGCCTGCGGGTCTCGAACATGGAAGCCGTGGCGCGATCGCTGCTCCGGGCTTCGTCCACCGAGACGGCGGCGCTGGAGCATCGGATGATGTTTCTGGCGACGACCGGGGGCGCCACCCCGTTCATCGGACTGTTCGGGACCGTCTGGGGCATCATGAACTCCTTCCGGGACATCGCGCTCACCCAGTCGGCGAACATCAGCGTGGTCGCCCCCGGCGTGTCGGAAGCCCTGATCGCGACCGCCGCGGGACTCGGGGCGGCGATCCCGGCCGTCATCGCCTACAACGCGTTCCTGGCGCAGATCCGCCGGATCACCACCACGATGGACGATTTTTCCATGGAGTACGTGGCCATGCTGGAACGGCACCTGGCCCGCTGACGGCATGGGGATGGGAACCGCCGGCGGCGCCGCTGGAGGTTCGAGAACGGGTTCCGGTTCGGCCCTCGCCGAGCTCGGCGCCCGCCGGCGAGCGGCAGCGGGAAGCGCGCTTTCCGAGATCAACGTCACCCCTTTCGTGGACGTGGTACTGGTATTGCTGATCATCTTCATGGTGACCGCTCCACTTCTCGTCCGCTCCCTCGAGGTGAACCTGCCGACCGCCCGGATGCGGTCCGCGGAGGCCACCGAGCGCGTCATCGTCACCGTGGACGCGGAGGGCCGCACCTTTGTCGGCGAGCGAGCGGTAAACCCGTTGCTGCTCGAGGAACGGCTTCGCGAAATCGTCGATCTGGAAGGGGCTCGCGAGGGCTATCTGCAGGGGGATGTCTCGCTAGAATACGGACAGGTCATCGAGGTAATAGACACGATGAAACGTGCGGGTTTCGACCGTGTGGGTCTCGTGTACGCCTACCCCGGCGAACAACGGCAAAGGTAGCTGTTCGTGCCGGATCCATCCCGGACTCCGCCCACCCGGCGAGGGCCGGCGGCAGCCTCGCGACCGGGCCGGGTGGAGGAACCGTTCCGGCGTCACCTGATCTGGTCCGCGATCGCTCACGTCGTGCTGCTCGGGGGCGCCGCCGTGGGCCTCGAGCTGGAATCGGGCCGCGATCTGGCGCCTCCTTCCGCGGCCTTCATCGAACTCGGGATGTCGGGCCCGAGTCCGACCCCCAGTCTGGGGCGCGCCGCGGCGCCGCCCCCTGCCCCGGAGCCGGTCCCGGAACCCGAACCGGAGCCGCCGGCTCCCGAGCCTCCGGCGCCGGAACCCGAACCCGTCCCGGAACCTCCGGCGTCGCGTCCGGAGGTGGCGCGCCCGACGGTGGAGAACCGCGACCGCATGCCCGTGCCCGACGCCCGGGCCCGACGCCGGGCGGCGCGCCCCCAACGGCCCGAATCCGGTCTGCGGGGCCGCGATGCCGCGTGGGCTGATTCCGCGCGGCTCGAGACCCGCCGTCCCGTCGATACCAGTTCCCGGCCCACCCGGAGGCCCTCCAACACGGGCGCGACCGACCGGCGGGTGTCCGGCGACACCGGGATCGGCCTCGGAGGAACGCCGGGAGGCACGCGCTTCGACCAGGACTTCGAGTACGCCTTCTACCAGCGCCAGATGATCGCCCGGATTCAGGCCAACTGGCAGCAGATTCCGGTTCGGGGCCGGGCCACCGTCGTCATCCGGTTCACGATCTTCCGCGACGGGGCCATCAGCGACGCGGAGGTGGAAACCTCGAGCGGCCAGTCGCTCCTCGACCGGGCGGCGCTCCGGGCGGTCGTGCTGGCCGAACCCCTCCCCCGGCTTCCCGACAGTTATCCGAGAGACCGCGTCGGTGTCCATCTGCTCTTCACCTACGAGCAGGAAACGGCCGGAAACCCGGACGGACCGGCGCCCGAGGTTCCATGAAGCCTCCTCGCCTGCCTCGTCTCGCCCTCGGGCTCCTCGGCGCCGCGCTCGCCACCGGCGTTGCCGCGGGTTTCGTCCCGGTGACCCGGATTGCCGGGTTCGCCGGAAGCGGCTCTCGAGCGGTGGAAGCCACGAGTCTCGGGGCGTCCGCGGCCGAAAACGCCCGCCAGGACGCCGGCGACTGGTACCTCGACATCACCCGTCCGGGAGCTCCGGTGAGGATGGCCATCCCGGACTTCCGATTGGCGCCGCCCGAAGCCGCCGAGAGCGGGATCCGGGCCGGGGAAACGGACGCCGCCTCGCCGGAGCCGCTTTCCGACGCGGGATTCACGCCGGCCGAAGAAGCAGCCGAATCGGCTTCGGTGGCCAGCGCCGTCCTGTGGAGCGACATCGAGTACGCCGGCGTCTACCGGATGCTTCCGAAGCGCTTCTACCGGATCGCCGAAGCCGGATCGCCGGACGGCGTTCTCGACTACTACCAGTGGGAGTCGATCGGCGCCGACATCCTGGTCAGCGGAACTCTCCGGATCGAGGGCGAGATGCTGGTGGCCGAGGTCCGGATGCACGCCGTCCGGGCCCAGGAGAACGTCTTCGGCCGCCGCTACACGGCGGCCCGCGGAGCCGCGCGGATGCTCGCCCACCGGATCGCGGACGACATCCTGCAACACGCCGGGAACTACCAGGGCGTGGCCCGGACCCGGATCGCCTTCTCCACCAGTCGCTCGGGACCGCGCAGCAAGGAGATCTACCTGATGGACTACGACGGTCACGGGCAACGCCCGGTGACCGCCAACGGTTCCCTGAACATGACCCCGAGCTGGTCGCCGGACGGGCGGGCGCTCACCTATATCTCCTACCGCGAGGGCGCTCCCGCCCTCTACCTCGCCTTCCTCTATCAGGGCCGGGGCGAGAAGCTCGTCGGGGACTTCCAGTCCTTCACCCCCGCCTGGTCGCCGGATGGGAGGTGGATCGCCTTCACCTCGAATCGCGACGGCCAGTCGGAGATCTATCTGGCCGCGGTGGACGGCACCGAACTGCGGCGGCTCACCGACAACCGCGCCATCGACGTGGCCCCCGCCTGGTCCCCGAACGGACGCACGATCGCCTTCACCTCGGATCGGACTGGAGCTCCGCAGATCTACACCATGGACCGCGACGGCCTGAATCTGCGGCGGGTCTCCTTCGAGGGCTCGTGGAACGATTCCCCCGCCTGGTCCCCGTCACGCCAGCACAGCGAGATCGCCTACGCCTCCCGGATCGAACGCCGTCCCTTCGACATCGTCGTCCACGATTTCGAGACCCGGCAGACCCGCCAGCTCACCACCGGCCGCGGCAGCAACGAGAGTCCCTCGTGGGCTCCCAACGGCCTGCACATCGCGTTCGCCTCCAACCGGGCCGGCGACGACCAGGTGTTCACGATGCATCGGGACGGCTCCAATCTGAAGCAGCTCACCCGCGAAGGGAGCAACACCACCCCCCGCTGGGGCAACCCCCCGGGAAATCCGCGCTGAAACCGCCCCCCATGAAACTAGATTCGAGACTCTTTCCGATCCGCCGGGCGCCACTGGCGGCCTCCCTGCTCGCGCTGCTCGCGGCCTTCGCGTGTTCTTCCGTCGACCGCACCCCGGCAACCGGGAGCGACCCGCCGTCAGGCCCGATGACTCCCCTCGAAGCATCGGAGGCCGAGGACCCACCCGAATCCGGTCCGTCGCCCTCGAGTTCCAGCGGGTTGACCGAGGACGAAATCCTGGCCATCCCGCCCGAGGTGGGAAGCGAAACCGACCTGCTGGACATCGGAGCGAAGAGCCTCGAGGAGTTGAACACCGAAGGGCACCTCAAGGACGTGCAGTTCGAGTACGACAGCGCCCAACTGAGCGCCGCAATGCGGGCCACCCTCGAGGAGAACGCCGCGTGGTTGTCCCGCTATCCCTCGGTCAGCATCCTCGTCGAAGGCCACTGCGACGAACGCGGCACCGTGGAGTACAACCTGGCGCTCGGGGAAGAACGCGCGAGGGCCGTCCGCGACTACCTGCGGGACCTCGGCGTCGGTTCCGGGCGGATGCGGATCATCAGCTACGGCAAGGAATTCCCTCTCGATCCCGGCCATAACGAAACCGCCTGGCGGCGAAACCGCCGCGCCCATCTGGAGATCGTCGCCAAGTGAAGTCCCTCCGAACCGCGTCTCCCGCTACGGCCCTCGTCGCCGCGGTTCTCCTCGGGTCCCTCGCCGCGACCCCGCTTTCCGGTGAGACCCCGGCCGGCGCCCAACGGGACCAGAACCGCATCGTGTCCGAGATCCGGCAGATCCAGGCGCAGCTTGCAACCCTCGTAGAAGCGCAGACCGCGCTTTCCCAGGCGGTGGAAGCCCTCCTCGCCGACCGGGAGGAACAGCTCACGGCCGATCGTCAGAGCCGCGCCGAAACGATGAACACGCTCGAACGCATGGAACGGAGCGTCGCGACGCTGAGCGAGGCCTTCCGGGATACCAATGCGCGCCTTTCGGCCCTCATGGTGGAGGTGGAGTCGGTGCGGGAGGCGCAGCGCCGCGCCGCGCTCCTCGGCGGCGGTTCCGGCGAGGGTGACGACACGGCGCCTCCCGACGGAGAACAGGCCGAAACGCCGGAGGTCGCGGTTGGGGACGAATCAACCCCGGAAGAGGGCTCCGGCGACGAAGCGGCGACGGTCCTGGACGAACCGGGCGTTTCCGAGATCTATCTGCAGGCCAACGCGGACTATCTCCAGGGACGCTATGACCTCGCGTTCACGGGCTTCGAGCGGGTCGCCGAACTGGGCGGCGAACTCGCGGACAACGCCCGCTACTTCATGGGGGAGTGCCGGCTGGCCCAGGACCGGCTGGACGACGCCCTCGAACACTTCGTGAGCGTCATCGACGATTTCCCGGAGAGCAGCAAACATGGCGAGGCCTGGTACAAGCGAGGCCTCATTCTCGGGCGGATGGGCCATGAGTCCGACGCACGGGAGATCTTTGAAGACATCTTGGATGTTTTTGCCGGCACCACGGCGGCGCGTCTGGCGCAAAGGGAGCTGGACGCCTTGCCCCCGAGGGATCCCGGCGTGTGAGAACCGGTCGCCCGATGCGGCCGGAAGGAGTGGATGAGATGCGAGATGTGAACAAGATCGTGCTGCGCGGGGTGGTTTCCGACGCCCCGCGGACGCGAGTCTTCGACGACGGACGGAAACTGGTCAGCCTGAACGTGAAGACGGTGACCATCGAAAACGACGAGACCGGCGCGATGCGGGAACGGCCCGCCTGGCACCGGGTCGCGGTTCGCGGGGAGCGGAACGCGGAAGTCGCCGAAGGACTCGCGCCCGACAGCCCGGTGTACGTCGAGGGGCAGCTGCGGACCCGCAAGTACCGGAACCAGGAAGGTGAGGACGTGTATGCCACGGATGTCCGGGCCGACATCGTGCGCGCGTCCGAGAGCGCCGAACCGGGTGTCAACCGCTCCATCGTGCTGGGCAACCTCGGCCAGACCCCGGAACTCCGGAAGTTCGACAACTTCATGGTGATGAATTTGCGAATCGCCACCAGCGAGAGCTGGACCCGGCGGAACGGGGAAACGAACGAGGAGACCGAGTGGCACCAGGTCGCGGTGTTCGGAGAACCCGCGCAGCGGCTCGAGGGCCAGCTCGAGAAGGGACAGCGGGTCCTCGCCGAGGGCATGCTGCAGACCCGCAAGTACAACGATCGCAGCGGGCGGGAACGGCGGGTCACCGAGACCCGGGCCCACTCGGTCCTGGGCAGCGGCAGCTCGGGACGCGGCGGCTACGGGTCCGCGGGCCGGGCTTCCGGCCAGAGATCCGGAACGGACTCCGGGTCGCGCGGGGAGCGGAAGCAGCCGGACGCCTGGGGATCCAGCGGAGTGAATACGAGCGACGACGTCGACGACGTTCCCTTCTGACGACAGGCGACCCTGGAGCGGGGCGCCGGAGACGGGGGCGCAATCCGGGCCATTGGGACGGGAGTCGTGTGCCCCGCTCCAGGGCCGCGGGGGGGGGGGGGGCGGGGGGCCGCCCCGGAGGGGGGGGGCGGCCCCCGCGCCCCGCGCGGGGGGGGGGGCCCCCCCCGCGGGGCCCGCGGGGGGGGCGGCCCGGTCGCGGGGGCCCAACCCGGGCCCCCGGGGGGGGGTGGGGGGCCCCCCCCCCCGGGCCCGCCCGGCGCTGCGCGCCGGAGCGCCGCAAGTGCGGCGTGAGCCGCACGCAGGCCCCGGAGCGGGAGAGAGGCACGGCGGGGAACTCGGAGCCGGTGGGGGTGTGAACCACGACGTTTCTTGCTCTGGTATACCAGACAAATGTCTGTTATGCTGTGCGCATGCCCAAAACCCCTCCGGGACAGACCCGGAATCGAGTTTTCCGCTTCGTGCGCGACTGTCTTCTGCGGGGAGACTCCCCTTCCCTTCGCGAAGTGCAGCGGCACTTCGGTTTCCGGGCCGTCGAGACCGTCCGGGCCCATCTCACCGCTCTTGTCGAAGAGGGACGCCTGGTCAAGGAGCCGGGGCGGGCCCGCGGCTATCGCCTGCCCAAACGGTTCTCTTCCCCGGCGCCTGACTGGCCCACGGGCCGCCTTCAGCCAGTCCCCCTCCTGGGTGAAGTCGCCGCCGGCGGTTTCGAAGAGGCCATCGAGAACCCGGAGGGGAATCTCCCGGTAGAAATCCCCGATTCCCGGGATCTCTCGGACTACTTCGCCCTTCGGGTTCGAGGGGAAAGCATGTCCGGCGCCGGCATCCTGCCCGGAGACACCGTCATCGTCGAACGGCGGGGAACGCCCGTTTCCGGTCAGATCGTGGTGGCGCTCCTTGAAGAAGAAGCCACGGTGAAGCGGCTTCACCTGGGGCAGGACGGGATGGAGCTGCGGCCGGAAAACCCCGGCTTCGACACGCTCCGTCCACCTCCCGGAACCTGCCGGATCCTCGGGAGAGTCGTGGAACTGCGACGCCAGATTCGCTGAACCCCCTCATGAGATCTGCCTGCTGATCCCCACCGACCCGATAACCGTGATGCAACAAACCCTTGCCCCCGTTCGATCTCCCGTTCAATCTGGTGTCCGTTCCGATGTCCTGTCCGGACACCCCGGACTCCGCCGAATCCACTCATCCCGGATCCAGAAACCGCCTCCTGACCAGGAAATCGCGAAGTGGGGGCTTGCCCGGCTTGCCGGCAGCCTCGTGGAAATTTCCGGGACGGCTGATTCCGGCGTCCTGTCTTCGGCGCTGGCGCTGGTTGCCGAGGCCCAGCATCATCAACTCCGGCACGAAAAACTCCGCTACCGTCGGCATTCCGCTCCGAATCCCGGGCCGGGTCCGGGGGCGCACCCCGACTCCGCTTCAAACTCCGCCCTGATCGCCTGGATAGCGACGACCCGCAGTCTCTTCTTTCCCCCGGATGCGGTGGAATCGGGGATTGCGCTGGACCGGTTGGTCCTGCTGCGGCTGGAAACAACGGGAGCGCAGATTCGCGCCGCCACCCGGGTTGTCCACTCGGGAGCTTTCGGACTGGTGGTCGTGGACCTCGCCGATTCGCTCCCGCCGGAGCGTTCCGGTCCCCAATCGGTTCGGGAATCGAGGCCGGACTCCGCCGCGGCATCCGGGAGGACTCCCATGTCCCGTTTCAGCACTCCTCCAGGACTCCCTCATCTGTCGCGACTTGCCGGACTCGCGCACAAATATCGAACCGCTGTCGTCCTGCTGACCGACAAACCGCCGGCCGCCCCATCGCTCGACCCTCGGGTGGGCAAGCGCTTCGACGCGAGCCGCCGGGGAAACGGCATCGTCGTCACCGTTCTCAAGGACAAGGGGAACGGAATTCCCTCCTCTCCGGGACTTCCGCCGCTCCGGGGCCGGGACCGCCTCCTCCCCGGAGTCCGGTTCGAAAGGAAATGCCGTGAACCGGCTGGCATGTGTTGACGTTCCGGCGCTACCGCTCCAGATCCTGCTGCGGCGACACCCCGAATGGCGGCAGGAACCGGTGGCGGTGGTCACCGAGGACAAGGTGCGGGCACGGATTTCCTGGGCGAACCGCCGGGCGATCACTCTCGGGGTGCGCCCGGGAATGCGGCAGGCCGCCGCAGTCGCCTGCTGCCCCGCGCTCCGGATCGACCATGTCCGCGCTTCGGAAGCAGAGCGGGAAGTCCACCGGCTGGCCGAGCGGCTCCACCGCTGGAGTCCCCAGGTCGAATCGGCTTCATCCCTCGCTCCCCAACTGACCGGGTGCGGCGCTGCCGGAACCTTCTGGCTTCGGGCATCCGGCCTGACCGGGTTGTTCGGTCCGCTTTCGGACTGGATCGACGCACTCTCGAAAGATCTACGGAGCGACGGGTTCCGCGTCTCGATCGCGGTGGGCTTCACCCGGTTCAACTCCTTTGCGGCGGCGCGGGCCACTTTCGGACTCCAGATCTTCGAAAGTCCCGCCGAGGAGAGAACCGCTGCCCTCCGGGCCCCGCTCGTCCGCTTCGGACTGCCGGAGAAGACCCTCGCCGGCCTGGAAAAGCTCGGGGTCTCATCGCTTCGGGATCTGCTGCGCCTGGCCGGGGAAGGACGGTCCGGAAGGGGACTGGCGAACCGCTTCGGGAAGGAGGTCCTGGAACTCCATCGCCTTGGCTCCGGAGCGAGTTCCGCGCCGGTTTCCGAAACCTTCCGCCAGGAGACGCCGGCAGAACACCGGATCGCCTTCGAACCGCCCGAAACCGACGCCGAGCGGCTCATCTTTCACGCGAAGCGTCTGCTCGATCAGATCCTCGCCGACCTCGGGAAACAGGGCCTCGCGGTCGCCGAACTCGCCTACGAAGTGGAATGCGAAGACGCTCCGCCAATTTCCGGTTCGATCCGCCCCGCCCTTCCCACCGAAGACGGCGTGGAACTCCTCTCCCTGCTCCGCCTGCGGTTCGGGACCATCTCGCCGGAGAACCGAACCACCGCCGGGCGGCGAGTGCTTCAAAGGCACTCCCGAAGCCCGGAAGAGGAACCGGGGAGAAGGATCCTCGGCCTCGTTCTCCGGGCTCTCGGCGGCAGCTACGTCGCGGAACAGCCCGGCCTGTACCAGCGCCCCGGGGAAGCGCTTTCCACCGGTCCGAAAAGGGCCTCGGAAGCGCTGGCCCGGATTCAGGCCGAATTCGGTGAAGACTCTCTGGTCCGGTTGGAAACCCGGGATGCGCACCTCCCGCGGGGACGCTACCGGTGCCGGCCGATTTCCCCGGAAGAGGCCACCCTCCGGAATCTTTCGGGTCAGGGGCCTCCGCAGGATTTTTTCGAGACCCGGACTCCCCGCCTGATTCGCCGCATCTACGACCAGCCGCTCATCCTTCCCCATCGGGGTTCGGGCGAACCCGATGGCTGGCTGCTCCGGGGACCAGGCCACGGTCCCGTTCAGAGTTTCACCGGTCCCTTTCGCATCTCCGGAGGCTGGTGGCGTCTGCTTTCCGGGCGGCCGGTCTCTCGTGACTACTTCTTTGTCCGCCTGAAACGCGGCGACGTCTGCTGGGTTTTCTTCGACCGGGAACGGCGCTCGTGGTTCCTCGAAGGCCGTGTTGAATAACTTTTGTACTTTCCTCTTTTCTGCAAGAGCAACGCTTCCTTCCTCGAAGGAGCAAGCCACCCTGAGGAACTGGTCGAAGAGGCCCACTCCCTTGGTCTTCCCGGGATCGCGCTCACCGACCGGAACGGCCTCTACGGAGCCGTCAAGGCCCACGTCGCGGCACGGGAGCGGGGCATCCGACTGGTGCTCGGCGCCGAAACGTCGGTGGCCGCGGCGCCTGCCGGGGCCAATCCGACCAAAAAATGCCGGCAGGGTGGACCGGAGAGCATCCTCCTGCTGGTCCGGAACCGCACCGGCTACCGGAACCTGTGCCGGCTCCTGACCCGGGGGCTGCTCAGGGACCCCGACCCCATCGCGGGCCGGGACTCGAAGCGGAACGGCTCCGGGACGGGCGGACGTTCATCCCGCAAGGGAACGGCCGGAGTTTCCTGGGAAGAAATCGCCGGGTGCGCCGAAGGGCTTCACGCACTCTGGGGAGGCGGCTCTTCCACCCTCAAGCAGGACCTCTCTCCCGACCAGCCGGCGCGCCTGCTCCGGGAAGCCTTCGGGGAGAACCTCCATGTCCTCATCACCCGGCACCACCGGGACGACGACGTGCCCGAAGAGGCCCTGCTTCGGGGGCGGGCGAACCAGTACCGGATCCCGACCGCCGCCGCCACCGAGGTCCTCTACCACCGTCCGGGGCGCCGGGAATTGCAGGACGTGCTTACCGCCATCCGTTTCGGGGTGCCGCTTCGGGAAGCCGGGCGACGCCTTCGCGGAAACGCCGAGCACTACCTGCGGTCCCCCGCCCTCTTCCGGGAACTTTTTGCCGACGACCCGGCCGCGGTCGACCGAACCCTGGAAATCTCCGAGGCCTGCCGCTTCTCGCTTGACGAACTCCGCTATCGCTATCCCGCCGAAGAGCTTCCCGGAGGGATGGACTCCGATGCCCGGCTTCGGGAACTGACGTTCGAAGGCGCCGCCGAGCGTTATCCCGACGGCATCCCCCCCGCCGTCAGGCAGCAACTGGAAAAGGAACTCGAGCTGATCCACGAACTCGACTACGGCGGCTATTTCCTCACCATGGTCGAGATCGTCCGCTTCTGCCGCGAGCGGAAAATCCTCTGTCAGGGGCGGGGTTCCGCGGCGAACTCGGTGGTCTGCTTCTGTCTCGGGATCACCGCGGTGGATCCGGTTCGGATGGGGCTCCTGTTCGAGCGGTTCCTGTCCCGCGAGCGCGCCGAACCGCCCGACATCGACCTGGACATCATGCATTCGCGCCGGGAGGAGGTCATCCAGTTCGTGTACCAGAGATACGGCGAGGGGCGCGCCGCCATGGTGGCGAATACCGTCTGCTACCGGACGCGATCGGCGATCCGGGACGTGGGCAAGGCGCTCGGGTTCTCGGAGCGCGCCGTGGACCGGCTGGCCCGCGCGTTCTCCCACTACGAGCCGCTCTCCAGTGACCGCCTCACCGCTGCCGGCTGGACTTCGGAGGGGCCGGCGGCCCGGCACTTCCTCCGTCTGGCGAACGAGATCCAGGGATTCCCCCGGCACCTCTCGATCCATCCCGGTGGGTTTCTCCTCGGAGAAGAACCTGTCTCCCACATCGTGCCGGTGGAGAACGCCGCGATGGAAGGCAGAACGGTCATTCAGTGGAACAAGGACGACATCGAGGAACTGGGTCTTTTCAAGGTGGATCTGCTGGGGCTCGGCGCCCTTACCCAACTGGACCTCGCTTTCCGGCTGCTCAGGGAGTCCCGAAACGTCGATCTGTCCATGTCCACCATTCCCGCCGACGACCCCGAAACCTTCGCAATGATCCGGAAGGCGGCAACCGTCGGGGTTTTCCAGATCGAAAGCCGGGCGCAAATGGCCATGCTGCCGCGGCTCCAGCCCGAGAACTACTACGACCTGGTGATCGAAGTCAGCATCGTTCGGCCCGGGCCCATCGCCGGTGGCATGGTGCACCCCTACCTTCGCCGCCGCCGGGGTGAAGAAGCGGTGGAATACCCGCACCCTTCGCTCCGCCCCGTCCTGGAAAAGACTCTCGGGGTGCCGCTGTTTCAGGAACAGGTCATGCGGCTCGCGGTGGTCGCTGCCGACTACACCGCCGGCGAAGCCGACCAGCTCCGCCGCGACATGGCCGCCTGGCGGCGCACCGGACGGATGGAACGGCATCGGAGCCGTCTGCTTTCCCGCATGTGCGCCAAGGGAATCGCCCCCGAGTTCGCAAGACGGGTCTTCGAGCAGATTCAGGGATTCGGGGAGTACGGCTTTCCCGAAAGCCACGCCGCCAGCTTCGCACTCATCAGCTATGCCGGCGCGTTCCTGCTACGCCACTACCCGGCGGAGTTCGCATGTGCGCTGTTGAATGCGCAGCCGATGGGCTTTTATTCCCCGGCGACGATCATCGAGGACGCCAAGCGGCGGGGCGTGCGCTTTCTGCCGGTGGACGTGACGGCGAGCTCCTGGGACTGTGCCCTGGTTCCAACATCAGCCCGTGGGGAGGGGAAGCTCCTCCCCACACCCCACCCCCGCGGCGCGGCGCGCCGCGAATCGGTCCCTTTGGGGTTTCAGCACCCACCCCCAAACGAAGCCGCAAAACCCGATGTCCGCCTCGGGCTCCGCTACGTGAAGGGACTCGGCGCCGCCGACGGCGAGAAGATCGTGGCGGCCCGCCGGGAATCGCCTTTTGCTTCCATCGCCGCCCTCGCGCGCCGTACCGGTCTCGACAGAAAAACGATGGCGGCGCTTGCCGAAGCGGATGCGCTCCAGAATCTGGGCCCGAAAACCCGCCGCGCGGCCGTCTGGCAGACGCTCGGCGTGATGCCGAAAGATCCGCCGCTTCTCGAAGAAGCCGTTCCCGGTTTCGCCCCGCTCGACAGCTTCGAAACGATCGCCTGGGATCACCGGACGACCGGGAGCAGCACCCGGGGGCACCCGCTGTCGCCCCTCCGCGGCCGGTTGGCTGCCGCGGGACTCCCCACCGCCCGCGAGGTCTCGAAGCTTCGCAACGGAACGCGCGCGCGATACGCGGGGATGGTGATCTGCCGGCAACGGCCCGGAACCGCCTCCGGAGTGGTGTTCATGACCCTCGAGGACGAAACCGGGTTCGTGAACCTCGTTCTCTGGCCGGATGTCTTCGAAGCGCACCGTCAACTGGCGCAGACGCTGTCATTCCTCGGGGCCGCGGGGAGGGTTCAAGCGGAACAGGGCACCGTCCACCTCGTGGTGGACGGGCTCTTCCGGCCGGAGGTCTCCGAGATGGCGGCTCCACCGGAAATTCCCAGCCGGGATTTCCACTAAGCCGTCGAGCGGTCCCCGGATGGGCCACGATCGGGGCCCAGGGTGGATCCCATCGCTCATGGAAAGTGGGGGCCCATCCGGGAACCGCCCGGCGCTTCGCGCCGCAGTGCCGCAAGTGCGGCGCGAGCCGCGCGCAGGCCCCGGAGCGAGAGGGGTTGAGGCCGGAGAACCCGGCTCCAACCGCTCCTGGCTCGGGAATCGAAACTCCCTCGCGCGCTCGCGCGCGCTTCGGCGAGTTCCGATTTGTCATTACTTTCTTGTGAAAGGGGGTAACCCCCTTTCATCCATAGTGATCTGTCGCCATACGGTCCCACGTAGAGCCATAACGACTCATATGCCGAGAGTACCAACGGTTCTAGCGTTCTCGGTCGGTTCCCGTACCGTCCCCTTTCTTGCCCCTGGAGTGCTACACTTCCCGCCGATTTCGTGGGCCAGTCAGTGGGCCTCACTCTCTCGGAGACGGCAATATGGCGAACATGACCGCAGCACGGGCCAAGGCCCTCACCAAACCCGGCCGCTACGGCGCCGGAGGCGGCCTCTATTTGCGGATTCGGGCCACGAAAGTATGGGTCCAGCGGATCACCGTCAACGGCGTCCGCCGCGACATCACCATCGGTCCCTTCGACCTGGTTTCGCTCGCCGAGGCCCGCATGGTCGCCCTCCAGAACCGCCGCGTCCTCTGGGAGGGCAAGGACCCCATCGCCGAGCGCCGCCGCGGCGGCGTCCCCACCTTCCGGGCAGCGGCGGAGCGGACCCTGGCGGAGCGTCGGGCGAACTGGCGGGGCGACCGGTACGCCGAGGCGTGGGAGCGGACCCTTGCGCGGTACGTCCTCCCCACGCTCGGGACGATGCGGGTGGACGCGATCCGGGGGGACGACGTGCTCCGGGTGCTCTTCCATGAGGACCTCTGGAACCGGAAGCCGACCACCGCCCAGCGGGTGCGCCAGCAGATCCGCACGGTGCTGGGCTGGGCGCAGGCGCGGGAGTTCGTGGAGCGGAACGCGGCGGGCGAGGCCATCGACGGGGCGCTCCCGAAGCGGCGGCGGCGGGCGAAGAGCCACCGCGCCCTCCCGCACGCGGAAGTGCGTGAGCTCTTGGCGAAGGTCGAGGAGTCGCGTTCGCGGGCGGCGGTCCGCCTCTGCCTCCGGTTCCTGATCCTGACGGCGGCGCGCAGCGGGGAGGCGCGGGGGGCGCGCTGGTCGGAGATCGACGTGGACGGGCGCACCTGGACGGTTCCCGGGGAGCGGATGAAGGCGGGGAAGGAGCACCGCGTTCCCCTGAGTCCGCAGGCGGTCGCGGTCCTGGAGCACGCCCGGCACTTGCGGAGCCGGAAGGGTTGCGACCTGGTGTTCCCCGGCCGCTCGGGTGAGCGGGAGTTGAAGGACATGGCGCTGACGAACGCGCTGTGGGCGGCGGGCGTGGGGGAGCGCGCGACGGTTCACGGGTTCCGCTCGACGTTCAGCGACTGGAGTGCGGAGCGTGGGAACGCGCCGATGCTGGCGGAGGCGGCGCTGGCGCATACGGTCCAGGGCGTGGAGGGTGCGTATCGGCGGACGGACCTGTTCGAGGAGCGGAGGCCGGTGATGGACGCCTGGGGAGAGTACGTCGGGGCTGTCGCTTAGGACTCCGAGGCTGCCCGGAACCGGATCGGGAACCGGCCGCTTGATAGAGTCGGGGGCAGCCCAGACAGCCCTACATCACAAACGCGGCTGGCGCACTGGGGGCTTCCCCGT
>JAPPGX010000033.1 GCA_028877265.1 Acidobacteriota bacterium
ATATGTTTATAAGACACAGGAAGGAACCGCCGCCGCGGCGGCGGAACCGGTAGCCACGGTCGAGGCATCGGCGGCGCGCGCGGCGGAACCGCCGGCCGAGAAGCAGGAAACCGCGGCCGCCTCCCCTGCGGCCGCCGCTCCGGCCGCCGCTCCGGCCGCCGCGACGAGGAAGCCGCCACCAGCGGCGTCCAGTGACGTCCTGGAGAAACGAGCCGTCATCAAGGTCATCGGCGTCGGCGGCGGTGGCGGCAACGCCGTCAACCGGATGATCGAGGCCGGGGTGACCGGCGTCGATTTCATTGCGGCGAACACCGACGCCCAAGTGCTCGAGCTGTCGAACGCGCCCCTGAAGATCCAGTTGGGAACGGAGCGCACCGGGGGGCTCGGCTGCGGCGGCGATCCGGAGGTGGGACGGCTGGCGGCGCGCGACGACATGGATCGTCTCATCGACGTGCTGGGGGGCGCCGACATGGTCTTCATCACCGTGGGTGAGGGAGGCGGCACCGGCACCGGCGCGGCGCCGGTGATCGCCTGCGTGGCCCAGGAGATCAAGGCCCTCTGCATCGCGGTGGCGACGAAACCGATGACCGTCGAGGGCAAGCGGCGCATGACGACGGCCAACGACGGGATTCGCGAACTCCGTGAATTCGTGGACACCCTCATCCTGGTTCCGAACGACCGGGTCGTTGCGGTGTACGGGAACCTCAAGATCCGGGACGCGTTCCGAAGCGCGGACGACGTGGTGCGGCAGGCGGTTCAGGGGATTTCGGACCTCATCCAGGTCCCGGGGGAGATCAACCTGGACTTTGCCGACGTCCGCTCCGCCATGCGGTTGCGCGGAGACGCGGTCATGGGCATCGGACAGGCGTCGGGCGAGCATCGCGTCGAGGAGGCCACGGAAGCGGCCATCTCTTCGCCGCTGCTCGAGGACACCTCGATCCAGGGCGCGACGAGCATCATCGTCAACGTCACCGGGGGTGAGAGCCTGACGCTGAACGAGGTGCAGCGCGCCGTCGAGGTCGTGCGGGACGCCGTGGCTCCCGAGGGAACCGGGATCTACGGATCGGCGGAGGCCGAGCCCGGAGACAACATCCTGATCGGGACGGCGCTCGATCCGAGCATGGACGAGACCGGCCAGATCAAGGTGACCGTGGTCGCCACCGGGTTCCCCGACCGGAACCGGGCGAACGCGACCCCGAACGATTTCGCGAACTACACCACCCGCGCGACCGGCACCTTCGGCCCGCGGAGCGGCGTCCCCGCGCCGGCGCGGCCGGGATCGGCGGGACCGGCCGACCGGGCCGGCGGGCGGGTCGGTCGAACCATCCCGAGACTGGACACCCTGCCCACGATCGCGGAATCCGACGCGAACCGCGTGGAAGCGAAGGGGAACGGGAGCGGGGCGCCCCAAGGCGGCGCCGACGTCTTCGGGTCCGGCTCGCGGCTCGTGATCGACGAGCCGATGTCCGTTCCCGAGGATGTGGGGGAGGACCGCTGGGGCGACCTCGAGACGCCCCCGTACCTGAACCGCCGCAGTTAGTGGGATGAGTGGTTAGGGGGATGGCTTTTCTGTTCGGCCACAGTTCTTTTCTCATCCGGGAGTGCTTCGCATGAACCGCCTCTACTACGGAGACTGTCTCACCATCATGCGGGACCACCTACCCGCGCGATCCGTTGACCTGATCTACCTTGATCCGCCCTTTAATTCCAACCAGGAGTACAACGCGATTTACAAGACTGAGACTGGAATGCCCCTACCGGACCAGGTGGAGGCGTTCTGTGACACGTGGACCTTGGACCCGGAGCGGGAGAGAGCGATCAGGAGAGCTCCCGTCTTGATGCGTGAGGCGGGTATCGATGATGCCGTAGCGCAGTTTTGGCAACTCTGGATGGACGCGCTGCGAAAGACGCAGCCGAGACTGCTTGCGTACCTGTCCTATATGGTGGAACGGCTTCTTCATATGCGCGTCGTACTGCGACCCAACGGCTCCATCTATCTCCACTGTGATCCTACGGCAAGTCACTACATGAAGGCCCTGATGGACGCCGTGTTCGGCCATCAGAATTTTCGAAACGAGATCATCTGGAAGCGTACGAGTGCACACAGCAGCGCCCGCCGCTTCGGACCGGTACATGACGTCATCCTCTTCTATTCGAAGAGCCAGAACTACAAATGGAATCGGGTGTTTCAACCTTACGACACTGAATACGTTCAAAAGTTCTACCGACACCAAGACGACCGGGGGTTGTACACGATGGGCGATCTAACCGGCTCTGGCGTCCGGAGGGTGATTCGGGCCTCCCGTGGCGTGGTCATGACCCAACACAAAAGGGGCGACACTGGGCGCTACCCCGGCGGTTTCCGGGCGGGACACTGGTCCCCGATGTTATCCATGACGGACTGGACTACCTGGACAGCATTGGCCGCATCCATTGGCCCACCAAGAGCCAAGGAGTTCCGAGGTTCAAACGATATCTGAACGAGATGGACGGTGTCGTAGCACAAGACGTCATCACCGATATTCCGCCAGTATCCGCGAAAGACGCCGAGCGGACGGGATACAAGACACAGAAGCCGGTGCGCCTCCTGGAGCGGATCATTCGAGCCAGCAGCGATGAAGGAGATCTGGTGTTCGATCCGTTCTGCGGGTGTGCCACGACGATCGAGGCAGCCCATCAACTCAACCGCCGCTGGATAGGCGTAGACATTGCCATTCACGCCATCAAGCGCATCACTGCGAACCGGCTCCACGAACGGCTAAACCTAACGGCTGGAACGCACTTCACAATCGAGGGTGTACCCCGCAACGTCGAAGGTGCGAAAGACCTTTGGAATCGCGACAAGTACCAGTTCCAGAAATGGGCCGTCGAGCAGGTAGACGGCTTTGTAACTACTAAGCGGACAGCCGATGGAGGGATAGATGGTCGGCTCTACTACGCCCTACCTGGTGCAACATCACTGGATAGTATGGCCATGGAAGTCAAGGGTGGCCGCAACGTCTCGATCCAGGATGTGCGATCCCTCCGGGGTGTGCTTGAGCGCGACGAGGCCGCGATGGCGGGACTGATCGTTCTGGAGCCTTTGGGCGAGAGGAAGACTCGAAACTTCAAGCAGGAAATGGCGATGGCTGGTGATTTAGAGGTGTTCAAGACCGCCTATCCACGAATGCAATTGCTCACCGTCGCAGAAATACTGGAAGGGAAACGGTTCCGGACTCCGAGCGTCGCCAAGATCGGAGGGAGGCTCCCGCTTCCGATGTGAGGCTGTCTGCTATGGCTAATCCTGGCGCGTCAAGCCTCCAACTGCGCACACCGCCAGCCAAGACGGTTGTAGGACATCGAGGGGCGGGGCTTCCGCCCTCATAGCGCCGACACCGCGCCACCTCCCTGTGCCTCACCGTGCCTCGGCACCGCGCTCCCTCCTTCGCTTCCCGGATCTACCCGTCGGCTTCCGCTGGCGGACGTTCGGTCTCGGCGAACCGCTAGAGGTACTCGCCTCCATCCGCTTTCCGGCCCGCCACGGCTTCGCATGCCGGGTGCTGACCCGGCAAGCGGATGGCCCACCCCTCGGCGTCCGCGACGGTTTGGAAGGCGATCTGGATTTGCTGGGGCGGGCCGCCGGAGTTCGGGCCGTGCACGCCATGCGGCAGGTTCATGGCAACGATGTCCAGGTGCTCCGCAGCGTCGAGCGGCCGAACACGCCGGCCATCGGAGACGCGTTGGTGACCCGCATCCCCCGGACCGCTGTTGCCATCAAGGCCGCTGACTGCCTTCCGGTACTCCTTGCCGACCCGGTCTCGGGAGCGGTGGCCGGGGTCCACGCCGGTTGGCGCGGCACACTGGCACGGGTGGTCGAGGCGGCTGCCGGCGCGCTGGCCTCGGAGGCCGGTGCGCCTCCTTCGCGGCTCAGAGCCGTCATCGGCCCCGCGATCCGCTCCTGCTGCTTTGAGGTCGGACGCCGGGTGGTCTCCCTATTCCGCGAGAAGGGACACGACGTGGATCGGTTTGTCCTTCGGCCACCGGCGGCGGGACGCCCTCATCTCGACTTGGTGCTCGCCAACCGCCTCCAACTGGTCGCGGCGGGCCTGTCGGGACACGCGATCGAGGACACCGAGCTCTGCACCCGCTGCCAGCCGGTGTTCCACTCCTACCGGCGGGAAGGTCCCGGCGTGGGGCGCAACTGGTCGGTGGTCGTAGTGGGCTGACGCTAGTCTGGCGCGAAGAGCATCAGGCACGGCCTGAATGACGCCGATCCCGATCCGGATCCCGGCGACCCTGTGAAGCGCTGCCGGGCCCGATCATGCGAACCAGCGCGGCTACAAACCGCAGGATCTGCTCCGTAGAACCCCGCCGAACCATCGACCGCATTGCCCGCCCGAGCGTCGCGTCGTCCTGACGATTCTGACGAACCCACTCGATCGCCCGGTGGAGATCCGGGAGAGGAGGGTCGGAACTGATCGAGCGCCGTAGGCTGAGGCTGCTGTCCCTCTGCACCGCATGAGCGTTGTGGCCACCCGAGTGCTCTTGGACGACCCCCGCTGTTTCGGAGGCGACGGACTCCGCAGTCTTGGGGCCATCATTCACCGTTGGTTGTGGCAGCTGCCCGGAGCGAATCGGGATGGTTTGTCGCCGTTTCAGCAGGAGCGTCTGGCCGTTGTCCGTGTGGCCCCACTGCCACGCAAAACGGCCATCAGCCGTGAACTTTGGTTCGGCCTGCAGTTCGACTCTTCCGAGGCCGCCCATGTAGCATCTCCCGTCCTCGTCCTGACTCAGGACGTCAGCGGCCACACGGGGCGCTGACCAGTGATCGAGGTCGGGATACGGATGGCCAGTCGGACGCTCGCCGCGGGCAATGCGTCCTAGGCGCTCAGCCTCTAGGTGGAACAACGAGGAGTCTTGGACTCCCCTAGGGGGCTCCGAGTCCGAGACCACGCCCACCAATGCGCCAGCCATCGTTCCGATTGTGTCCGTATCAGTGTCGAGGCAGTTGGCCGCGACACTAAGCGCCTTCGCAGGATCTGGTTCGCACCACAGGAGGCCCGCCGCCGCGATAGCGGTCAGAGTCCCGGAGCCCCTGCGTCGTGGATCTCGTAGCCCGAGTTGCCCCACAATGGCGTCGTAGCGCTCCTTACCGGTGGTGCCGAGGCCCGCTTGGCTGGCGGCGACGACGTTGCTCCGGGCGTGCTCAACCTCGCGCGACCACGCCTTCTCGAAGGATCCGGCATGGTGCTCGTACGCGTGTCGCCACATGCCCGTGCCGGTTGGCTCGGCTGCCACTAGGTCGGGGACCTCCTCGGACACCTCGAGCGAGTGTAGGACGTCTTCGGCTGAAGGGAGACGTCTGGCAGTCATTGCCAAAGCAAGCACGAGTGCGTGAAGCACCGCACCCATGATCCCGGTGGGATGGGAGTGCGTACAGATTGCATTCCTTACAACATCCGGCAGGAAGGTACGGTGGTCGCTTAAATCGTGTGCTGCCCAGACGTGGGGTTGAACCCGCATCGCGGCCCCATTGCCGCCGGCTTGGATCCATCCCCGGTACGTGTTTCCGTACCATGGGACTCGTGGTTTCGCCAGGTTCTGCGCGGCTGCCTTAGTCGACCTTCCGGCCCCGAGCGCGTAGCCGAGCCAGGTCGGTAGCTCGATCTTGGCAAAGGCCTCTACGTCGAAGCCTTGGGCCCGAATGGCCCGCCCGGTGGCTAGCCGCAACTGGGAATCATCAGAGTAGGTCCCAGCGGGGAGGTCGATTGCGACACCCGATCTGCCGCCGATGCGCCGCTTCCACGGAATCGGCACCTCGAGCTCAACTCCGCCAGTGCGTTGGCGGAGCCCTCGCGCGCCGGTAAGTTCGCTGATCCAACCGAGCGCGTCTCCGTACGCCGCCCATAGCGCGGAGCGTTCAATTGCCCGGACCCGGTCGTCGCCGACGCTCGGCTCAGCGAGTACAGGAAGCAAACGCCCCGATGACTCGAACGGCAGATTCATTCGAACACCTCTGGGGCGCAGGATACCCCTATGCCTAGTCCGAGCGGAGCGGCCATCCCTGCTACCGCTACGGCATCGTCCTGGGTCCCTACTAGGATCTGTTGGAGATGCTTGCAGGAGAGTTCCCCGGGATACATGACCTCTGCCTGACGGTCCGTTGGCCAGCGCGGCCTCAGACCGGTGCGTGTGGACACGCTCTCGTAGCGTCCCCGTACCGTTGCCGCGAACATGGCCTCGAACCCATCTTTCCCTTCAGCGCGGCAGCAGGTCGGATAGATGTTGTTCGTAGTGGCGAAGACCACCCCCGGATGTCCCAAGATCACCGGGTCGAACGAAAGTACGGCCCAGAACACGTCCCCGTGGCGCTGCCACCGCTCGGAACTCTCGAACAGACTCCCGTTGATCCGTTCCACGGAGAGGTTCACATAGTCGATCCACCTCTCGTCTTTCCGCCAAGGAGTATTTGGCCGGTACACATGTTCCAAGTACTGCTCTTCGGGGAGCCGCTTCCGGCTCTTGACCGCCCCCGCGGCGAGGATCCCTAGGACTCCACGATTCGTGGTGAAGTGCAGGATTCTCGTCACACCACGAGAACGGGCTGCCGCCACGACGTCAGGTTGTGACTGTAGTTGTGAGATTTCCGCTGACGTGCGGGGTTGGGCGCGTGGGATCGTTGACACGAGGTTACTCCTTGCGCAGCTCGAACGACTCCGAGTCAAGGAATCCGAACAGCTTGGACTGCTCGCCAGGTTTTGCTCCGAGCATGACCGACTTGCGAGCTCGACCGATCCCCATGGCCAACAACCTTCGCAGCGCCTCGAATGTGCCATGGTCCTCGCCCGCACCGTGTGGAGTCACCTCGGCATTCAGGCCCGGGATTAGGACATGGTCGAACTCAAGCCCCTTGACGGAATGGATCGTAGAGAGCGCGACCTGTTCCGGACCCGTTGGCCAATCGCGGCTGCGAGTGATTTCGCAATACTGAATCCCTTGCCCTTGGAGGCGGTCCTTCATGAAACGGAACCAGCCTCCACCGAGGGCGTGCAGGATGGCGACTGAATCGCCTGAGTCCAGAACTGGCTGGATGGCCTCCAACATGGCCGAGAATTGCCAAGAGAACTGGCCAAGGAGAACGACTGGCCTTGGTCCGGTCCTTCGGCACGCCTCTGGATCTGGCACGGCGCCCTCCGGATCCGGAGGTAGTCCCTGAACGAGGGATGCTGCAAACCGAGCGATTTCCTTGGTGTTGCGGTAGTTCGTCTTGAGCAGGGTCACCATCTCAGGCCGCATCTCGATTCCGATCTCTCGCCACTCGAATCGATGCGGGTAGATAGTCTGGATCCCATCCATGACGAAAGTCGTCATGTGATTCGACGCCAAGTGCCGCTGGACTGCCCGGAGCTGATTCGCTGCAAAGTCCTGGCATTCATCCACGACTACGACATCGTAGGGAGTCCCCTTCGCGTCGGCGGCGTGAACGGCGACATCTTCCCAGTCGAGCACTCCCTTTGCTTCCAGTGTCGTCTCATAGGCCGGGAGGACTTCGCTGAGGAGCCTCTCGCGGATTCCCCGGGGAACCGCAGGGGCCCGGCCGCGCCCGATCCGTCTCGCGGTGAGGTATTCCTCGCGTCGGTCTGGATGGAAACGTCCGCGGATGTACGCGACCTCGTCTCGGAAGTAAGTGAGGTCGGAACCCGCACCTAAGCCGACACCGCGCACCAGCGGGTCCAATATTTCAGCTCTCTCTTGAAGTATGTCGGGCCAGCTCAGAAGGCCGGAAGCCCATCGACCGAAAGTCTCCACCCTCAAGTCAAGCTCTTCGTGTCCGAGATTCTCGTTTCCGGCCAGTTCTTCGACATATCCACGAAGTGTTTGGTTGAAGGTCAGCAACAACGCTCGCACCGGCTCCTTTAGGCCAAGCATCCGGTGCCGGGCCACCTGGGAGGCACACAATTGGCGGAGACGGAGGATGGCAGCGGTTGTCTTCCCGCTTCCGGCAGCCCCGCGGATCAGCCGGAATCCGCTCCCCGCATCGAGCAGAATCGGAAGTTGCTCGGGCGTTGGTTTGGAGTTACGAAGGACGCGCATGCCACCAAAGCCGATCGTGCTAGTCGGAACCGTCTACGGTTGTTACGCCACCAGGCGGTCGGCTTTGGCGAGCTGGTCCTTGAGGAGGCTGTCCTTCATCCCGGTGTCCATGAAACCCCAGGGGAGTTCCTCGTCGAGTTCCCGCTGCCGGTAGAGGTAGGCGTCCAGCGAGAGCCCGGCGTCCTTGAGGCTCCGGTTCAGGCCGCGCCCCTCGGCCAGCGCGAGGATGACCGGAGCCAGGCGGCGGTCGCCCAGCGCGAGCAGCGCCTGGAGCCGCTCCATGCGCGGGGACTTGCAGTGCGCCTCCACGCCGGAAAGGGCTCCCAGCTCGCGCTGCAGATAGCGGATCCGGGAGTTCAGGACCGGCAGCGGCGCCATGGGCCGCCACTGGAACGGCGTGCCCGGTTTCGGGATGAAGGGGTTGACGCTCGCGATGGTGCGTCCCCCGCGCCGTTTCGCCCGCACCAGGTCCCGGATGCGGCCCACGAGGGGCACGATGGCCTCCACGTCGGCGCCGGTCTCCCCCGGCAGCCCCACCATCAGGTAGAGCTTCAGGTTCTCCACGCCCGCTTCGAGGAGCGTGCCGGTCTTGTCGAGGATCTCGTCGTTGGTCACCCGCTTGTGGATGGCCTTGCGCAGCCGGTCCGTCCCCACCTCCGGGGCGATGGCGACGGTCCGTTCCCCGCTCTCCGCGAGCGGCCGGGCGAACTCGTCCCGCACGTCCTCGAAGCGGATGGACGAGACGCTGACCCGGAACCCCTGGTCGCGGAGGTCCGAGACCAGCGGGACGATCTCCCGGTGCGCCCCCACCGCGGTCGAAACCAGCCCGATCCGGTCGGTGTGGGGGCGGGCGGCGCGGGCGAGCGCCAGCAGCCGCTCCACCTCGAAAGACCGCTTCGGCAGGTAGTTGTAGCCGGCCCAGCAGAAGCGGCAGAGCGTCGGACAGCCGCGCGACACCTCGACCAGGAACTTGTCCGACATCTCGGTGTCCCGGGTGAGGATGTAGGTGGCCGGAGGCGGGAACCGGGCGTCCTTGCCCATGCGCGCCCGCACCACCGGATGTCCCCCGTGGACCCGGCGGCGGAGCACCTGGCCGTCCGGCGCGTATTCGACCTCGTGGGTGGCCGGCACGTAGAACCCGGACTCCCCGGCGAGACCCCGGAGACGTTGTTCGCGGGTCTCGGCCTGCAGGACGCCGGTGAGGGCCGGGAGCAGAGCCTCCGCTTCGCCCACCCCGAAGGCGTCTACGAACGGGGCCAGCGGCTCCGGATTCAGGAAGGTGACCGGACCGCCGGCGATCACCAGCGGATCCCGGGCGGTCCGGTCCGCCGCCAGCGCGGGGATCCCGGCGAGCTGGAGCATCTCGACCAGGTGGACCAGATCGGGTTCGAAGGTGATCGAGAACGCGACCACGTCGAAGCTGCGTACCGGGCTCCCGCTCTCGAGCGTGCGCAGGGAGAGTCCGGTCCTCCGGTACTCATCCATTTCGGCCCGGTCGGGGAGGAAGAACCGCTCGCTCACCGTGTCGGGCAGGAGGTGGAAGAAGCGGTGCACCGCCTGGAAGCCCACGTTGGACATCCCGAGCGCGTAGCGGTTCGGGTAACCGACGGCGATCCGCAATCCCCCCGCGCCGTTCGCCGAGGGAATCGGGATGCCGGTGTCCGGCCCCTCGAGCCAGGTTTCCCGGGCGCGCCGTCTCTCGGCCCGCTCCCTCAGGAGCCGGCTCATGCGCCGGAACCTCTGATCACGGCGTGTCCGCGCTCTTCCCGATCTGGCGCTGTGCGATTTCGCTGCGCTGTCGCGCAGCGATGCCGGCCAGAGGCCGGCGCTCCAAGTCGGCTCATGCGGCGGGCGCGTCCGCTTCGAAGAACAGGATGCGGGCGCAGGTCTCGCACGCGTGGATCGAGTGATCCGCGTGGATTTCCTCGAGCAGCTGGGGCCGGAGGCGCACGTTGCACGCCGAGCAACGCTCGTCCCTGATGGGGGCCACGGCCACGCCGTGCCGAGCGCCGCGGATCCGCTCGTAGCGGGCCGCGATCTCTTCGGAGAGACCGGCGAAGGTGGCCGCGCGCCGCTTCAGAAGCTGATCGCGTTCTCGTTCCTGCTCCCGGGCCCTTGACCGAATCTCGGTCTTTTTCGCTTCCAGCACGGTGCTGCGTTCGTCAAACGTCCGCTTGCGGTCGGCGAGCTTGTCTTCCAGTTCGTCGGCCTTCTCCATCAGGGCGAGGATCCGGTCCTCGATGTTCCCGATCCTGGTCTTCGTATTGGCGATCTGTTTCTGGAGTCCCTTGTATTCCTCATTGCTGCGGGCCCCGAGCAACTGGTCGCCGTACTTGTCCACGTTCGCCTCGGCCTCTTCGAGCTCGGTCTCGGCGTGGCGGCGTTCGGCCGCGGTCTGCCGGAGTTCCTCCTCCACCGCCTTGACGTGGGACCTCGCCGCCTCGATCTCCGCGTCGATGCCCTCGAGGGCGCCCGGCACCCGCGCGAGTTCCCGATCGCAGGCCGCGAGCCGTATATCGAAGCCCTGAACTTCCCGGAGCGTCGCCAGCTCGGGAAGCATGGGCTCAAGCGTCCCCGGGAGGAGCGCTGCGGGCAACTCGGGGCCGGCGGAGGACCCACCCGCGCACGGTGCTGAAACTCCGGCCGGTGGGCCCACCAGGACTTGAACCTGGGACCAACCGGTTATGAGCCGGCCGCTCTGACCACTGAGCTATGGGCCCGGCCGATCGGAAGGACCCGCTAGCAGCCTTTGGACGGAGTGACGTGAGCACCGAGGCTGGCGAGGCGCCCGGTGCACAAGGCGCGCTAGGGAGGAATACCGGGCGTATTCCGACTGAAGCGGAACGATGAGCGCCGCAAAGCGGCGCGGTGTCGCCGGGATGCATCGCCGGCCGAATGCCGCGTGACTCCGTCCACAGGCTGCTCATCATTCCGAGAACTGCCGCAGTTTGCGGGCGCGCGCCGGGTGACGCAGCTTGCGGATGGACTTGGTCTCGATCTGCCGAATGCGCTCGCGGGTCACCTCGAACTGCTTTCCCACCTCCTCCAGGGTCTTTTCCTGGAGGCCGCCGAGACCGAAACGGCTCTCGAGGACGGCTTCTTCCCGGGGAGTGAGGGTCTTCAGCACGGCTTCGATGGTTTCCTGAAGCCGCTTGTTGATCACGAGGTCCTGGGGGGAGGGGGCGTTCGGATCCTTGATGAAGTCGCCGAGATGCCCGTCGTCGTCCTCGCCGATCGGGGTCTCGAGGGAGATCGGCTCCTGGGCGATCTTCATGACCTTCCGGACCTTGGACGGGGTCATTCCCATCCGGTCCGCGATCTCTTCCTGGCGCGGTTCCCGGCCGAGCTCCTGCACCAGGCTCCGCTGGGTCCGGTGCAGCTTGTTGATGGTCTCGTGCATGTGCACCGGGATGCG
Source organism: Acidobacteriota bacterium (assembly GCA_028877265.1). Classification (GTDB taxonomy): domain Bacteria; phylum Acidobacteriota; class Vicinamibacteria; order Marinacidobacterales; family Marinacidobacteraceae; genus Marinacidobacterium. The sequence continues at coordinate 11,489 of JAPPGX010000033.1, forward strand.
GATCGTCCGGGCCTGGTCGGCGATCGCCCGGGTGATGGCCTGGCGGATCCACCAGGTGGCGTAGGTCGAGAACTTGTAGCCGCGCCGGTACTCGAACTTGTCCACCGCCTTCATCAGGCCGATGTTGCCCTCCTGGATGAGGTCCAGGAACTGGAGCCCGCGGTTCGTGTACTTCTTGGCGATCGAGACCACGAGGCGCAGGTTCGCCTGCACGAGGTCCTGCTTGGCGAGCTGGGCGCGTTCTTCCCCGAGGTCGATGTTGTCGACGGCGGCCTCGAGCTCCGGCTGCACTTCGAGGCGCGCCGACTTGATCTTCTTGGCGGTGCCGAACTCGGGCATGACGTGACCGGCGCGGTCGAGCGTCTCCTGGGCCTCGCGCTGGCGTCCCATGACCTCGCGGCGGAGTGACGTCTTGGCCTCCGGCGTCGTGTCCCGGGCGGCGTCGATTTCCTTCCGCAGCACGGCGCAGATCTCGATCTCGTGGGTGGCCCGGCGGGCATCGAGGGAGAGGCCCTTCAGTTCCTCCATCCAGCGGCTCAGCAGGCCGTCGGTCGGACGCATCGTCCAGATGACGTGGCTCATCTCGATCCGCGTGCGCGCCGCTGCGTTGGCGCGGCGACGATAGGCGCGGGTGCGGCGGGCCACGTTGCGGAGGAGCGACACCCGCCTCCGGTACAGCTTGTAGAGGGACTCGAGTCGGCCCAGGGCGCCGAGGATCCGCTCCCGGTGCTGGTCGTGACGGATGGTGGTCCCGCCCTCGGCAACCTCGAAGTTCTCCCGGAGTTGCATCGTGTCGGCCTCGATCTGCGGCCGGAAGTCGACGAGCAACTGATTGATGATGTAGAGCCGCCGGGTGATGGCGCGCTTCGAGCGGTTCTTGCCGCGCTCGATGCGTTTGGAAATACGGACCTCCCCCTCCCGGTCGAGCAGGGGAACGACACCCATCTCGCGGAGGTACATCCGCACCGGGTCGTTGGTGCGCTCGATGGCGCTCGGCGTCAGGTCGAGGGTGGTGCCCTCGGTATCGCGGGACTTCTCGTACTCCTCCTCGGACTCGAAGAGCGGGATGCCCCATTCCGTCAGGCTCTCCAGGAACTCCTCGGGCGGGTCGTCGCCCCCCCAGGCGTCCTGAACCTCCTCGTTCAGCAGATAGCCGCGGTCCTTTCCGAGCGCGACGAGCGCCTTGACTTCATCGGTCTGGGCTTCGACTCCGAAATCCCGGAGCAGCTCCAGGTCGTACCCGGGGGTTTCCGCCTGTTCCATGGTTGGTCCTCCGGGCGAGTCCTCTGAACCGATCCTTAACAGGCTGTTCCCTGACAGCCTGTCCGGAATCCCGGGTCAGCGCCGGAAAGATGTTCCGCCGGCCGAGTCGCCGGCCTTCGCATTCGGTTGGCCGCGCCCCGGTACAGACGGATTCCGCAAACTCTCCAAGATGGCAATTCCCGGCGGGAACGGACGGCAGAGGCGGGCAAGTTCGGATCAGTCCGGCGTTCAGCCCGTTCGATTTGCCGGCCGGGTGACACCAAACAGCAACCGGGCACTCTAGCATGCGCCGGGCTTTCCAGACCCGGCGCCGACTGTCAGGCGCCGCGATCGGACGGCGGCGAACCGCACTGCAGCCGATCGATCTCCTCGCTGATCCGCTGCAATTCCGCGAGGGCGGCGAGCGCTTCCTCTCCGTCGCCTCCGGCGGCCGCGCGCAGGGGCGGCAGCTTCTGCCGGAGGCTCAGGATCCGCAGGGCGTCCAGACACTCTCCCGGACTCTGCTTCTCCGTGTTGAGTCCCACCGGCTCCATCTGGATCTCGATCAGGAGGCGTTGCCGATCCGAATCCTCGGCAGCCAATTCGCGCAACCGGTCCGCGAGCCGGGCTCCGCCACCGTCCGCCGCCTGCTTCAGGTCGAGCAGGATGGCCGAGCTGACGAACCCCTCGAGTTCTCCGGGGTCCGCCTCCTGGAGGAGGCTCGCTACCCGGTCGGGCTTGGCGTCCGCCCAGCGGATCAGGTCCCGTTCGGCGGGTGTGGGCGGCCCTCGAGGCGGGCCGGGAGTTGCGGCGGGGGCGGAGTCGGCGGGGGATGGGGCGCTCCCGCCGCGGGTGCTCCCGGGAGAGTGCCGGCTGCGGAGTTGCGCCATCTCCTGCCGGGCGCTCTCCAGCGAGAAACCGAGCGATCCGGCGGCCTCGGTGAGCCATTCCTCCCGATCGAGCGGGCTCGGGGCGCGGGCGATGATCTCGAATATTCCCCGGGCCGCGGCCGCGCGCCCGCCGCTGGCGCGGGCCGGCTGCCGGGCCTCCTCGACCAGGAACTCCACGAACGCCGGAGCGGTCCGGATCGCCTCCCGAAAGGCGTCCGCGCCGTCCTCGCGGATGATGTCGTCCGGGTCGCGTCCCCCGGAGAGGGGAGCCACCCGCACCCGGAGCTGGGCCTCGAGCAGGATCGGCAGGCTCGCCAGCGTGGCGCGCCTTCCGCCGGCGTCCGCGTCGAAGGCGAGCACGACGTCGCGGGTCTGGGCCGCGAGCAGCTTCGCGTGATCGGGCGTGAGGGCCGTGCCACAGACCGCGACGGCGCCGGCGATCCCCGCCTGCCACGCCGAGAGGCAGTCGAAGTAGCCCTCGAACAGGATGGCGGAGCGCTCCCGGCGGATGGTGCTCCGCGCCCCGTGCAGTCCGTAGAGGACGGAGCGCTTCCGGTAGATCGGGCTGTCGGGACTGTTGATGTACTTCGGTTCGGATCCGTCGAGGCTCCGCCCCGCGAAGCCGGCGGCGCGCCCCTGGCTGTCGAAGATGGGAACGATCAGGCGGTTTCGGAAGAAGTCATGGTGTCCGCCACGCTTCGCCTCGCGGGCGAGCCCCGCTTCGACCAGGGTGGCCCGGTCGATGCCCGTTCGCTCGAGGGCGGTGATGAGGTCGTCCCAGCGGTCCGGGGCGAACCCGAGGCCGTGCTCGGTGATCGTGCTCCGGTCGAGGCCGCGCTCCTTGAGATAGGCGCGCGCCCGGTGACCGGCCTCGCTCCGCAACGCGCGCTGGTAGTAGTCGAGGGCTTTCCGGTTGGCGGCCCGGAGCTTTTCGTCGCGGGAAGATCTCCTGGGGTCGGTTTCGGGGATCGGGATTCCGGCGCGGCGCGCCAGTTGATGGAGCGCTTCCACGAAGGACAGCCCCTCGCGTTTCATCAGGAAACCGAAGACGTCGCCGCTCTCCTTGCAGCCGAAGCAGTGAAAGAAACCGCGTTCCGCGTTGACGTGGAAGGAAGGGGCGGTCTCGTTGTGGAATGGGCAGAGTCCCGTGAAGCGGCCGGTCCCCGCGGGACGCAGCGCGACCGCCTCGCCGATGACGTCGACGATGTCGTTGGAGTCCCGGACCTGATCCCGGAACGCCTCCCGCCCGGCCATCGGTCGAGCATACTCCGCGCTTCGGCCGATGAACGACGAAACCCTGCGCCGTCTGCTGGAGGACATCGCCGCCGGCGACGTCACCCCGGAGGACGCCGAGCGGCAGCTCCGCTTTCCCTTCGAAACCATCGGCGAGGACGGCAAGACGCCCTTCGCGCGCCTCGACCATCACCGGGAACTCCGGCGGGGCTTCCCCGAGGTGGTGCTGGCCGAAGGCAAGACTGCCGAGCAGGTGGTGGAGATCGTTCGCGCGCTCCGGGAAACCGCCGGTCAGACGCTCGTCACCCGAGCTGACCCCGAGACCGCGCGCGCCGTCCGGGAGGCCGTTCCGGACGCGGTATGGCATGCCGAGGCCCGAGCCGTGGTGGTCTCCCGTACGGCCCCCGCGCCGACGGGCGCGCGGATCGGGGTGGTGTCGGCCGGCACCTCCGACATCCCGGTGGCCGAGGAAGCCGCGCTGACCGCGGAACTCATGGGCGCCGAGGTCCGGCGGACCTTCGACATCGGCGTTGCCGGGATCCAACGGCTCCTCACCGAGGCCTCCCGTTTCCGCTCGCTGCACGCCATGGTGGTGGTCGCCGGCATGGAAGCGGCGCTTGCGCCGGTGGTGGCGGGGCTCGCGCCCTGTCCCATCATCGCGGTCCCTACGTCCACGGGCTACGGGGCGTCTTGGGGAGGGCTCACGGCGCTGCTTTCCCTGCTCAACAGTTGCGCCCCCGGGGTCACCGTGGTCAACATCGACAACGGGTTCGGCGGCGGTTACGCCGCGGCGCTGGCGGTGGCGCATTTCCGGCGGCTCGAGTCGGGGGGCGAGCCCCCGTCCGACGACTGACCGGGTCCGCGGAAGACAAGGGCGGCGAGCGGCACGGGCAGGTATTCAGCGATCCGGACCCAGGCGGGAAGCGTCCAGTCGAGTCCCGGCGGAATGGTCCAGTAGGCGTAGTAGCTGAACGCGACGGTCAGCGTCATGGTGAGGCCGGCGGCCAGCAGCCCGCGCCGTTCGGGATTCACGACGAGGAAGGGGAGCGTCCAGAGGAGGTACCAGGGGTGCGCCACCGGGGACAACAGGAACGCGGCGCCCGCCAGCAGGGCGAGGGAGAGCCCGGGAGGACGCCGCCGGATCACCAGCGCCGCCGCCAGGAAGATCAGGACGGCGAACGCGACGGGGCGGGCGGCGCCCCCCAGCACCGCGTCCAGCGGCGAAAAGAGGCTGTCGTTGAACCGCCAGTGCCGCGCGTAGTGCCAGAGGCTGAATCCGAACTCCTGGAACCGGACCACGAAGCCGTCGGTCAGCCGCGCCGGGGTGAGGAAGGGCGCCAGGGTGACGAGCACGACCGCGCCCGAGGCTCCGAGCGCGGTCCGCCGGCGACGCCGGTCCCGGACCCGGCGCAACAGGAACGGGAGCAGTACGAAGCCGGCGAACTTGGTCATCCCCGAGAGGGCCGCCAGCGCCGCCGCGCCGGCCGCGCGCCCGCGTTCGAGAGCCAGCAGCGCCAGGAAGAGGAACGCTACGGCGAGGGCGTCGCCGTGGCCGCTACCGGCGATCTCGGTGAGGGGAAGGGGATTCCAGGCGTAGGCGGCCACCAGGAGGGGGTTGTGCCCCCGGCTCGAGAGCAGCGCGAGGAGAGCGGCGATCAGGGCCGCCTCGGCGAGCAGGAGCGCCGCCTTCAGGACCGTCACGCTCGGCGAAATCCATCCCGCTCCGGCTCCGAAGAGCTGGGCGAAGGGCGGGTAGATCGCCGGCAGCTTCCAGTAGCCGACCCGCTCCCGGAGCTCCGGATGCGCCGCCGCGAGTCCGGCGAGGGCCGGATCGTCCGGCGGTTGCGCCCAGGGGTCCTTGCCGTCGAGCACCACCTGGCCCTCCCACGCCATGCGGTACACGTCGCCCGACAGCACGGGAGTCGTGGGCAGCAGGAGGACTCGACTCAGCGCCGCCGCCGCCAGCACGATGACGAGCTGCCGCCGCCCCGGGTGGACCGCGGCGCGGAGCGCGGGCGCGACGACCAGCAACAGCGGGACGAAGAGCAGCGCGTGGGTTCCGAGGTGCCACCAGAACCCCGCGGCGGTCTCCAGCACGGTGGCGAGGACGCCCGCGAGGAGAACATGGAAACCGCCGAGTGCGGCCAGGGAGCGCCAACTCACGCCGCGGGGAGTGTGTACGACCGCCCGGGCGGGACCACGGGCCGTCGCCGGCGCCGGCCGGCGCACGGAGTCACAATTCACCCGCTTGCCCTTCGCCGACGCCGTCCTGACGGCCTATTTCGTCGTCCTGCTGCTGCTCTCGGTGTACGGCTCCCACCGCTACGTGCTGGTGTACCGGTTGTCCCGGTACGCCGCGCGGTCCGCGGCGAGCGCGGAACGGCTGCGGGTCCGCGGAGCGCCGCTCCTCGAGAGCGATCCGCCGCGGGTGCTCATCCAGCTCCCCGTGTTCAACGAACGCTACGTCGTGGAACGGCTGATCCGGGCGGTGGCGGCGCTCGACTACCCGCGGTCGCGGCTCGCCGTGCAGGTGCTCGACGACTCGACCGACGACACCGGAAGGATCGCCGACCGCGTGGTCGAGGAGTGCGCGGCCGCCGGACTCGACATCCGGCGCCTCCACCGGACGGACCGCCGCGGTTTCAAGGCGGGAGCGCTCCAGGTGGGTCTCGACGTCTCCGACGCGCCGTTCGTGGCCATCTTCGACGCCGACTTCGTCCCGGAGCCCGACTTCCTGCGGCGGACGCTCCCCTACCTGGTCGCCGACGGGCGGACCGGCCTCGTGCAGGCCCGCTGGGACCACCTGAACCGCGACTACTCGCTCCTCACGGACGTGCAGGCCATTCTGCTGGACGGCCACTTCGTGGCCGAGCACGGGGGGCGCCACGTCTCGGGGTGCTTCTTCAACTTCAACGGCACGGCGGGCATCTGGCGGCGGGCGGCGATCGAGGACGCCGGAGGCTGGGAGGGGGACACCCTGACCGAGGATCTCGACCTCTCCTACCGCGCCCAGCTCCGGGGCTGGAAGTTCGTGTTCGTGCCCGAGATCGCGGCCCCCGCCGAACTCCCGGTCTCCATGAACGCCTTCAAGGCGCAGCAGCGCCGCTGGGCTCAGGGATCGCTCCAGACCGCCCGGAAGCTGCTGCCGCAGATCCTGGCGTCGCCGCTGCCGCTGCGCGTTCGGGCCGAAGCCTTCTTCCATCTCACGAGCAACCTCGCCTATCCGCTGATGGCGGTCCTGAGCCTGTTGATGACGCCGGTGCTCTTCGCCCGGGTGAGCACGGGACTCCGGGAGATGGCGCTCCTCGACATTCCCATCTTCGCCGCCGCCACCCTTTCGGTGGTGTCCTTCTACGCGTTCTCCCAGAGCCGCCTGTTGCGGCTGCAGGCGCCGGACGAGCGGCAGAGCCTCTGGCGCCGGGCGCGGAACATTCCGGCGGCGCTCGCGGTGGGCATCGGAATCTCGTTCAGCAACGCCTCCGCGGTCCTGTCCGGCGTGCTCGGCCGCCGCACGCCCTTCGTCCGGACGCCGAAATACGGGATTGCCGGGACGGCGGACCGGTGGCGTCAGAAGTCCTACCGCATGCCCGCCGGCGCGATCCCGGCGCTGGAGTTCGCCCTGGGACTGGTGATGGCGGGCGCCACCTTCTACGCGGTGGTCGAGGGGGTCGCCGCCTCCGCGCCGTTCCTGCTCCTGTTTGCCGCGGGCTACCTTTATGTCGGAGGCCGCTCGCTCCTCGAGGCGCGCCGCGCCGCGCCTCCACCTGTGGCTGAATGAACCGACTCTCCGAACGCGCGCTGTTCTTCGGGGCCGGACTGGCGTTCGGGATCCTGGTCGGATTCCTCGTCTCCGGATCGCCGGGGCCGCCGGCGCCGGCTGCGCCGCCTCCGGCGCCTGTTCCGGAGACGGCTTCAGCTCCGCTCCCCGAGCCCCGGCCGGTGGACCCCGAGACTCTCCGGACGCTCCTCGCCGCGGTCGAGGCGAGTCCCGAGGATCCGGCGGCGCGGGCCGCCGTCGCCGACCTGCATCTCGACGCGCTGGACTTCGGGCAGGCGGTGTACTGGTTCCAGCAGGCGCGCAACCTCGATCCGTCGGACCTCGCCGTCCGGAGCCGTCTCGCCTTCGCGCAACTCGGCGCCGGCGACGTCGCCGGAGCGGTGGCCGGGTACGAGGCCGTGCTCGCCGAGGACCCGGGACACTTCGAAAGCCTGCTCGCGCTGGGCCGTGTGCGACTGTTCGTGGAGCAGGACCTGGCCGCCGGGATCGAGTTCTGGGAGCGCGCGATCGCGGCGCGGCCGGATTCGCCCGAGGCAGCGGCGCTCCGGGCCCAGATCGAGTCGCTCCGGACGGCACACCCGTAGGGCGGGCTCGGCCCGCCCGCCGGTCACTCGCCTGAATAAGATCAGAACGCCGTGATCGTGCGTTTCCTTCAGATCCTTGTCGCCTTCGTGGTGGTCCGGATCCTGTGGGGCCTCGTTCGCTCGCTCTTCGGCAAGCCCGCGAGTCCACCGCGGGCGGCGCCCACCGGAGCGACCGAACAGCGCGGTGAGGTGGTCCGCTGCGAGGGCTGCGACCTCCACATCCCGAAGGAGCGGGCGGTGGTCCGGGACGGGCGGACGTTCTGCTCGGACGCTTGTGCCGTGTCGGATGCAGAAGCCTGATCCGCGGTTCCGGACCAGTTGCCGTGGAATCGCGGCCGCGGCGGTCCGCCGATGTGCGCCATGGCGCACCGGCTTGGAACGCCGGCTTCAGCCGGCACGGGGACCCGCAGGGCTGCGGGCGGTTCGTCGCTACCCCCGGTGCATTGGCGCGCGCAGCCGAGCCGTCCCGGCGAATGAGGTGCGTCTCGCCGCACGCCTGCGGCGGGCTGTGCCGGCTGAAGCCGGCGTTCCAAGCCGGCGTGGCCATCACGGCGCTCGGCGGAACGCCGGGACTGCATTCTCACGGCGACTGCCTGGCGCGGCTGTCGTGGCGCTTGTGTGCGCGTTTCTCCAAGCTTCGTCTGAAGCCGCGCAGATCGTTCTGCGCGATGTCGCGGAGCCGGCCGGCATCTCCTTCCGGCACGAGCGGGGGGCGCGGGGCGAATGGCATCCGGTGGAGACCATGGGTTCCGGAGTCGCCGTGCTCGACTACGACGGCGACGGGGCGCCCGACCTCTTCTTCGTACAGGGCGGAGAGGTTCCGGGTACGGGCCGGCCGCCGGGACTCGTGGGCGCGCTCTACCGCAACGAAGGGGCGGGGCGTTTTCGGGACGTGAGCGGGCCGGCCGGGTTCGGAGCGCCGGCCCCGGTGGAGGGTCACGGGATGGGCGCGGTCGCCGCCGACGTCGACAACGACGGGGACACCGATCTGCTGATCACCCGTGCGGGAACGGACCTGCTCTACGAGAACCGGGGAGACGGCACGTTCGCGCCCCGGGACGCGGGACTGAACGCGGCGGGCTGGAGCGCGAGCGCCGCGTTCTCCGACCTCGACGGGGACGGCGATCTCGATCTCTTCATCACCCACTACCTCGACTGGTCCCCGGCGAACAACCCGGTGTGCGCGCGGACCGTCGGCGGCGAGCCGGTGCGCTCCTACTGCCTCCCCGACGCCTTCTCGGGAGTGCCGGACCTGCTCTACGAGAACCGCGGCGACGGTTCGTTCGCCGACGTGACGGAGGCCGCCAGGGTGGGCCTCCGGACCGGCAAGGGGCTCGGCGTCCTGGCCGCCAACCTGATCGGTGACGCGCTTCCCGACCTCTACGTGGCGAACGACACGGTTCCCAACTTCCTCTTCGAGAACCTGGGAGGACTCCGGTTCCACGAACGGGGCCTCCCGGCCGGCGTCGCCTACGACGGCGACGGGAACGCCCTCGCCGGCATGGGGATCGCGGCGGCGGACATCGAGTCCGACGGGGACCTCGACCTGTTCGTCACGAACTTCCAGGGCGAGGCGAACAACCTCTACGTGTCCGACCGGCACGGCGTGTTTCGCGACGCCTCCTTCCTTTCCGGCGTGGGCCGGCCGTCGCTCGACTGGCTGGGCTTCGGGGCCGTCTTCGCCGACCTCGACAACGACGGCGCGCCGGACCTCTGCGTCACCAACGGCCACGTCCTCGACAACGCGCCGGTCCTCTTTCCCGGGACCGACTACCGCCAGCGGGACGTCTGCTTCCGCAACCGGGGCGGCTCGTTCGAGCCGGTGGTGCTGGAGGTGCCCCCGGCGGTCGGCCGGGGCCTGGTGACGGTCGATTTCGACCAGGACGGCCTGCTCGATCTCGCGGTCTCCCGGTCCGGCGGAACCCCGGCGCTGCTCAGGAACGGCGGCGCCCCGGCTCCCCGGGCGGTGCTGCATTTGGTGGGACGGGTGTCCAACCGCGACGGCGTCGGCGCCGAGGTGGTGGTGGAGCGGGGCGAACGACCGAGCCGGTCGGTGGTGACCGCCGGATCGAGCTACCTCTCGTCCGGCGCCCGCGAGGTATGGATCGGGCTGCTGCCGGGAGTTCCCGATTCGGTTAGGGTGCGCTGGCCGACGGGAGCCGAACAGGGGGTTCCGGTGGACGGCCCGGGGTTGTTCCTCGTCGTCGAAGAAGGCAACTAGGGAGAAGCGATGCGCTCAAGGCGACTCATCCAGGCGGTGGACCTGCACGCCGCCGGCGAGCCCGGGCGGGTCATCGTCGGAGGCGTCCTCGACGTGCCGGGCGAGACGATGTTCCGGAAGATGCAGTACCTGGAGCGCCACGCCGACGGGCTGCGGAAGCTCATGCTCCGGGAGCCCCGGGGATACCCGGCCGCGAACTGCAACCTGGTGCTGCCTCCGACGCATCCCGACGCGGACGCGGGGTTCGTGATCATGGAGCAGACCGAGTACCCCCCGATGTCGGGGACGAACACCATCTGCACGGTCACCGCGCTCATCGAGACCGGCATGGTGACGGCCGTCGAGCCGGTGACCGAACTCACGCTGGACACGCCCGCCGGACTCATCCAGGTGCAGGCCAGCGTGGAGGGCGGGAAGGTCACCCGGGTGACCTTCGAGAACGTTCCCGCCTTTCCGGTCCACCTCGGGGCGAAGGTGGAGGTGCCCACCTTCGGCGAGGTGGAGGTGGACGTGTCCTGGGGCGGGATGTTCTACGCGATCGCGGACGCCGCCCGCTTCGGACTCCGGATCGTCCCGGAACACGGGCGGGAGCTGGCGCGGGTGGGGGCGATGGTGAAGCAGGCGGCGCGCGAACAGCTCGAGGCGGTGCATCCCGGGAACCCCGAGATCCGGCAGGCGAGCATCGGGCAGCTCACCGGGCCGTTCGATCGGGAGACGCGCACCGCCGCGAACGCCGTTTCCGTCGCGGTCGGCGATCTCGACTGGAGCCGCCCCGAGACCTGGACCGGGGCGCTCGACCGCTCGCCCTGCGGGACGGGCACCTCGGCCCGGATGGCGGCGCTCCACGCGCGCGGCCTGCTCGGGATCGGCGAGGACTTCCACCACCTCGGTCCCGTCGGCACCGAGTTCGTGGGACGGCTGATTCGGAAGACCACTGTGGGCGGGGTGCCGGCGGTGGTGCCGACCATCAGCGGCACCGCCTGGATCACCGGGACGGCGCAGTATTCGGTGGATCCGGGCGATCCCTTCCCCGAGGGGTTCACGGTCGGGGACATCTGGTAGCAGCGCTGCTGATCGGGATCCCGGTGTGCACGGCGGCGCTCCCGGAATAAAATCGCCTGTTGCCTATCGCGGCAACAGCAGGAGGGCTCTCCACAGCCATGGTAAAGATGATTCGTTCTTCTGCCGGCAGGCGTTCTGACCGGCTGGTGTTCTTTGGCGCGCTCGCGTGCGCCGGGATTCTGCTCGCCGGGTCCGCCGCGGCGCAGGATCCGGCGGAACTCGTGGTGGATCCGCCGGAACTGACGCTCGAGGTCGGCACGACCGCGCAGCTCACCGCGACCGTCAGGGACGCGGCCGGCAACGAACTCGAGCGCGGGGTGGTCTTCTTCTCGCGCGCCCGGCGCTACGTCGGGGTGAACCCGGCGGGGATGGTGGAAGCCCACCGTCCCGGCGAGCACACCCTGATCGCCATGGTCCCGGCGGACCCGGGCGCCATGGACCGGCGCGCCGAGCCGGCGCTGATGGTCGAGATTCCGGTGACGGTGCCGTGGCCGCCGCTCGCGAGCGTTCAGGTCGCGGCGCTGCCCGGCAACCTCTACGCCGGGACCTCGCTGCGGGTCACCGCCACGGCCACGGACACCTCCGGCGCCGAGCGCAAGCCCGACTTCGCGTGGTCGTCGAGCGATTCCGACGTGGCGACGGTCAGCCCCCACGGAGTCCTGATGCTCCACGGTGAGGGCTCCGCGACGATCTCCGCGAGCGCCGAGTCGGCCAGCGGGGACGTCGCGGTCCGGGTGAGCGCCAATCCGGCGGTCCGCCTCGAGGTCTCCGCCGCTGAGGAGGAGGTCCGCACCGGCGACGTGGTCTGGTTCGAGGCCCGCGCCCTCGACGCCGCCGGCAACGAGGTTCCGGACTTCCCGATCCAGTACGCGGTCTCCACCCGCACCCCGGACACCCTGGTGGCGCCGGGCGCGGCTGCCTTCGTGGAGCCGGACGGCGCGTTCGTCGCCGAGCGGCCCGGCCTCCACACCGTGGTGGCCTCCGGGGGCTCGCTCACCGCACGCGAGACGATCCGCGCGGTCGGCCGCAACCTGAAGAAGGACTGGGAGATCGTGGGCCGGGGTCCGGTGCGCGACCGGCACACCTCGGACCTCTGGGTCTGGGAGGGCCTCGACGGCCGCGACTACGCGATCACCGGCACCTGGGGCGCCGACGGGCACGCCTACTTCTGGGACGTGACCGATCCGTCGAGCATCCACCTCGTGGACACCGTCCGGGTGGACGCCCGCACCGTGAACGACGTGAAGGTCTCGCCGGACGGCAAGTTCGCGGTCATCAGCCGGGAAGGCGCCTCGAACCGGCGGAACGGGCTGGTGGTCCTCGACGTGGCGAACCCCACCGACGGCGTGAAGATCCTGGCGCGCTACGACGACCAGATGACCGGCGGCGTCCACAACACGTTCGTCGCCGAGAACCACATCCTGGCGCTCTCCGCCGGGCGGCGTTACGACATCCTGAACGCCGAGGATCCGGAGAACCCCTACCGGGTGGGCCGCTTCGAACTCGATACCCCCGGCCACGGCATCCACGACGTCTGGGTGCAGGACGGCGTCGCTTGGTCCTCGAACTGGATGGACGGGGTGGTCGCGGTGGACATCGGCGGCGGCGGCAAGGGCGGCGCTCCGAACAACCCCGTGATGATGGGCAGCTTCAAGTACCCGAACGGCTGGAACCACGCCGGCTTCCCCTACCGGAGCCAGTCCACCGGCAAGATGCTGGTCTTCGCCGGCGACGAGAACTTCCCCTGGGGCTTCGACCCCGAAGGCAAGCTCCCGGACCGCGCCGCCGGCTGGGTCCACATCGCCGAGTGGGATGAAGACGGCGGGATCGGCCGGGAGGTGGCGCGCTACCAGGTGCCCGAGGCCGGCACCCACAACCTCTGGATCGAGGACGACATCATGTATGTCGGTTACTACAACGGCGGCCTCCGGGTGGTCGACGTCTCCGGCGAGCTGCGCGGCGACCTCTACCAGCAGGGCCGGGAGATCAGCTTCTTCGAGCCCGCCGATCCCGACGGCTTCAAGCCCAACGCCCCGTTCGTCTGGGGCCCGCAGCCGTTCAAGGGCACCATCTTCTTCACCGACTTCAACTCGGGTCTCTGGGCCGTGCGGCTCGTGGATCCCGAGACCCCGCGCAACATGGGGGAACCGAACTGATGTCTTCCCGCTCCCGCTTCCTGGCGTCCGCCCTGCTCGTGGGGCTTTGCCTCGCTCCGCTGGCTGCCGCCGAAGACCCCGAGCCGCCGCGGCGCAACTACTTCGTCTACGTCTGCGCCGAGTCGGATGACACCGTCCACCTGCTCCGCTACGGCCCGAGCGGCTTCGAGGAGCTCGACGAGATCACGGTCGGCAGCTTCCCGACGGAGACCGAGGGCCCGCACGGGATCAACATCTCGCCGGACGGGCGTCACTGGTTCCTGTCCATCGCCCACGGCATGCCGTTCGGCGCCGTGCACAAGTACGCGACCGGGACCAACGAATGGATCGGCGACGCCACGCTCGGCATGTTCCCGGCGACGATGGACGTCTCGCCGAGCACCGGGCTGCTCTACGTCGTGAACTTCAACCTCCACGGCGACCACGTCCCGAGCACCATCTCGGTGGTGGAGACCGGGACCATGATCGAGGTGGCCACCATCGACACCGGCGTGATGCCGCACGGGGCGCGGATGAACGCGAAGGGCGACCGGCTCTACTCGGTGAACATGATGGACGACGAGCTCGTCGAAGTGGACGCCATGCGCTTCGAGATCGCCCGGCGCCTCTATCTCGGGACCGACCCGCATGCCGGACACGCCGGCATGGACCACGGCGACATGGGCGGCATGCGCGCGCCGGTCGTCAAGCCGACCTGGGCGACCAAGCCCTCGCCTGCCGGCAAGGTGTACGTGGCGGGGAACGGCGACAGCGCCATCTACGAGGTGGACCTCGAGGGATGGGAGGTCTCCCGGCGGTTCGACGCCGGCCCGGGCGAGAACCCCTACAACCTCGAGATCACCTCGGACGGCGGCGTGCTGGTCGCCACCTACAAGTCCGGGAAGAAGGTCGGTTTCTGGGATCTCGCGAGCGGCGAACTGATCGCCGCGCCGGAGACCACGCGGCGGGTGCCGCACGGCGTGGTGGTCTCCGATGACGACCGCTACGCGATCGTGACCCTCGAAGGGGTCGGCGGCGAACCGGGGACGGTCGAGGTCTATGACGTCGCCACCGCCCAGCGGGTCTCCGAGATCGACGTCGGCAAGCAGGCCGGCGGCATCATCTACTGGAAGGGCGAGCCGTAAGGCGGCTCGTCGGAGGGAACGGACGATGAAGCACTCGAACCCGCGGACGCGGCTGTTGATCGCGTTCGCTCTCACCTTCGCGTTGGCCCCGGGGCTCGCGCTTGCCCAGGAAGAGGAGGCGGACGCCGGCCCGCAGCCCGCCGAACTCATCGTCACCCCGGCCGAACTCGAACTCGAGGTCGGGGACTCGCTGACGCTCGAGGCGGAAGTCCGGGACAGCGACGGCAATGTCATGGACCGGACCGTGGTGTTCTATTCCCGCCGCCGCCGCTCGGTCGGCGTCAACCCGGCGGGGATCGTCGAGGCCTACCGCCCCGGCGAGCACGTCCTGATCGCCATGGTGCCGAAGGATCCGGAGGACCTCCACCGGCGGGCCGAGCCCGCGGTCATGTTGGAGATCCCGGTGACGATCCCCAATCCCCCGGTGGCGACCGTCGAGGTCGCGAACCTGCCGGGCCACCTCTACGCCGGGACCGAGATCGGCCTGCGCCCGACCGTCACGGACATCTCCGGGGCCGTCCGGCACGACGTGGAGGTCGGCTGGAGCAGCGCGGATCCGTCCGTCGCCAGCGTGGACGCGCTCGGGACACTGACCCTGGTGAGCGCCGGCCGGACCACCCTGACGGTCTCCGCCGAGGCGGCTGCGAGCGACACCGCCATCGAGGTGCTCGCCAACCCGGTCGCCTCGATCACGTTGAGCGGGGCGCCGGACGAGCCGGTGCGCACCGGAGACGTGGTGTTCTTCGAGGCGAAGGTCACGGACGCCTCCGGGAACGCGGTACCCGACTACCCGGTCCAGTTCGCCACCTTCGGGATTCCGGCCGACGGCATCGTGGCCCCCGGCGCCATCGGCCAGGTCGATGACGCGGGCGCCTTCGTGGCGGAGCGTCCGGGAACCCACACGGTGATCGTGGACGGGTTCAACAACTCGGCGAGCGCGACCATCGCCGTCGTATCCCGGAACATCCGCAAGGACGTCGAGGTCGTCGGACGGGGCCCGGTCCGCGACCGGCGCACCTCCGACCTCTGGGTCTGGGAGGGCACCGACGGCCGGGACTACGCCGTGACCGGCACCCACAGCGCCGACGGCCACGCCTACTTCTGGGACGTCACCGATCCCTCGGCGATCTCGCTGATCGACACGGTGCGGGTGGACGCCCGGACGGTGAACGACGTGAAGGTCTCGGAGGACGGCAAGTTCTGCGTGATCAGTCGCGAGGGAGCCTCGAACCGGAAGAACGGCCTCGTGATCCTCGACGTCAGCGACGTGGCGAACGGCATCGAGGTGATCGCCCGCTACGACGACCAGCTCAGTGGCGGGGTCCACAACGTCTTCATTGCCGAGGACCACATCTACGCGCTCTCCGCGGGACGGCGCTACGACATCCTGAACGCCGAGGATCCCACGAACCCCTACCGGGTGGGACGCTTCGAGCTGGACACCCCCGGCCACTCCATCCACGACGTGTGGGTGGCGGACGGGATCGCCTATTCGTCCAACTGGAACGACGGGATCGTGGCGGTGGACGTGGGCGGCGGCGGCATGGGCGGGGCCCCGAACAACCCGGTCATGCTGGGCAGCACGCCCTATCCGAGCGGCTGGAACCACGCCGCCTACCCCTACCGGAGCCAGTCCACCGGCAAGTTCCTGATGATCGGCGGCGACGAGGCGTTCCCCTACCAGACGATGCGCGCCGAGCGCACCCCGGGCCGGGCGGCCGGCTGGATCCACATCTTCGAGTGGGACGACTGGGAGAACGCCCGCGAGGTGGCCCGCTACCAGGTGCCCGAGGCCGGGACCCACAACCTCTGGGTGGAGGACGACATCCTCTACATCGCCTACTACAACGGCGGCCTGCGGGTGGTGGACATCTCCGGCGAGCTGCGCGGCGACCTCTACCGGCAGGGCCGCGAGATCGCGATGTTCCGCCCCTTCGACCCCGAGACGGTCAAGCCGAACACCCCGTTCGTCTGGGGACCGCAGCCCTTCAAGGGCCACATCTTCATCGCCGACAACAGCTCGGGCCTCTGGGCGGTCAAGCTCGTGGACGCCGAGCCGCGGAACCTCGGAGAACCCCAGTAAGGGACAACGAACCATGAACCGGACACTGCATTTTCATTCCTTTTCCGTGGCGGCCGCCGCCCTTCTGCTCCTTGCCTTCCCGGCGTTTGCCCAGGAAGAGGAGGAGGCTGAAACCGGTCCCGAGCCCACCGAACTCATCATCACCCCGTCCGAGGTCGAACTCGAGGTCGGCGACTCGCTGACGCTCCAGTCGGAGGTCCGGGACGCCGATGGCAACCCGATGGACCGCACGGTGGTGTTCTATTCGCGCCGCCGCCGCTCGGTGGGCGTGAACCCGGCGGGGATCGTGGAGGCCTACCGCCCCGGCGAGCACACCCTGATCGCCATGGTGCCGAAGGATCCCGAGGACACCTCCCGGCGCGCCGAGCCGGCGGTGATGATCGAGATCCCGGTGACCATCCCCAATCCCCCGGTGGCCACCGTCGAGGTCGTGAACCTGCCGGGCCACCTCTACGCGGGCACCGAGATCGGCCTCCGTTCCCTGATCACCGACATTTCGGGCGCCGTCCGGAACGACGTGGAGGTGGGCTGGAGCAGCGCCGACCCGTCGGTGGCGAGCGTGGATGCCCTCGGGGTGCTCACCCTGATGGGCGCCGGCATGACGACCGTCACCGTCTCCGCCGAGGAAGCGTCGAGCGATGCCGCCATCGAGGTGCTCGACAACCCGGCGGCCGCCATCTCGCTGAGCGGGGCGCCCGAGGACGCGGTCCGGACCGGCGACGTGGTGTTCTTCACCGCGACGGCGATGGACGCTTCGGGGAACGCGGTGCCGGACTACCCGGTGCAGTTCGCCACCTTCGGGGTCCCGACCGACGGGATCGTGGCCCCGGGAGCCATCGGGCAGGTGGACGAGGAGGGCGCCTTCGTGGCGGAGCGCACCGGCACCCACACGGTGATCGCCGACGGCTTCACGACGTCGGCCAGCGCGACGGTGGCGGTGGTGCCGAGGAACGTCCGCAAGGACGTGGAAGTGGTCGGGCAGGGGCCCGTCCGCGACCGGCGCACCTCGGACCTGTGGGTCTGGGAGGGCGTCGACGGGCGCGACTATGCGGTGACCGGGACGCACAGTGCGGACGGGCACGCCTATTTCTGGGACGTCACCGACCCTTCGGCGATCGCCCTGATCGACACGGTGCGGGTGGACGCCCGGACCGTGAACGACGTGAAGGTCTCCGAGGACGGCATGTTCTGCGTGATCAGCCGCGAGGGGGCCTCCAACCGGAAGAACGGGCTCGTGATCCTCGACGTGAGCGATCCACTGAACGGCGTCTCGGTAATCGCCCGCTACGACGACCAGCTCTCCGGCGGCGTCCACAACGTCTTCATCGCCGAGGACCACGTCTACGCGCTCTCCGCGGGACGCCGCTACGACATCCTGAACGCCGAGGACCCCACGAACCCCTACCGGGTGGGACGCTTCGAGCTGGACACGCCGGGCCATTCCATCCACGACGTGTGGGTCCACGAGGGGATCGCGTACTCGTCGAACTGGAGCGACGGCGTGGTCGCCGTGGACGTGGGCGGCGGCGGCATGGGCGGCGCCCCGAACAACCCCGTGATGCTCGGCAAGACGCCCTATCCGAGCGGCTGGAACCACGCCGCCTACCCCTACCGGAGCCAGTCCACCGGCAAGTTCCTGATGATCGGCGGCGACGAGGCGTTCCCCTACCAGACGATGCGCGCCGAGCGCACCCCGGGCCGGGCGGCCGGCTGGATCCACATCTTCGAGTGGGACGACTGGGAGAACGCCCGCGAGGTGGCCCGCTACCAGGTGCCCGAGGCCGGGACCCACAACCTCTGGGTGGAGGACGACATCCTCTACATCGCCTACTACAACGGCGGCCTGCGGGTGGTGGACATCTCCGGCGAGCTGCGGGGCGACCTCTACCGGCAGGGCCGCGAGATCGCCATGTTCCGTCCGTTCGACCCCGAGAGCCGGATCCCGAACGCCCCGATGGTCTGGGGACCCCAGCCCTACAAGGGCAACATCTTCCTCAGCGACATGAACTCGGGCCTCTGGGCCGTCAAGCTCGTGGACCCGGAGCCGATCAACCTGGGCGAGCCGGAGTAGGGGGAGACCAGGGACCGCCGGTCTTCAGACCGGCACGGGGGGGGGGGCCCCCCCCCCCCCCCCC
>JAPPGX010000197.1 GCA_028877265.1 Acidobacteriota bacterium
GGCCCCGCCCCCCCGAACGCCACCAGGGTGAAGCGCCGCGGATCGAAACCCTTCTCCACCGAGATCACGCGTATCGCCTGAACCAGGTTCTCGTTGAGGATGGTGAGCACCGCTTCGGCCGCCTCCTCGACCCCGAGCCCCATCGGGGCCGCCACCTTCTCGGCGATTGCGCGGTGCGCGAGGTCGGGACGGAGGCTCATGCGGCCGCCCAGCAGGGATTCGCCGGAAAGGCGGCCGAGCACGACGTTGGCGTCGGTCACGGTGGGCTCGCCTCCCCCGAGGCCGTAGCAGGCGGGACCGGGCGCGGCGCCGGCGCTCCGGGGGCCCACGTGCACGAAGCCGCCCGTGTCCACGCGCGCGATGCTGCCCCCTCCGGCTCCCACCGAATGCACGTCGACCATCGGGAAGCGGATGGGATGCCCCCGCACCTCCCGCTCCTTTGCGACGATCGGCCGGTTGCCTTCGATGAGGCAGACGTCGGTGCTCGTTCCCCCGACGTCGAAGGTGATGACGTCCGGACACCCGGCTCTTCCGGCGAGAAAGCCCGCGCCGGTGACTCCCGCCGCCGGCCCCGACATGAGGCAGCGGCCCGCCATCGCACCCGCATCCCGAAGCGAGGCGACGCCGCCGTGGGACTGGAGGATCTTCGGGTCCACGACCCCCAGGGCGCGGGACCGTTCCCCGAGGCGATCGAGATAGCGGCTCACGACCGGGCCCAGCGATGCGTTCAGCACGGTGGTCGTGGTCCTCTCGTACTCGCGGAACTCGGCCATGACTTCGTGGGATGCGCAGGTGAACGCACCGGGAAGGTGCTCGCGGACCGCGGCCGCGACGGCGACCTCGTGGGCCGGGTTGTGGTAGCTGTGCAGGAAGCAGACGGCCACCGCCTCCACGCCTTCGCGGCGGAAGTCGTCGAGGATTCCATCGAGCGCTTCGAGGTCCGGCGGCGCGTCGGAAGGCCCGAGGAGATAGGTGCGCTCCCCGATCTCGCGCCGGAGGCGGCGCGCGACGAGGGGCGGGGGCTTCGGCATCCGAATGTCGTAGTTGTGGGGTTGGCGCTGGCGGCGGATCTCCAGGATGTCGCGAAACCCTTCCGTGGTGATGAGGCCCGTGACCGCCGTGTCCCCCGTGATGAGCGCGTTGGTGGCGACCGTCGTTCCGTGGCCGAAGTAGCGGACGTTCCCGGCGCCGGCGGCTGCACGGTCCAACAGCTCCGGAACCCCGGCCGCAATCGCCCGGGACGGGTCGTCCGGGGTCGAGGGTGTCTTCAGAAACCACGTCCTGCCGTCCGGGAGGCGGACGAGCGCGAAGTCGGTGAACGTCCCGCCGACGTCGACGCCGAGGACGTAACGCTCAGGCGCCACGGTTCGAATCTTGGCGGGCCTCCCGCAAGGCCGCGGTCCGGGAGGCGTCGACGCTTCCGCGGGCGAGCGCGACGCCGTAGCTCTGCTCCGCCGCGGGTGCGGTCACCTTGCCGGCGGCCACGTCGTCGCGCACCCTCTCCGGATCGCGTTCCCACGGGTCGCCGAAGCCGGCGCCGGACGGGGTGTCGACCCGGACCATCGTTCCCGCGTCCACCTCGAGCTCCGAGAACGAACCCGGAAGCTTCGTCTCGCGGTTTCCGCCCGGGTCCAGAACGAAGGCGCCGGGACACCCCGAATTTCCGCCAAACAGCCCGGACGCGCCTCGGGACTGGCGCAGTCCGCGGCCTGCGAGCCTCGCTTGTTCCGCCCAGATGGTGACGTCGCGGCGCGTCGCGAGGCCGCCGCGATGCCGTCCGGGGCCTCCCGAGTCGGCGATCAGCTCGTAGCGGCCGACGGTCAGCGGGAACTCCTGCTCCACGGATTCGATGGGCAGGTTGGCCGCGCCCGAAACGTGGACCCGGACCGCGTCTTTTCCGTCGAGCGCGGAAAGCGCGCCGGACGCTCCCGCGTAGGTCTCGTAGTCGACGAAGTACTCGTTCCGGCGCGGGTCGACGCCGCTGAAGATAAGCCCGTGGAGCGGACCGCAGCCGGCCATCACCCGGTCCGGCGCCGCGTCGGCGAGCGCGCCCAGCAGCAGGTCGCCGAGCACGTTGCCGGTCGCGCTCCGGTCCCCGACGGCGGCGGGGGGGCGGCAGTTGACGACCGTGCCTTCCGGCGCGGTGACGCCGATGGCGCGGAAGTACCCGGCGTTGGGCGGCAGCGCCGGGTCCGTCACCGCCTTGACCGCGTAGTAGACGCAGGACAGGGTGGCAGAGAGCGGCATGTTCCGGGCCCCTGCGATCTGCCCGTCGGTGCCCGTGAAGTCGAAGTGAATGCGATCGTCGCGAATGGTGATCCTGACGCGGAGGCGAACGACGCCGTCGGCCACGCCGTCGTTGTCGAGCACTTCTTCGTTCTCGTAGGTTCCGTCCGGCAGCCTCGCGATCTCGGCGCGCGCCCGCGACTCGGCGTAGTCGAGGAACTCCCTCGCGCCCCGGTGCACGGTATCGGCTCCGAAGCGGGCAAAGCACTCCTGCACCCGGCGGACCCCGATGGCGTTGGTCGCGATCTGGGCCCGGAGATCGCCCTCGCGCTCGCGCGGGGTGCGCGTGTTGAGGAGCACGAACGCGAGCATGTCGTCGCACAGCTCCCCCTCGTCCAGCAGCTTGACGGGAGGGATTCGCAGCCCTTCCTGGAAGATGCTCGTGCAGTCGGCGCTCTCGCTCCCCGCCACCTTGCCGCCGACGTCGGAGTGGTGGGCGATGTTGGCGACGAACGCGACCGGCCGGCCGCCGGAGAAGACGGGGCTCGCGAGCGTCAGGTCCGGCAGGTGCGAGCCGCCTCCCACGTACGGATCGTTCGTGAGGAAGCCGTCGCCGGGGCGAAAGCGGTCGAGGGGGTAACGCCGGGTGATGTTCTCCACGAGGCCGAGGAGCGAGCTCAGGTGAATGGGGGCGATGGCGGTCAGGGCGAGGAGGTTGCCCGC
>JAPPGX010000049.1 GCA_028877265.1 Acidobacteriota bacterium
ATCGCCTTTACCCATGGCGCGGGATTGTAACGGGGTTGTAAGGAGCGCGGGGGCGCTTCGCCGCGCCGTTCCTTAGAATCGGCCCATGCGCATCGACCTCAACTGTGACATGGGCGAAAGCTTCGGCAACTACGACCTCGGGTGCGACGAGGAGATCCTCGAGATCGTCACCTCGGCGAACGTGGCGTGCGGTTTCCACGCCGGCGATCCGGTGATCATGGACCGCACCGTGGGGATGGCGATGGAGAAGGGGGTCGCGGTCGGCGCGCACCCCGGCCACCACGACCTGCGGGGCTTCGGCCGCCGGCCCATCCAGGCGCCGCCGGACGAGGTCGAGGCCGACGTCCTCTACCAGGTGGGGGCGCTGGCCGCCTTCGTCCGCTCCCGGAACGGCCGCATGGTGCACGTGAAGCCGCACGGCGCGCTCTACAACCAGGCGGTCGGCGATCCGAAGCTCTCCGCGGCGCTGGCACGCGCGGTGGCCCGGGCGGACCGGAGCCTCGTCTTCGTCGGCCTCGCCACCGCGGCCACGATGCGCGCGGCCGCCGAGGCCGAGGGGCTTCGCTTCGCCGGCGAGGCGTTCGCGGACCGGGTCTACAACCCGGACGGCACGCTCCAGTCGCGGCGGATCCCCGGTTCGGTCATCCACGACCCCGAGAAGGCCGCGGCGCAGGCGGTGGCGATCGCGCAGGGAACGGTGATCGCCCACGACGGGACCGAGGTGCCGGTGGCCGCCGAGACCCTCTGCCTCCACGGCGACAACCCGGCGGCGCTCGACAACGCCCGCACCGTCCGGCGCCGGCTCGAAGCGGCCGGAGTCGCGGTCCGTCCACTCGGTTAGGCACGCCCCTCCGGAATCGGGTCGTTGTCCGGAAAGGGGGAGCCGCTCGTCCGGAACGCGGGCGAAGCCGCCTTCTCGGTCGAGTTCGGCAACGAGATCTCCATCGAGCTGAACGAGCGGGCCACCGCGTTCGCCGCGCTGCTCGAGCGCGAGCCCTTCGAGGGCTTCCGGGAAGCGATTCCCACCTTCCGCTCGGTGCTCGTCTTCCACGATCCGGAAGCCGATCCGGAAGCGATCCGGGCCGACGCCCTCGACCTTGCCCGCCGGGCCGGCCGGGAGCCCGCGCGGCCACCGCGCCGCATCGAGTTCCCCTGTGTCTACGACGGGGAGGATCTCCCCGACGTGGCCGCCCGGATCGGGGTGTCCGTCGAGGAACTGATCCGGATCCACTCCGAGCGCGACTACCGGGTCTTCATCATCGGCTTCACGCCCGGCTTTCCCTATCTGGGGATGGCCGATCCCCGCCTCGACATCCCGCGCCGGCCGATTCCGCGGGTCCGGGTCCCCGCCGGTTCGGTTTCGATGGCGCGCGCCCAGACGGGCATCTACCCGTGGGTCACGCCAGGCGGCTGGCACCTCCTCGGGCGGATGGACCCGGCGCTCCTCTTCGATCCGGGCAAGAGTCCGCCGAGCGGCTGCCTGCCGGGCGACCAGGTGCGGTTCCTCCCGGTGGCGGAGCTTCCCGAACGCCCCGCGGGGGAGACCGCCGCCCCGCCGCCCCCTGAGGGGCCGCCGGCCCTCGAGGTGGAGCGCGGCGGCCTCCTCACCACCGTCCAGGACCTCGGCCGCCCCGGCTACCAGCGCTACGGGGTCCCCTGGTCCGGGGCGGCCGACCCGGCGTCGCTCCTCTTCGCCAACCGGGCGGTCGGGAACCCGGACAGCGCCGCGGGGCTCGAATGCACCCTGATGGGCCCGGTGCTCCGCTTCCGCCGTCCGCTGCTGACCGCCCTCGGGGGCGCCGACCACCGGGCGGTCCTGCACCTCCCGGGCGGCGGTCGCTGGCCGGTCCCGGTGGGGACCTCCTTCCTCGCCCCGGAAGGGAGCGTCCTCCGGTTCGCCGGGCCCCCGGACGGGATGCGGACCTACATCGCCGTTGCCGGTGGAATCGACGTCCCGGAGGTGCTCGGTTCGCGGGCGACCTATCTGACCGCAGAGCTCGGGGGCTTCGAGGGTCGGGCGCTCCGTTCCGGCGACCGCCTCCACGTCGGCCGCACGCCACAGGGAGCCCGTGAAAACCGGTTTGAACCGGACGCCCGCCGCGCCCCCTCGGCCGGGCCGCTACGCCTGAGGATCAGCCTCGGCCCGCAGGAGTTCGCTTTCACCGAGGAGTGCGTGGACCGCCTCTCCGAACTGCGCTTCACGGTCTCGAACGACTCGAACCGGATGGGCGTCCGGCTCGACGGCCCCATCCTCGAACACCGCGAGGGGATGAAGGAGATCGTGTCGGACGCGAACCCGCACGGGACGATCCAGGTGCCTCCCGGCGGCCACCCCATCGTCATGGGCGCCGACCAGGGCATCACCGGCGGCTATCCGAAGATCGGCAACGTCGTCGCCCCCGACCTCGCCCGGCTCGCCCAGGCGCTGCCGGGCGCCGAGGTGGAGCTCGACGTCGTGTCGCTGGAGGAGGCGCGGGAGATCACGCTCGCCGACCTGGCGCGGCGCCGTTCCTCGGGCTGACCGTCAGGCGTTCCGGGCCGGCCCGATCCGGGGCGAAACCCCGAACAGCTCTCCGAGCTTTTCCGTGAGGAGGTCGCGCGTCTCGCGGAACCGCTCGAGCATCTCCGCTTCGCCCCAGGCTTCCGCCGGGTCCGGGAGCGGCCAGTGCAGGCGCCGGACGCTCCCCGGCACCACCGGGCACACCTCCTCGGCGCAGAGGGTGACCACCAGGCCGGCGCGCTCGATGTGGATCTCGTCGATCCCCTTCGAGCGTGCGCGGCTGATGTCGATGCCGACCTCGTCCAGCACCCGGATCGCCATCGGGTGGACCCGCCAGGGGTTCGATCCGGCGCTCAGCACCATCGTTCCCGGGGGCGCGATCCGGCGGGCGAGCGCCTCGGCGAGCTGGCTGCGGGCCGAGTTGGCGA
>JAPPGX010000123.1 GCA_028877265.1 Acidobacteriota bacterium
TTGCCGACGAGCTGCTCTTCCCGGACCGGGAGACGCGGGTCGCGCGGCGGGGCGGCGGCCGACTCGTGGCGAGGTTGACGCGCCTCGCGCCGCGGGCGGAGCTGCCGGTGGCGGACGGGTACCGATTGGCGGCCAACCCGACTGGCGCGCTCGACCCGCTGCGGGCGGAAGAGGCGCCTCCCGCGCCGCTCGCCGCCGGCGAGATCCGGGTAGCGGTGGAGGCGGCGGGGTTGAATTTCCACGACGTGCTGGTGGCGCTTCGGGTTGTGGACGCGGATCAGCCGCTCGGAACCGACGTTTGCGGGCGCGTTGTGGAGGTGGGAGCGGAGGTGGCGGAGTTCGCTGTCGGTGACCGGATCGTCGGATTCGCGTCGGGGGCCGTCGGACGGCGCGCCGTAACCCGGGCGGCGCTGGTGGCGAAGGCCCCGCCACGGCGATCGCCGCCGGAGTGGGCCGGGATTCCGTCCGCCTACGTGACGGCGGCGCTCGCGTACGAGTTCGCAGAGCTGGCCCGAGGCGCCCGGGTCTTGATCCACGCCGGGACAGGAGGTGTCGGCCACGCGGCGATCGAGCTGGCGCGGGCGGCGGAGCTTCGTGTGTACGCGACCGCGAGCGCCGCGAAGCAGCCGTATCTGCGCTCGCTCGGCGTGGCGGGAGTGTTCGACAGCCGCGATCCCGCGTTCGGCCAGGCGGTGTTGGCGGCGACCGGCGGGTCCGGTGTGGACCTCGTGTTGAACAGCCTGACCGGCGAGGGGTTCATCGAGGCGAACCTGTCCTGCCTGGCACCCGGCGGCTGCTTCGTGGAGCTCGGAAAGCGGGGGATATGGAGCGAGGAGCGGATAGCGGCGGCGCGGGCGGACGCGCGGTACCGGATCGTGGCGCTGGACGAGCTGGCGCGGCGGGAGCCGGAGCGGGTCGGAGCGGTGCTCCGGAAGATCGTGGAGGAGGTAGCGTCGGGAGCCCTGGCCCCGCTCCCGTTCACGCGCTGGCCGCTCGCGGAAGCAGGGACGGCGCTGACGCGGATGCGGGAAGCGCGCCATGTGGGCAAGCTCGTCCTCGTTCCGTCCGCCGTGTCGGCGGGGCGGCTGCGCGGCGACCGCAGCTACCTGGTAACCGGGGGATTTGGGGGGATCGGACTGGAGGTGGCTGGTTGGCTTGCGGCATCGGGAGCGGGGGCGATCGTGCTGAACGGCCGGCGGGCGCCGGACGCGGATGCGGCGGCGCGGATCGAGCGGCTGCGGGCGCGGGGCGCGGAGATCCGGGTGGAGATCGCCGACGTGACCGATGGCGCGGCGGTCGAGGGCATGCTGCGCCGGCTGGACGCCGAGCTGCCCGCGCTCGGGGGGGTGATCCATAGCGTCGGGACGCTCGCCGACGGGGTTCTCGCGAACCAGGACTGGGGCCGTTTCGAGACGGTGCTGGGGCCCAAGGTGGCGGGCGCGTGGCGCCTTCATCGGGCGACGCTCCACCGGGAGTTGGATCTGTTCGTGCTGTTCTCAAGCGTCACGGGAGTGCTCGGAAACGCGGGTCAGGCGAACCACGCGGCGGCGAATGCGTTCCTCGATCAGTTGGCGCGCCACCGGCGATCGCTGGGTCTTCCGGGTCAGGCGATCGCGTGGGGCGCATGGTCCGAGGTCGGAGAGGCGGAGGCGCGTCGCGAACGGATGGCGGGGCGGGCCCAGACGACCGGCCGGGGCTGGATGGCGCCGGAGCGCGGGATCGAGGCCTTCGCGCGGCTTCTTCGGCTCGACGTGGGGACGAGCGTGGTGGCGGCGCTCGACATGGCGGCGCTGACCTCGCCTCCGCCGCTCCTCGAAGAGTTGGCGGGGACGGATGTCGAGGAAGGCGATGCGTCGCCGGCGCGCCTTGGGGAGTTGCCGCCGACCGAGCGCGAGCCGGCGCTGGTTGCGTTTGTCCAGGAGCAACTGATCGCGATCCTCCGGCTTCGGTCCGCGCCGTCGCCGACGACGGGCTTCTTCGAGTTAGGGATGGACTCGCTGATGGCGGTGGAACTCCGGAATCGGCTCCAGCGCGCGTTCGGGGAGGTGCTGACCGTCTCGAACACGGTGGTGTTCGACCACCCGGACGCGTTACGGCTTGGGCGCTATCTCGCGCAGGAACTCGGAGACGCGACACCCGAGCCTTCGGAGGCCCCTGCTGGAGCGCAGGCGGCGGCGCTGACAGCGGCGGAGGAGCGGGTCGCGATCGTGGGGATGGCCTGTCGGTTCCCGGGGGGGGCAGATGCGGGGTCGTTCTGGGATTCGCTGTTGTCGGGTTCCGACGCGGTGACCCGGGGGCGTCCGGACGGGCTGTACGTTGACGAGGAGACAGAGGCGGCGCGATTCCCGGGGGCCTACGTCGAAGGGATGGATGGGTTCGACGCCGGGTTCTTCCGGATCGCTCCCGTGGAAGCCGAGTTGATGGATCCACAGCAGCGGCTGCTGCTGGAGGTGAGCTGGGCGGCGCTGGAAGACGCGGGAATGGCTCCGGCCGGCCTCCGGGGAAGCCGCACCGGTGTGTACGGCGGAATGTGCGGTCACGACTACGAGATGTTGGTCGGCGATACCTGGGGCGAGCCGGCCAGCAATCTGTACCGGTCCACGGGGATCACGCCTTCGGCGGCGATGGGCCGGGTAGCCTTTGCGCTCGGGCTCGAGGGGCCGGCGCTGACGGTGGACACGGCGTGTTCGTCGTCGCTCGTGGCGATCCACCAGGCAGCCGGGGCGCTCCGGCAGGGGGAAGCGAACCTCGCGCTCGCCGGAGGGGTGAACGCGATCCTGACCGGCCGCGCGAGCCGCATCTGGACCGATGCGGGCATGCTCGCCGCCGACGGCCTCTGCAAGACGTTCGATGCGCGGGCGGATGGGTTCGTGCGGGGTGAGGGCTGCGGGATGGTGGTGCTGAAGCGGCTCTCCGACGCGGAG
>JAPPGX010000181.1 GCA_028877265.1 Acidobacteriota bacterium
CCCGCTACTCCAATACCGCCGGCGCCCCGGCAGTATGAGAAGTCCGGGCTAGCGCCGGCCCGGAACGCCGACCTGCGGGCAGTTGCTGTGGAAATGCGGTCGTGCATGGTTGGCCAACAGCCGTGATGGCGCCGCCGGCTGGGAGCGCCGGTCTTCAGACCGGCACGCGCTGCGCGATAGCGCAGTGCACGGCACGACGCCGAGCGGCGCGGTGGTGCTCTGCTCTCGGTTCATCACCGCAGACAGCGACACGACATCCGCGGGCCTTCGGCCCGCTGTGCCGGTCTGAAGAGCGGCGCTCCCGGCCGTTCCCGCCGTTTTCATGCCCGGCGGGGTGACCGCGGGACCGTTTCCCTTCAGCCGACTTCGAACTTCTCACGATCGGCGGCCCCGGAGCTGGGGCAGGAAACCGACCGCCGCGAGCCCGGCGCCGGCCAGGCGCAACAGGGGATCCGGGAACAGCAGCAGGAGCGCCGCCGCGGCCAGTAGCATGCGGACGGGCCAGGAGACCGCGTGAATGCCGTGTCCGTAGAGCGCGAGCGCGACCGCGGCCATGGCGACGAGGCCGCCGGCGAACGCGAGCGCCTGCGCGAAGCCCAGGGGCTCCCCCGCGCCCGGAAGCAGCGGGGTGTAGGCCATGAGCAGCGGAACCATGAAGAGCCCGGCGGCCAGCCGCACCGCCTGGAACGCGGTCGGCATGGGCCGGCCGCCCGCCACGCCCGCTCCGGCGAAGGCCGCCAGCGCGATGGGAGGGGTCACGTTGGACGTCTGTGAGAGCCAGAAGAGAATGAGGTGCGCCGTCAGCAGCGGCACCCCGAGCCCGGTGAGCGCGGGCGCGGCGACCACCGCGACCACGATGTAGGCCGCGGTCACCGGAAGGCCCATCCCGAGCACCAGCGCGACCAGCGCGGAGAGCCCCAGAGCAGGGAGGAGGGCTCCCTGCGAGGCGCTGAGCAGGAGTTCGGCGAACTGCAGTCCCACCCCGGTCTGTCCGATCACGCCGACGACGATCCCGGCCGCCGCGCAGGCGAGGGACACCGGGACCGCGGTCACGGCGCCCTGCGCCAGCCCCTCGAGCAGTTGCCGGGGGCCCACCCGCGTGCGGCGCCGCAGCGCGCCGGTCACGACGACGGCGAGGCACCCGGCGGCGCCCACCAGCGGGGGCGAGTAGTTCATGAGGAGCAGCGCCACGACGACGGCGACGGCGGCGAGGAAGTGGGCCCCCTCGGCGAGCGTGGCGAGGACCCGGGGCCGCGCGGGCATGGCCTCGATGCCGCGCCGGACCGCGAGTCCGTGGACGAAGAAGAGGGTGCCCGCGAAGAACAGGACCGCCGGGAGGAGTGAAACGAGGACGATCCGGGGATAGGGAGTGTTCGTTAGTTCCGCCATCAGGAACGCGCCCGCCCCCATGATCGGCGGCATCAGTTGGCCCCCCGTGGAGGCGGCGGCTTCGATCCCGCCGGCTTCCTCGCGGGAGAAGCCGAGGCGCTTCATCATCGGGATGGTCAGCGCCCCGGTCGTCACGGTGTTGGCGATGGCGGAGCCGGAGACGGAGCCGAGCGCCGCCGAGGCGACCACCGCCGCTTTCGCCGGCCCACCCCGCGCCCGGCCGGCGGCGGCGAAGGCGAGGTTGATGAAGAACCGGCCGCCGCCCGTGCACTCGAGCAGGGCTCCGAACAGGACGAAGACGAAGACCGTGCTGCTCGCCACCCCGATCGGGAGGCCGAAGAGCCCGGCCCCGGTGAAGACCTCGAAACGGACAATCCGCTCGAGTTCGAAGCCGCGGTGCGCTAGGATGCCGGGGAGCGAGGCGCCGAAGGCGTTGTAGGCGAGGAAGACGACGACCACCGAGGTCATCACGATGCCCACCCGCCGGCGGGTGGCTTCGAGTAGCAGCGCGATCAGGGCGGCGCCGGCGGCCAGGTCGGCGGCGTTCAGCCCGTAGAGGATGTGGTCGATTCCCTGCCGGTCGAAGCGGATGACCATGACCCCGGCGGCGATGGAAAGCGCGGCCAGCACGAGATCGGCGACGCGCACCCGTTGCGGACGCGCGACGGCGCTGGCCAGAAAACCGAGGGCGAGGATCCAGGTCAGGTGGATGGGCCGCATCCAGGTGGCCCCGAGGGTGCCGAAGACGGCCTGCCAGAGTTGAAACAGCGAGAGGGCGGCTCCCGTCAACAGCACCGGAAGCGCGAGCGCGGGCCGGGGCTCTTCCGGGAGCGGCACGCTCCCGGCGGCGTCGGGAGGGGTCTTCAGGGGAGACTCCCCGGCGCTCCGCCACCCCGTGCCCGCGCTTCCTCGTAGAAGGCTCTCGCTCCCGGATGAAGCGGGAGACTCCCGATGTCCCCGAGACTCTCGACCCGGATGAAGTCCGCGTTCCGGGTGATCGAACGGAACTCGTCGCGGCCCGCGAGTACCGACGCGGTCAAGCGTTTCGCGAGGTCCGCGGGCAGGTCGCGATGCACGAAGAGCAGGTTCCAGAGCGAGGGTGCCAGCGTCGGAACGTCCACCCCCCGGTAGACCCCGGGCGGGACCTCGATCCCCTGGTACGCGGCGTTGGCCGTCTCGACCGCCGCGATCTCCTCCGGGGTGAAGGGCACCAGCACCAGGTCGCGGGTGAGCCCCAGTTCAACGACCGAGGAGACCCCGAGGCCCGCCGCCAGAAAAACTGCGTCCACGGTGCCGTCCTTGAGGCCGTTGATGCTCTGGTTGTAGTTCATCTGGCGCACCCGGAACTCGTCCTCGGCGATCCCCACCGCGCGCAGCACGTTGCGGGCCGTCACTTCGTTCCCCGATCCCGGGGGCCCGAGCGACACCCGTTTTCCTCGCAGGTCGGCCACCGAATGGACGTCCCGGCCTTCGACGCTCAACAGGTGGACGATGTTCGGATAGATGCGGCCGAGGACTGCCAGCGGGAGCGGTTCCGGGAAGCGTCCCGTTCCGCGGAACGCGTCGGCAACCGCGTCCGCCTGGCCGAAGCCGATGTCGCTTTCGCCCTTGGCCACCTGAATCAGGTTCGTCACCGAGCCGGCGCTGACCTCCGCCTTGACCACCAGTCCGGGGAGGTCGCGCGTCCAGCGGCTGGCCAGGGCGCCCCCGAGCGGGTAGTAGACGCCGGCAGTGGTCCCGGTCGCGAGCGCCAGGGGACGCGAACGCTCCCCTCCACAGCCCGCGAGGAGGAGCATTCCCGCCGCGAAGGCGACGAGCGCCAGCGAACGGCGCCAGCTGGGGAACACGGTGAACGAAGTCTATGGTCGGGATGCGGAGTGCGAGGCGCGGGCCGGCGCTCAGGACTCCCCGGATGCCTCGCCCGGCTCGTCCTCGCCAACGCTCGCCGCGGGATCCAGCTGGCGCCGGAGCCGATAGAGGAGATCGAGCGCCTCGCGGGGGGTGAGACTGTCCGGATCGCAGCTTCGAAGGGCTTCCGCCACCTGACTGTCGGCAGGTTCGAGCAGAGAGTACGGGCCGCCCGGTTCGGGCGCGGGCAGCCGCGCCCCGCGTCCGTCGAGCCCCCCGGTGAGGCCCTCGAGAACCTCGTGCGCCCGCTGGACCACCGAGCGCGGAACCCCGGCGAGGCGCGCCACCTGGATGCCGTAGCTGCGGTTCGTTCCCCCGGGCGCCACCCGGTGCAGGAAAACGATCTCGCTGCGATGTTCCCGCGCCTCGACGTGGAAGTTGACGACCCCGTCCTCGGCGCTCGCCAGTGCGGTCAGCTCGTGGTAGTGGGTCGCAAAGAGCGTTTTCATCCGCAGTCCGGCGTCGCGGGCGATGTGCTCGACGATGGCCCAGGCCAGCGAGAGGCCGTCGTAGGTCGCGGTGCCGCGGCCCACTTCGTCGAGGAGCACGAGGCTGCGGCTCGTGGCGTGGTGGAGGATGTGGGCTGTTTCCTCCATTTCGGTGAGAAATGTGGACCGGCCGCGCGAAAGGTCGTCGGATGCCCCGACGCGGGCGAACACCCGGTCCACCACGGGAAGGCGGGCGGAGTCCGCGGGAACGAACGAGCCCATCTGCGCCATCACCGCGTGGAGCGCCGTCTGACGCAGGAAGGTGGACTTCCCTCCCATGTTGGGCCCGGTCAGGATCATCAGGAACCGGTCCTTCCCGAGGTCGAGGTCGTTGGGGACGAACTCTTCGGCGGACAAGGCTTCGACGACCGGGTGTCTGCCGCCGCGCACCTCGATCTCGAACCCCTCGTGCACCTCGGGCTTCACGTAGCGATGGGTGACGGCGGTCTGCGCGAGACCCGCGGCGACATCGGCTTCCGCGAGGGCGCCCGCCGTGTCCAGGATTTCGCGGGCGGCGTCTCCGACCGCGTCCTCGAGGGCGCGGAAGAGCGATGCTTCGAGTTCGGCGATCTTCTCGTCGGCCTGCGCCACCCGCGTCTCGAACTCCTTCAATTCCTCCGTGACGTAGCGTTCCGCGCCCACCAGCGTCTGCCGGCGCACGTAGTCGGACGGGACCCGGCCGGCCTGCGCCTTGGGGACTTCGATCGTGTAACCGAAGACCTGGTTGTGCTTGATCCTGAGGGAGGTGATCCCGGTGCGCTGCTTCTCGCTGGTCTCCATGTTGCGGATGCACTCGCGGCCGTGGAACCGGAGCTGCCGCAGTTCGTCGAGTTCCGGAGAAAACCCCTCCCGGATCATGCCGCCGTCACGCGCGAGCACCGGGGCTTCCGGTGAAACCGTCTCCTGGATCCGTTCGAGCAGAGCGGGCAGCTCGCGGATCCGGGCGCCGATATCGCGGACCGTCGGCGCCTCGGCGGCCTGGAGCGCGATCCGCATCGCGCCAGCGGTCCGGAGCCCGTCGGCGATCCGGAGATACTCCCGAGGGCCGGCGATCCGGAGCGCCACGCGGGAGGCGAGCCGCTCGAGGTCGGGGGCGCCCGCGAGTCCTCCGCCGACGTCCTGCCGCAGACTCCGGTCACGGGTAAACGCCTCCACCGCGAGGTGGCGTTCGCGGATGCGGTCCGGGTCGAGCAGCGGGTGGGCGAGGCGCCGCCGCAGCAGTCGCGCGCCCATCGCGGTGGCGGTACGGTCGAGAGTCTCGATGAGGGTGGCGCCGGGCGGAGCCCCCGACTCGGCCGACAGCGGCCGGAAGAGTTCCAGGTTCCGCTGGGTCAGGTGGTCGATCTGCATGCGCCCGGAGGTGTCGAGACGCTTGAGGCTTCCGATGTGGTGAAGCTGACCGCGCTGCGTCTCGGCCAGATAGCTGATCGCGGCCCCCGCCGCGCAAACGGCGGCCGGCATCTCCTCGATACCGAACGATTCGAGCGAGAGCGTCCCGAAGTGGCGTCGCAGCGTGTTGCGGGCGTGCTCGAACTCGAACCAGAGGTCGGACCGGGCGGTGAGCAGGGGAAGGTCTCCCAGAACCGGAAGGAGGTCCCGGGGCGGGTCGCTCTCCGCGACCAGCAGTTCGCGGGGGCGAAAGCCCGCCATCGCTTCGGCGCACTCGCGCTGGCGGTCGCCTCCGGAGAACTCCGTGGCGGTGAACTCCCCGGTGGAAAGATCGACCCAGGCCGCCCCCAGGCGGGGACTGCCGCGGGATCCGGACTCGGCCACCACCATCAGGTAGGCAGCTTCCGATCCCGCCAGATACGCCGGGTCGAGATAGGTCGAAGGGGTGGCGACGCGCACGATCTCCCGCCGGACGGGGCCCTTGGAGAGGCCGGGTGGTTCCACCTGTTCGCAGACGGCCACCCGGACGCCGGCCCGGACGAGGCGGGTGATGTATCCCTCGGCGGCGTGGTACGGAACCCCCGCCATGGGGATGGCCTTCCCTTCGGCGTCGTTCTGCCGGGACGTAACCGCGATCCCGAGGAGTTCGCCCGCCTGCCGGGCGTCCTCGAAGAACACCTCGTAGAAGTCGCCCATCCGGAAGAACAGCATCGCGTCTCCAGCTTCCCGCTTGAGGTCGCGGTACTGCCGCATCACGGGCGAGACGCCACGCGTCTTCGGCTTCGGACGCCGCGCCGGGGCACCGGGATCGGCCGGCGGCGGCTGAACTTCCGGGAAGAGCCGCGGGGCCGTGGTCACGCCGCGATTGTGCCTTGGAGTCGGCCCTTCCGGAAAGGGGCAAGGAGCAGGGCGCCGGTTTCGCGCTCCCGGGCGATGCCGGCCGGAGGCGGGCGCTCCGCATAGGATTTCGGGCGCATTGCGACAGTCGGACCCCGAGCCCGTGGCGGCCGCACCGATCTCCGGACCGGTGCTGGCCATCGATACGACGGGCACGCTGGGGAGCGTCGCCCTGGGTTTCGCCGGTGCGGAGGGCGCCCTGACCGGGGATGTCGTCGAGGGTTTCGAACCCTCGAACCTCCACTCACGGAATCTCCTGCCCGCGATCCGGCGCGTCATGGCGCAGTCAAGGCTCGAGACCTCGGACCTCGCCCTGCTGGTCGCGACCCGGGGGCCGGGTTCGTTTACCGGGCTCCGGATCGGTCTCGCCACCGCACAGGGGTTCGCACTGGCGGCCGGAGTCCGGGCCGCCGGCGTCTCGAGCCTCGATGCGGCGGCCCTCGCGGATGCGGCTGCGAGCGGTTCCGGGCTGCGCCGCCTGGTTGTCGTGGACGCGCTCCGAGGTGAACTGTTCGCCGCCCTCTACGACGGAGCCGGTCCGGAGGCGCTCGTCCAGGGACCTTGCCGCCTGCTCCCGCAGGACGCTGCGGGGTGGGCCGGTCAGCACGGCGCTGCCCGGATCTGCGGACCCGCGGTGTTGCGTTATCGCGACGCGATCGGCCGGGGGCGCCCGGAGATCGAGATCGTGGAAGCCCGGCGGGCGCTGGCGCCCGCGGCTCTCCGTCTGGGAGTACAGGCGGCGCAGCGGCGGAAAACCACGCTGGAGCCGCTCTATCTGCGGGAGCCGGATATCCACGGTCGTTCCGTTACGCTATAGATAGAAACAACCTGTGGACAGAGTCACGCGGCCCTCATCGTTGCGTTTCGGTGGGAACGCAGTCCGGCCGGATTGGCCAGCCGGGGCTCGTTCCCCGAGTCCCACCCGCGCCGGGGAAACCGACGTTCGCGGTGCTCGCGTCGCTTTCTCCACGGGCGACTGGGCGACGTTTGTCCGAAGCGGTTCCGGACCCACCGTCCGGATAGCTTTCTGGAGGCCTTCATGAAACACGAAGATCAGATCGAGACGGATACCCGCGCGTCGGGCGCCCCGGAACCGGCAGCCTCGGCTGCGGCGGCGCCCGATCTTGAGGAATTGGTCCGGCGGCACCGGGAACTCGACGAAAAGCTCGAGGAACTCACCAAGTACGGCCATCTGTCACCCCTCCAGCAGCACGAAGCCGCGGTCATGAAGAAGCGCAAACTGGCCCTCAAGGACCGGATCGCCGCGCTCGCGGCCTCGTCGTGACGGTCTGGAACGACCGGTTCGCCTGACCTGACGCACGACGCGGCCATCCGCCGCGCAGCCGAATGAGACTGCCGATCGCCCCGGAAGGCCGGGTATTCGTGGCGGTCCCGCTCGTCCTGGGGATTCTCGGGCTGGCCGCGGCCGGCGCTGGCGGTGAGGTCTTCGCCTGGATCGCCTGGCTGCTGCTCGCCGGCGCCGGGTTCTGCGCGTTCTTCTTCCGGGATCCGGAGAGGCGGTCGCCGGGCGATGCGGCGGCGCTCCTGGCTCCCGCCGACGGCCGGGTCACCGAGGCTGGACCGGCGGACGAAGGGGAGCCGGGGACCCAGCGGGTGAGCATTTTCCTCTCGATCTTCGACGTGCACATCAACCGGGCGCCGGCCGGGGGGGAAGTACGGGCGGTGCGCTATCGTCAGGGGGCGTTCCGGGCGGCGTTCCGGAAAGACGCCGCCGAGCGGAACGAGCAGAGCGAGTTGGAGATGTCGACCGAGCGGGGCACGATTCGGATACGCCAGATCGCCGGAGTCGTCGCCCGGCGCATCGTCTGCCGGGTGCGAGCCGGGGACCGGCTCGCTTCGGGCGAGCGTTTCGGCCTCATCCGTTTCGGGTCGAGGACCGATCTGCTCCTGCCGGCGGGCGTCACCCTTTCCGTCCGTCGCGGAGATCGGGTGCGCGGCGGGCTGACCGTCATCGGGACCTGGGAATGAAACGCCAGCGACTCCGGACGCGCCGGGGAGTGTTCCTGCTTCCGGCCGTGTTCACCGTCGGCAACATCTTCCTGGGCTTCTTCTCCATCGTGCAGAGCTTCCGCGGGGAGTTCGGCAGTGCCGGACTCATCATCGGGTTCGCCATCCTCGCGGATGTAGTGGACGGCCGGGTGGCCCGGTTCGCCGGGGCCACCAGCGAGTTAGGACGTGAGCTGGATTCCCTTGCGGACGTGGTTTCCTTCGGGGTTGCGCCCGCGGTGCTGGCGTACGCGTGGGTCCTGCATCGTTGGCCGCAGACCGGATGGCTGGTGGCCGCACTGTTCACGATCTGCGCCGCCGTACGGCTCGCCCGGTTCAACGTGGGGCGGCTGAGCGCCGATCCCCGCTACTACACGGGGATGTCCTCCCCGGCCGCGGCGGCGGTGATCGGCGCGGTGACCTACTGGCACCCGGCGCCGCCCGCGAACTCGCTGGCGGCGGCGGCCTGTCTCTTCGGGACGCTCGGGCTCGCTCTGCTGATGAACAGTCCGGTGCGCTATCCGAGCTTCAAGAACCAGACCGGACGGAAGCCCCAGTCCCACCGGATGCTGGTCGTGCTGGCGGTGTTCATCGTGGCCACGATTGCGGAACCGGTGGCGATGTTCCTCGTTCTCGCCTTCGGCTACGCGGCCTCGCCGCTGATCCGCGGGTTTCGCGGGTTGGGCGGGCGGCTCGTCCGTTCGTCCGCCAGCGGTTCCCGTGAACCGGACCAGGTCCTCGTGGGGCGCGCCGACTCCCGGAGGAGCGGCGATCGTCCGCCGGACCCTCGCTAGCCGGCCGGAAGGGCTCCGGACGTCCCCGGGCGCCGCTCACCGGGTCCACGCGGTGAACTCGCGAATCTGCCAGCGCGGGTGTGCACCGGGGGCCGGCCCCGCGGCGACCCGTTCAAGACCGATCCGAAAGGCTTCCACCACGTAGCGGTCGGTACCGGTGGCCATGCTGGTCCACTCGGGAACGAACAGAACGTAGCCGCCGTCCGCGGAGCGGCGAATGGAGGGCGGGCGCTCCTGGTAACCGATCGGCGTGCGGCTCCGGAAGAACCGTTCCAGCCCGCGCCGCAACTCATCCCCGGAAGCACTGCGGCGGGTTTCCCCGCTGAGCGCCACGAGCGCCCAACCCGACGGATAGAGACCCTCGAGATGGCCGGCGTCGGCCTCGTCGAAGGCAAGCCGGAACCGCCCGAGAATTTCCTCGAGATCGTCCGGAGGGGGCTCAAGCGGAGCACACATCGTGCACGCGACGATCGTTGCGGCGAGCAGCCGGACGATCCGGAGCGCGCGCGGCGATCCGTAGACGCCACTCATGACACTTCCTTCTCGCGCGGTCCGTCCACCGGAAGCTCCACGACCAGCAGCAGGCCGGTCCGGCGGTCGGCGCGGGCGCGGGCGATGACTTTCCCGCCGTGCGCCTCGGTGAAGCGCCGGGCGTTCGCGAGCCCGAGCCCGGACCCCCGGGTCCTCGTGGAGAATGCGGCGTCGAAGATCCGCTCGCGGAGGCCTTTCGGGACGCCGGGGCCGTTGTCCTCCACTTCGATCCGGATCCATCGGCCGTGGCGAACGGGGAGCACCCGCACCGAGACTTCCGCCTCCTCCGGTGGGATCTCCGGGAAGTCGAGGGTCGCCTCGAGCGCGTTCTGCAGGAGGTTCTCGACGATCCGCGCCACGATCTCGGGATCGACCCGCGCCACCGGCGTCGGTGCGCCCTGGAAGCGGACCCGGGGCCGTGCATGGGGTCGCCGATGCGGGCCGACGGTGTCCTCGACCAGCTTCGTCACGTCGGTTTCCTGGAGCCGAAGCGGGGCTCCGAGGGCGGAAAACTCCGACGAAATACGCCGAAGGCGCTCGACCTGATCGAGGATTTCCGCGACGCCTTCGTCTGCCGCCGCCTGTGGGTCCCGGCCGCGGGGTTCCCGGAGCACCCGTCGGATGTAGTCCGCCGCGAGTCCGATCGGAGCGAGGGCGTTCTTGATGTCGTGGGCGACGCGTCTCGCCAGGTCGGCCGCGGCTTCCTCGCGCATCTGCCGGCGGACGTCGGGAATCCGCCGCACCAGCCGTTCCACGCTGG
Source organism: Acidobacteriota bacterium (assembly GCA_028877265.1). GTDB lineage: Bacteria > Acidobacteriota > Vicinamibacteria > Marinacidobacterales > Marinacidobacteraceae > Marinacidobacterium. The sequence continues at coordinate 10,164 of JAPPGX010000181.1, forward strand.
CCGCGAGCAGGCGCAACTCGGTCAGCGTGCCGTGCACGGGAACCCGGGCCTGAAGATCGCCGTCGGCGATCCGGCCGGTTGCGCGCGCCAGGCCCCGGACCGGTGCAGCCAGGCGGCGCGCGACCAGCGCGGGCAGCACGATGGCGAAGATCAGCGCCAGCGACCCGCTACCCAGAATGAGAGTCCGCTGGATGGCCCGGACGCTCTCGAGGCGGGCGGCCTCGTCCGCCGGCAACGGAACCGCGAGAAGCAGGGGACCGTGCAGCCGGGCGGGGGTGTCCAGGTGGATCCAGACGATCCGATACCGGAGCGAGCCGGCATCCTGGATGCTCAGGAAGGGATCGGGGGAGGTGGAGGGCAGGATCGCCGCGGGTGGGGGGCGCGGCGGGAGGAGCCCCGTCTGCGCCAGTTCGGGACGGCTGACCGCGACCAGCTCCCCGCCGTTGTAGAGCGCGGCATCCGTATCGAGCTGGTCCGCCGCCTGGGCGAGCCGCAGGGCGAGTTCGTCCCGCGGAATCAGCGGATCGAGGGCCGCGAGTTCCTGCGCCACGCGCCGCACGGAGAACGATCGGGAGATGGCTGCCCGGTCGCTGGCGGACTCGAGCAGGACGCCCAGACGCTGCTGCGCGAAGACCGCGACGCCCAGAATGGCGATGAGGACGGCGGCGGCCAGCGCTTCCGTCAACTGCATCTGGAAACTCCGTCTCCGAAGACGGCCCTCCCCGTGCGGGAAGAGGAGGCGGGCGCGCGCGGCGACGGCCACCAGCAAGGCGATCAGGGCGGCCAGGAAACCCCAGCCGAGCAGTGCGCCGGCGTGGTCGGCGAGTCCCGTCCGCCGCCAGGAGATCACGAACGGCTCGCCATGCACCAGGACGCCCACCTCCACCCGCCCTTCGTCACGTTCCACGGGAAGGGAGGCCCGGTGGCTGAGCCGGAGGCCTCTACCGCGAAACACGGCGGGGGCGGCGTCTCCGCGGAGCAGAAAGTGATCTCCGATCCCCGCCGCCCGGGGCAGGAAGGGAATCTCCGACGTGCGGTCGGCAACCCGCAGGGTCACACCTGCCCCGGAAGGGAATTGGCGTTCGGTTTCGAGAACCGCCTCGATGCCGGACGCCGCCTCGCACTCGGGAATGGGACTCCAGCGAGGGGGCGAGGGAGCGGAGGACGGTGGATCGGGCCGGCGCGGCAGACCCACGCCGAACCGGGAGCGCCCACCACCCGGTCCCCGGACCTCCAGGGCGCTCGCAACCGTCAAACGGGGGAGCCCGGTCGAAAGCCACAGCCGGTAGGCGCTGTCCGGACGAAGGCGCGCCAGGGAAGCGGCTTCACTATCGAGCGTGCGCGTCGCTTCCTCCAGCGCGTGGCACACGGCGAAGCGATGCCTGAGCGCCTGGACCGGCGCCGCATCCAGTGCATAGCGCTGGCGGACGTTGTCCTCGTGCCATGCCATCGCCGGGTAGAGAAGGACCGGAGGCACCGCGAAGAGCAGGAAGGCCACCAGGAAAGAGAAACCCGGTTCATGGGCGAGCAGCGGTTGCCGGAGGTGCCGCAGGGACAGCCGTCCGCGGCGCCAGAAGGCCACTACCGCGCCGGCCAGCAGGGGAAGCCCGGCGAACAGGAGAGAACCTCCGGGCAGAAACGCGGCCGAAACGGCAACGACCGCGGCGGCGGCCACCAGCACCGGCACTTCCGGCCGGAGCAGGCTCTGGAGGACGAGGAGGAGTCCCGCGAGTACGAGAAGAAGGGCCGCCCAACCGAGGACTTCCGGCCAGCGGGTGTGGAGATCCCAGGTTGGGGTCAGCGGCGCGCCGCCCGAAAACCCGGCGCTCTGGACGAGCGCGGCGGCCACGACCGCCGCCCCGCCGGCGCCGAGGCCGCGCAGCAGGGCGTGGATCGCTCCGGGCGTCCTGCTGCCGGAGCCGGGCCGGAGACGGATCGCGGCGATGCGCGCCGAAACCAGCACGGCCGCCGCGGTCACGACCGCCATGAGCGTTGAGTCGCCCAGCACCGGCAGGAGGGGCGTGTCCGCGAGGAAAGCCGGAAGCGCGGCGCCGGGACCCGACGGGAGGGTTCCGAGCAGCGCGGACAGAGCGAATCGCAGCGTCCAGATCGCCACCAGCGTGCCGAGGTCGCCGAAGCGCCGGAGATAGGGGAGAGCGACGAGGATTCCGAGCAGGAGCGTCAGGGTTGCGTAAAGAGCGGCTTCGGCTTCCCGTTCCGCGCGGCGTGCGGCCGCCGGGGCCACGGCGGTGCTGGCGGCGCCGAGCAACTGACCGTCGTATGCCCGGAGGGCGAAGTAGTAGCGCTGCGCATCGCCGGCGCCGTCCACGAAACGATCGCCGCGGCGCTCGAAGAGCTGCGCCAGAGCCTCCAGGTCCGCCGCGCCGTCCAGAAACTGCGTCTCGAGCCCCCGTCCGGCGGCGAGCTCGAGCGCCGAGCGCGGCGCGGCGCCCGAGGAGGGAGGTGATGCCTCCCGGACGGGCACCTCCACGGTGACCACCCCGAGCAGGTTCCGGGTACATTCGGCGGCGGCCAGGTAGTCGCGCCGGCCGCCCTCGCTGTACACGAAGAGCGGAAACGCCGGGTCGGGGCAGTGCTCTTCCCGGACCCCGTCGGGAAACACCGCGGAGAGGGCCTCCTCAAAGTCCGGATTGCCTCCTGACCACGCCAGCGGGCGCAACTGCCGGTCGTAGAGGGTCGCGCCGCCTTCGCCGATACCGGTGCCGGGGAGCGGCCGCTCGGACAGGGCGCGGAAGGCGCGGGACTCCGTGCCGCCCGCATCCGAGCCTTCGAGCGCGGCGGCCACCGGCGCCGTCCGCGCGACCAGGTAGGCGGCATCTCCCACCTCCCGGGTCAGGTCGGCGAGAAAAGTGTCCACCCGATCCGCTGCCCGGGAAGCCGACTCCGGCCCCGCGGTGATCGTCCGGCCGAGCGGGATGCGGCAGGAGAGCGACACGAGGGCCGCAGCGGCCAGGATCAGCGTGATTTGCCGGCTGCCGGAAGGCAGCAGGTCACGCCGGAACAGGGCGAGGAGGAGTAGCAGCGCGGTGGCCGCCGTCAGCGTGGTGTGGACGGCGGCCGGGAAGGTGGCGAACCGGTTCGCGGCGTCGGCAAGTCCGGCCGCGAAGACGGCGAAGGCGCCCCCGACCATGAGGAGGGGTGGCAGACGATCGCTCTTCATGCCTCGGATAGCCGGCTGTCGGCAGCCCGTGGATCGCCGCTCTCGGGGTTCACGGGGGTTTCGCCACAGGCTGCTAGGGTAAAGGTTCGTGCGGCCCTCAAGCGGGAAAACCGGGTTGGCGCGGCCCCTTGTCTGCACCGCGGCGTGTCTCGCGGCGTTGTCGCTTCCGGGCGCGGGCGCCGCGCTGACTCGAGAACGTCCTCCGGGGGTCCGCTCGGCCTCCAAGGATCCTCGGCAGCCCCCCGAGCAACCGCCACCACGGCCTCCTGCGGAACCGCCGGGCGAAGAAGACGCGCCGCAACCGCCGGACACGCCGGCCGGAGAGGTCTCCGCCGGGAATCCGGCCACGGACGAGGCCTCCGCCGGGGAGACCGGCGGTGAGGGGGGGGAAGGTGAACCCGGCGAGACGGAGGGCAGGGAACCCGAGGACGAGGGAGAGGGGCCGGCGCGCCGGGCGCCGGAGGTCGTTACCGCGCCGGTGGGAATCCTTCCCGGCCGCCTGGTGGCGACCCCCGCTCCCGTTCCCGGAGGGTCGGTCATCGGGATGGTCCTGGCAGGCGACGGATTCCTCCTCCAGACGGCCGGCGGTGACGTCGTCGCCTACGAGCCGGACGGCGAACGGACCCGGTGGGGCGTGCCGGGCGCCGGCGCGGCTTTCGTCGCGGAGGACGCGGGTACCGTGATCCTGCTGGGCGAGAACGGCGACGTGGTGCTGCGGCAGCTCGCCGACGGGGCTTGGACGGGAGGATTCTCCACCGGCTTCGCGCCCGATCGGGGGGTCCTGGCCGGGACGGTGCGCCGTCCGGCGCCTGCCGCGCTGGCGGCCGGCGTCCTCTACTGGGTCTCGTCCGGAACGCTCCGGGGATACCGCATTCCGGGGGGGAGCCCGGTGCTCCAGACGACGCTCCCGGAGGGAGAAGCGGCCAGCCTCGTCGCGGTGCCGGCTCCCGCCGATTCCGCTGCGGACGTTCCGCCGCTTCTCCTGGTCTCGCTCGGCAGCGGTGGCGTGGCCGCGGTGGCGGCGTCCCGGGGAACGACTTCCGGCACGGTCCGCTGGCAGGCGGCGGGAGCCGGTCCGGTGACCGGTCCGGTCCTGCCGTTTCCGGCGGAACGGCTGGCGTTCTTCGGAGACGAGGGCGGCGACCTCACCGCGGTCGATCTGGAATCCGGCCGGGAGCGTTGGCGCTGGGAGCTCGCGGAGGGATTCCACCACCAGCCGCTCCTGAGCCGGGGGCGGCTCTACGCGGCCACCAAGGCGAACAGCCTCTATTGCTTCGACGCCAAACGGGGGGGCGAGCGCTGGCGCGCGGCGCTTCCGGGCCGGCCGGCCGGGGCCCCGCTGCGCATCGCCGGCGCCATCCTGGTCGTCACCCGGGACGGACTGCTCGTGGAGGTGAATGCGGAGACCGGCGCGCGGATCGGGCGGGCTCGCGACCTCGATGCCGAGGTTGTGGGAGTGGTGCGCCGGCTGGGCGACGGCGCCCGGGAGGAGGGATGGCGGGACCGGCGACTGTTCCTTGGGCTCCGCGACGGACGGCTGGCCGTCTTCGGCCCCCGGATCGGCGGCGAGGACCCGCGCCCGGAGCCGTCCGGCGAGGGCGGCTGACCTCTCGTCCGGGACCCGCGGGCAGAGCGGCGGTGACCGCTGGCGCACCGTGGCGCCGCACCGGATTCGGCGCCGGAAGGCAGGTCCACGAGCGCGTCGCCGCGCTTACAATTCGGCTCGGATGGCGCGACCCGTTCTGCGACCCGGAGAAGGGTTGACAACCGCCCGCCCGGACCGGGGCGGCTGCCCCTGATGGGCTCCGCGGAGTCTCTCCTCGTCCTTGATTTCGGCTCGCAGTACACGCAGCTGATCGCCCGGCGGCTCCGCGAGCTGGGGGTGTACTGCGAGATCCTGCCCTGCACGACGCCCGACGGGGAGATCTGGGGGCGCAATCCCATCGGCGTGGTTCTCTCCGGAGGGCCCGAAAGCGTCTATGGGGACGGCGCCCCGGCGGCTCCGGACGGCGTGCTCGCGCCGCCGGTTCCGGTGCTCGGAGTCTGCTACGGAATGCAGCTCCTGGCTCGCGAGAGCGGTGGGGACGTGCGCCCGGCGCCGCGCCGCTCGTACGGTCCGGCGGACCTCGAACACAACGGGAACGGACGGCTCTTTTCCGGGGTGCCGGAGCGGTTTCGCGCCTGGGCGAGCCACGGAGATCTCGTCCACGCCCTCCCCGAGGGATTCCGCCGCACCGCCCGGACCGGGCAGGCGCAGATCGCCGCGTTCGAGAACCCCGGCCGCCGGCTCTACGGGGTGCAGTTCCATCCGGAGGTCGTGCACACCGAACACGGCGCCGACATCCTGAGGAACTTCGCTTTCGAGGTCTGCGGAGCCCGGGGCGGCTGGACACCCCGCTCGCACGCGGAACGGACGATCGCCGCCATCCGGGCCCAGGTGGGCGAGGGGCAGGTGGTCTGCGGAGCCTCGGGCGGGGTGGACTCGACGGTCACCGCCATGCTGGTCCACCGGGCGATCGGAGACCGCCTGCACTGCATCTTCGTGGACAATGGGGTGCTTCGGAAAGACGAGGCCCGCCGGGTCCGAGCCTCTTTCGAGGAGGGTCTGGGGATCCCGCTCCAGGTCGTGGACGCGACGGAACGTTTTCTCACCCGGCTGAAGGGGGTGCGCAGTCCCGAACGGAAACGGAAGATCATCGGACGCGAGTTCATACGGGTCTTCGAGGAAGCGTCCCGGGACATCCCGGACGTGCGCTTCCTGGCGCAGGGAACGCTCTATCCCGACGTCATCGAGAGCGTTTCGGTGAAGGGGCCTTCGGCCGTGATCAAGAGCCACCACAACGTGGGCGGCTTGCCGAAGCGCATGCGGCTGAAGCTCATCGAACCGCTTCGCGAACTCTTCAAGGACGAGGTCCGGGTCCTGGGACGGCAGCTGGGGGCGCCGGAAGGCCTCGTGAACCGACATCCCTTCCCGGGTCCCGGATTGGCCGTCCGGATGCTGGGCGCCGTCGAGGAATCCGGCCTCGACGTCCTGCGCGAGGCGGACGCGATCCTCGAGGAGGAAATCCGGTCCGCCGGCTGTTACGACGACATCTGGCAGGCGTTCGTGGTGCTCCTGCCGCTGCGCACGGTGGGCGTCATGGGAGACGCCCGGACGTATGAGCGGGTCGCGGTCATCCGGGCGGTGGAGAGCCGCGACGGGATGACCGCGGACTGGGCCTCCTTGCCCCACGAACTGCTGGCCCGGGTGTCGAACCGGATTACCGGGGAAGTGCGGGGGGTGAACCGGGTGGTTCTCGACATCACCTCCAAGCCCCCCGGCACGATCGAGTGGGAGTGAGGCTCCCGTGAACGGCGCCGCTTCCGGGGCCGGGGGAACCCGCCCCTTCGTGCATCTCCACACCCACACCGAGTACTCGCTGCTCGACGGCATGAGCCGGCTCTCCGACGTCGTCGGACGGGCCGCGCGCGAGGGGATGCCGGCGGTGGCGATCACGGACCACGGAAATCTCATCGGCGCCCTCAAGTTCCACGAAGCGGCCCGGGAGGTTGGCGTGAAGCCCATCCTGGGGTGCGAGGCGTACGTCGCGCCCGGAAGCCGGCGCGAGCAGAACCCCGACTCGGAAAACCAGCATCTGGTCCTGCTGGCGAAGAACCGCACCGGTTTCCGCAACCTCATGCGGCTCAGTTCGATCGCCTACACCGAGGGGTTCTACTTCAAACCCCGGATGGACCTGGAGCTCCTGGCGGAACATCACGACGGGCTCATCGCCCTTTCGGCATGTCCCAAGGGGATCGTGCCCCGCGAGGTGATCACCGGGGGCGATCCCGTCGAGTGGGCCGGCCGCTACCAGGAGGTCTTCGGCAAGGACAACTACTACCTCGAGATCATGGACCACACCCCGCCGGGCGGGGCCACTCCGGAAGGCGCCCGGCTTTCCGATCTGGAGCAGCGGATCGGCGCCGGAGTGGTCGAGGTCGCCCGGAAGACCGGGATTCCGCTCGTGGGAACGAACGACTCGCACTATGCCTCGGCCGAGGATGCGGACGCTCACGACCTGCGCTTGTGCATCAGCACGAACCGGCCGGTCCGCGATCCCCGGCGCCTGAAGTTCCATTCCGACCAGTTCTTCTTCAAGACGTCCGAAGAGATGAGAGCCGTCTTCGACGACTGCCCCGACGCCTATCGGAACACGCTCGAGATCGCGGAGCAGGTCGACGATTTCGAACTTCTCGACAGACGCAACCTGCTCCCGGATTTCGAAGTGCCGGCGGGGACGACGCTGGACGCGCATTTCGAGGAAAGCGCCCGTGAAGGTCTGGCCCGGCGCCTGGAATCACCTGAAGTGCACGGCGATCGGCCACCGCGCCAGGACTACGAAGACCGCCTCGCCATGGAACTGGACGTGATCCGGCGAACCGGCTATTCCGCCTACTTTCTCATCGTCCAGGACTTCGTGCGTTTCGCCCAGGACTGCCACATCCCGGTGGGCCCCGGCCGGGGTTCGGCGGCCGGCAGCCTCGTCGCCTACGCCCTCGGGATCACCGACATCGACCCGCTCGCCCACGGGCTGCTGTTCGAGCGGTTCCTCAATTCGGAACGGATCAGTCCGCCGGACATCGACGTGGATTTCTGCGAGGTCCGGCGCGAGGAAGTACTCGACTACGTGACGGAAAACTACGGCAACGACCGGGTGGCCCAGATCATGACGCTCGGGACCATGCAGGCCAGGCTGGTGGTCCGCGACGTGGGCCGGATGCTGGAACTGCCGCCGCCACAGGTGGATCGTCTCGCGAAGCTGATCCCTGACGGCATGAGCCTCCCGCAGGCGCTCGAGAGCGTCCCGGAGCTTCGGGAAGCGCGCCGGAACCCGGAGTTCGACCGCCTCTTCGAACTCGCCGGCAGGCTGGAGGGATTGCCGCGCAGCATCGGAACCCACGCGGCCGGGGTGGTCATCGCCCCGGGGCCGCTCGAGGAGATCCTGCCGCTCTACCGCGACGTGGAGACAAGGCGGCCGGGTTCCGGCAGGGCCTCGAAGGGGTCCGGCCAGGCGGTGACCGTTCGGCGCCGCACCCAGTGGGACATGAACGACTGCGAGGCCGCCGGGCTCTTCAAGATGGATTTCCTCGGGCTCCGGAACCTCACCCAGATCGAGGACTGCGCCCGCCGGGTGCAGGAAGACCCGAACACCTCCCGCACCGCCGGAGAGGTGGAGGCGCTCGCCCTCATCCGGGCCGGGCACTTCGAAAAGGTGCCGCCGGACCCCGAGACCTTCCGGCTGTTCGCACGGGCGGATACCGACGGGATCTTCCAGTTCGAGAGTCCCGGAATGCGCGACCTGCTGTCCCGGTACGAACCCGAGAACCTGGACGACCTGGCGGCGATGAACGCGCTCTACCGGCCCGGCCCGCTCGAGAGCGGGATGGCGGACGACTTCGTGACCGCGAAGAAGAAGGGCCGGCTTTCCGACAAGCTGGACCCGCGGGTCCGCGAGCTCGTCCCGGAAACGCGGGGGCTGATCGTCTACCAGGAGCAGGTCATGCTCGTGGCGCAGCAGCTTGCCGGTTTCTCGTTGAACCGGGCGGACGTGCTGCGGAAGGCCATGGGGAAGAAGGATCCCGAGAGGATGGCCAGGGAGGAGGGGGGCTTTGTCGAGGGCGCCGTGGCGGGAGGCCTTTCCCGTCAGGTTGCGCAGGAGACGTTCCAGCAGATCGCGAAGTTCGCGGGGTACGGATTCAACCGCTCCCACGCGGTCGGCTATGCGCTCGTCGCCTACGTCGCCGGTTGGCTCAAGACCCACTTCCCGCTGCACTTCCTCGCGTCGCTGCTGACCGCACAACATCGTGCGGGCGACAAGGACGAGCGGATCGCGCGGATTCGGCATGGCGCCGAGGCCGCCGGGATCCCGGTGCTGCCCCCGGACGTCCAGCGCAGCGGGGCGGAGGCCGTGGTGGAGGGGAGGGGCGTCCGCTACGGGCTCGAGGCGGTCAAGCAGGTCGGCAGCCGGGCGGCGCGGGAAATCGAACGGGCGCGGCGCGAGAGTGGCCGGTTCGAGTCGCTTCGCCATTTCCTTGAGGCGGTGGAGCCGAAGTCGCTCAACCGCGGCGTCGTGGAGGCGCTCTGCTGTGCCGGAGCGCTGGACTTTCTCGACGTGCCCCGCTCACGGATCCTCCCGGCGATCCCGGGGGCTCTCGAAGCCGCGCACCGGATCCGCGGCCGGAAGGAGGCCGGCGTCCAATCGCTCTTCGGGGGCGGGTCCGAACCTCCGGTGGACGTTTTTCCGGAGGCGCGGTCGTGGAGCGATGCGGAGCGGCTGCGGCGCGAACGCGAGGCGCTCGGCTTTTACTGGCAAGGACATCCCGCAACGGAGTACCGGGCGGCGCTGGAGCCGATCATCACGGGCCCGGTGAAGGCGGCGCTGGGCGCGAAGCCGAAGGCGGCGGCGACCGTTGTCGGCCTCGCGCGCGAATTGCGGAAGCGGACGACGAGGGGCGGCCGGCCGATGGGCCAGTTCACCCTCGAGGACGAGACCGGAGCGATCGGGGTGGTGGTCTTTCCCGACCTGTGGGAGACGTGTCCCTCTCTCGACGGCGAGCCGGTGGTGGTGGTTCAGGGAAACCTCCGGGGAGACGCAGCGGGGAGCCCGGGTGGCGGCGGCCGCCGAGGCCAGCGGGGCGAACTGGCCGCTTCCGAGATCCGGCTCGCCGACGAAGCGCCCTACCAGCTCGCCCACCGCGTCGAGCTGCTGGTGACCGAACCGGAGCGACTGGGACACCGGTTGCAGGAACTGTTCGTCCGGCATCCCGGTACGCGGCCGTTGCTGCTGCGGGTACGGAATCGCGGAATCGAGGTCCTGCTCGAGACCGCGACGGAGGTCCATCCGAGCCGTGCCTTTGCCCGGGCCGCCTGGGAACTCCTGGGACCGGACACCGTGCGCCTCGACGGAGAGTTGCCTCCCTCGTTCGCGCAGTAATCGGCGCAGCTTCGGACCCTTACGTCCCGATTCCCGGTCTTCTGGTACGGGATTTGCCTGACGGCGTCTCGCTACACTTCACATCGTGCAGCGCGAGTTCCTCGACTTCGAGGCTGACATTCAGACGATTGTCCAGCGGATCGAAGCGCTTACCGGATACCCCGACAGCCACCGGGCGGAGATCGCCGGGCTGGAACGCGAACTCCTGCGCCGCCGCCAGCGCATCTATGCCGGCCTGACCCCGTGGCAGCGGGTTCTGGTGGCGCGCCACCCCGAGCGTCCCTATTCGCTGGACCACGTGGACCGCATCTTCACCGGCTTCACCGAGATCCACGGGGACCGCCGCTACGCGGACGATCCGGCCGTCATCGGCGGGCCGGCGTGGCTCGCGGGAAAGCCGGTCATGGTGATCGGACAGCAGAAGGGCCGGGACACCGCCGAGCGCATTCACCGGAACTACGGCATGCCCCGGCCGGAGGGCTACCGCAAGGCCCTCCGCCTCATGAAAATGGCGGAGAAGTTCGGCAGACCGGTCATCGCGCTCGTTGACACTCCGGGAGCGTTCCCCGGTATCGAAGCCGAGGAGCGCGGCCAGGCCGAGGCCATCGCCCGCAATCTTCGGGAGATGGCCCGGCTCGACATCCCCGTGGTGGTTGCCATCATCGGCGAAGGAGGCAGTGGCGGGGCGCTCGGTATCGCCGTGGGCGATCGGATTCTGATGATGGAGAACGCCATCTACTCGGTGATTTCTCCCGAAGGGTGCGCCGCGATCCTCTGGAAGGACCCGGAGCGCGCCTATGCGGCGACCGAAGAAGCGGCGGCGCGGATGCGCGTCACCGCCCCGGAGCATCTCCGGAACGGCCTGATCGACGAGATCGTTCCGGAACCGCCGGGAGGGGCCCACGCGGACCACGATGCCGCGGCGGGGCTCCTCGGGGAGCGGTTGCGCCTCGCCCTCCGCGATGTCTCGGAACGTCCTCCGGCGGACCGCCGGGAGGCGCGGTATCGGAAGTTCCGGAGCATGGGGAACTTCGGACTGGAGGAGGCCCCGTCCCGGACGACCCGCGAGCCGTCCGCTCCGCTGGACAAGGGGGCTGCGGGGAGCGGGGCCGCGGGCTACCGGCCGGCGGGCACGGGCTGATTCGCGTGTTGACTCGCGCCCGTTCCCGCGGGCACCGTCGAGGCGCCCCGGTCTTGTCGAAATGGATCGGCCCGGCGATCGCCTTGCTGCTGTTCGCGGGCTTTACCGTCTTTCTGGTCCAGCGGCTTCAGGAGGGTTTCGAGAGACGGGCGGGGGAATGGTTCGGATCGGCCGACGAGGTCCCCGTCGAGCCGGAGGAGGTGGTCTCGACCGAGGTCGAGTTCACGCGCTTCGATGAACACGGCCGCCTGGTCCTCGAGGGCCGGGCGGAGCAGGCTCTCGGCCGGAGCGACGGACAGCAGCGCTTTCTCGAGGTCGAGGTTCGCCTGATCGAGGTCCTTGGCGACGGAGATGCGGTGGTGGCCGCCGACGAACTCCTGCTCGATCCCCGGACCGAGGCGGTGGAGTTCATCGGCAATGCCCTTGTGAGCGTCGAGGGTCTTGAGCTCTCGGGACCTCACCTGCACTTCCGGACCGCGCCGGACCGTCTCTGGTCGCGCGATCCGGTGCAGTTCCGGAGCGACGATTTCGTCGGAATCGCCGCCGCGATGCAGTTCGAGGTCGCTGCCGGGGACGTGTCCCTGCAGGGTGTGGTGGCGGCGCCGGCAGCCGAGGACGGTTTCGCGGTCGTCGCGGAGCGGGTGCGCTTCGACGGCGACACGGCCGACACGTCGCTCTTCGGGGACGTCGAAGTCACCTCGGATGCGCTCAGCCTCGCTTCGAGGGAATCGGTGGTCGCCCGTCGTGATCGGGAGCGAGGCCGGATGCGTTCCATCGAAGCCGGGTTCGGAACGGAGCTCACCTTTCTGGACCCGTCCGGCGCGGCGGGCGACCTCGCACTGGAGGAGGCGACTGCGGACCGACTCGTACTGCGCGGAGACAGACTCGAGATCCGTCTGGAGGACGGAAGGATTCCGCGCCGCGTCTGGGTGCCGGAGAACCCTTCGCTGCATCGGGGCGAGGGAATCGAGCTGCGCGGCGACGAGGGAACGTTCGAGCTCGACTCCGCCGGGACACCCGAGCGGCTGAGGATGACCGGCGATGTGAGGTCGCGTCTTCCGGGTGGTCCGGGAGCGAGGTATCTCATTTCGGTCAGGTCCTCGGACCTCGAGGTCGACTTCGATCCGGAGGGGGAGATCGTGGGGGCCGCGTTCCGCGGGGGGGTCGATGCCCGCCACGGCCGGGCGGCCGCCACCGCAGAGAGCGCCCGTTGGGACGGCGTGGACACGCTCGTGCTCGAAGGCAATCCGCGGCTGGTGGATTCGTCGCTGCTGGAACTGGAGAGCGGCGATCTGCGGTTGGTGATCGCGGAGCCAAGCCGCGTCGAGGCGGCGGATGCGGTAACCGCCCGGTTCCTTCCGGCCCGTCTGGATTGGCTCCCGGGCCAGTTCGAGGGAGTGGTGCTCACGGGAGATTCCGCGGTGATGGAGACGGGCAGCGGAGAAGGCGTCTTCACGGGAGGGGTGCGGCTGCTGTTCGGCAAGAACCGCCTGCAGTCGGACAGGGTCAGCGTGGACGCGGAAGCCAGAACGCTCGAGGCATCGGGTGAGGTCGTCACGTCGCTTGAACTCGAAACCCCCTCCCCGGGTGCCGGAGAGGCGGAACAGCGGGTGCGCGATGCCGATCTCCCGGCGGGAGAGAGCGCGCCGGCCGTCCGGACGGCGGTGGCGGGCGGGGCCGCTTCCGCGGACGGCGAGCCGTCCGGGGCGCCGCCGTTCGTTTTCAGAGCAAGGGCCGAGCGGTTCCGCTACGAGGCGGAGAGCTCGCGACTGTCCTATGGAGGGGCACCCCAGCTGGAACGCGTGGGACCTTCGGGAGAGGTCAGCCGGCTCGTCGCCGGGGAGATCGAGGCTGACCTGACGGCGGAGGGCTCGCTCGGAGCCCTGCGCGGGGTCCGGGGAGCCCGGTTCGAGCGGGGCGGCAATCTGGTGCGTGGAACCCGGATCCGCTACGAGCCCGGCGGCGATTTCCTGCTGGCCTGGGGTTCGCCGGCTGTCGTAACGGTGGATGGAAGGACCTCGGAGGGCGGTCTCCTGGAACTTGGTCTGGGAGACAATCGAACGGAGATTCACCCGACCCGGGTGAGGCGGGCGCTCACCCGCGCCCTCATCACCAGGAGGGAAGGGCCTTCCCGCTGGTGAACGGGTCGTGACCGAATCTGCACCCGGGCTGCCCGCCGCGCAGGATGCGGCTGACGGATCGCCACGGGTTGCGGCGCGCGGCGACGAACTGTCGGCGGCGGATCCGGAAGCCGGCGCGGCGCACGTCCTCGCCTGTCACGATCTGGTCAAGACCTACGGCATGCGCCGGGTCGTGGACGAGGTGACCGTCCGCGTGGAAAGCGGCGAGGTGGTGGGACTCCTCGGACCGAACGGAGCCGGCAAGACCACCACGTTTCGCATGATCGTCGGATTGATCCAGCCGGATCACGGCACCGTCTCGCTGGATGAGCGCAACCTCACCGGACTCGCCATGCACCGCCGGGCACGGTCGGGGATCGGTTACCTCCCGCAGGAGCCATCCATCTTCCGGGGTCTCACGGTCGAAGAAAACGTGCTGGCGATCCTCGAAGCGGTGCCCCGGATGGGACGGCGGGAGCGGCGCGAGCGGGCCGGGGCGCTGCTCGCGGAGTTCGGCCTGACGGAGCGCCGGCGCAACCTGGGACATTCCCTCTCCGGCGGCGAGCGCCGGCGGGCGGAGATCGCCCGGGCGCTCGCGCCGGATCCCCGGTTCCTGTTGCTGGACGAACCCTTCGCCGCCATCGATCCGATCGCGGTCTCCGAGTTGCAGAGGATCGTCGGCAGCCTGCGCGACCGGGGACTCGGCGTGCTCGTCACCGACCACAGCGTTCGCGAGACTCTCCGGGTCACCGACCGCGCGTACATCATCGAGGAAGGCCGGATCCTGTTCGAGGGTACGCCCGCGGAGCTCGTGCGCAGCCCGGAGGTGCGCCGGGCCTATCTCGGCGAGGACTTCGATTGGCAGTGAGCACCAGGTCCGGAACCCGCACGGAGTTGCGGGTCGGCGCCCGCCAGCAGCAGCGGCTCACGTTGACGCCGCAGGTGAGGCAGACCATCGAGATGCTCGTGCTGCCGCTCACCGAACTCCGGGTTCGGGTGCAGCAGGAACTGCTCCAGAACCCGGCGCTCGAGGAGGTGGCCGAAGAGGAGGAAGAGGAGTCCGAGTCCGAAGAAGTGGACGCGGAGCAGGGGGAGGGCGAAGCGGACGACAGCGCGCCGGACGGCGACGCCGACCCGATGGCCGAGATCGAGGCCGAGGACTTCTTCCAGGAGAACCAGGAAAACACCGCGGGACTCGCCCTGGGCGAGGAACCGCCCGCGCTGGAGCGGACGCTGGCTGCCGGCCGCACGCTCGCCCAGCACCTGATCGAGCAGCTCGGTCCGTCCGTCGAAACGGAAGTCGAGCGGAGCATCGGCCTGGAGATCATCGGCAACCTCGACGAGCGCGGATACCTCGATGCCTCCGTTGCCGAGATCGCCGCCGCGGTGGGGGTGCCGGAAGATCAGGTCGAGGCGATGCGAAGGCGGATCCTGCATTTTGACCCGACCGGCGTTGCCGCCCTGGATCTGGCGGAGTGCCTGCTGGCGCAGCTCGAGGCGGCCGGCCAGTCCGGTGGCCCGCTCGGCAGGATCGTGCGTGAACACCTGGACCTCGTCATCCGGGAACGGTTTCGCGAACTCGGCCGCGTCATGGGTGCCGAGGTCACCGTCGTGATGCGTTGGGTCCGCCGGATCGGGGAGCTGGACTTTCGTCCCGGCAGCCAGTTCGCTCCGGGTCCGGAGCAGGTCGTGGTGCCGGATGCGCGGGTCTACCTGTTCAACGGCGAGTGGCGGGTCGAAATGAGCGATGGGATTCCCAAGCTCCGCACCAGTCCGGCCTACCGACTGGTGCTGAAGAGTCCCGACCGGCACACGCCGCAGGAGCAGGCCTTTGCGCGCGAGGCCTGGGTTCGCGCGAAGGGATTCCAGCGGTCGGTGCAGCAGCGCCAGGAAACGGTTCGCCTGGTCGCCGAGGACATCGTGCGCAAGCAGACCGAGTTCCTCAATCGGGGAATCGCACACATCCGGCCGCTCGTCCTGAACGACGTTGCGCAGGACATCGGGCGCGCGGAGTCCACGGTTTCGCGAGTGGTGAGCAACAAGTTCCTGGAGACCCCCCGCGGAGTCATCCCCTTCCGGCGTTTCTTCCACAGTGCTCTGTCACTGCGCGACGGGCGCCAGGTGTCATCGGAAGCGGTCCGGGACCGAGTCCGGCGGATCGTCGAACGCGAGGATCCCGAGCATCCACTGGCTGACGACCAGATCGTGCAGCTCCTCGATCGCGAGGGGGTCATGATTGCGCGGCGCACGGTGGCCAAGTACCGCAAGTCCCTGAGGATCCCCTCTTCCAACGAGCGGCGCGCCCGCTATCGGAACCGCGCCCCCGAGTGGGGATCCGCGAGGAGTTGACCGGCAGCGGCGGCTTCCGGATACTGCCCGGCGATGATCGGAATCGTGGTGGTTACCCACGGGCAACTGGCGAGAGAACTCGTGGCTGCCGCGGAAATGATCACCGGGGAGGACATCCCCAACGCCACCAGCGTTTCCATCGGCTGGCACGACGCACCGGACGATGCCCAGCGCGCCATCGTGACGGCGGTGGAACGCGTGTCCGGAACGGAGGGGGCGGTCATCCTCACGGACATGTTCGGGGGGACGCCGTCCAATCTGGCGCTCAGCCTCCTCAACGAGAACCAGGTCGAAGTCGTGACGGGAGTGAACCTCCCCATGCTCATCCGCCTGGTCTCGATCCGAGAGGAAGAACAGGTTGGCCCGGCGGAAGCGGCGCGGGCAGCGCTCTTCCAGGGCAAGGAGAACATCTATCTCGCATCCGAGCTGCTCGGAGGCGGGGTCGGCGCCGCGCCGGCGGGCGACGAGTCCGAGGAGGCGGCCGGAACCGTTGCGGAGGACCCGGCCGGGCCGGACCAGGGCTAAGTAGCCTCCGGACACACGTCGGCAGGGAGGGAGCGTGCCGGAACGGGTCGTCCTCGTCACGAACCAGCTGGGGATGCACGCCCGGGCGGCGGCGCGCTTCGTGAAGACGGCGGCGCGTTACGAAGCCGTGGTGACCGTGACTCGCGGCGAGACCACGATCGACGGCAAGAGCATTCTGGGACTCCTGTTTCTCGCCGCTGCCAAGGGCAGCCGGCTTCGGATCCACACCTCGGGGCGGGAGGCGGCGCCGGCGCTCGAAGCCCTCACCAGGCTGGTCCAGGAGGGAATCGGAGATCCGCCGGAGTCGGGGACCGACGGCGCCCACGTGGGTGAGCCGCCATGATGGTGCCTACGCCCCGTAGTGATTCCGGGCGGTCCCGTCCCGGAGAGACTGTCCTGCGCGGGGAGCCGGCGGCGCCGGGCATCTGCGTGGCGCCCACCATCGTTTTCGAACGGCGCGCCGTCCCGGTGTTCCGGGTAGAAGTCAGGAGGCGGGAGATCGGGCGTGAGATCCGCCGCTTCACCGAAGCCCGGGACCGGGCGGCGGAGCAACTCCGCGAGATCCGGGAGTCCACCCGGCGCGCGCTGGGCCAGGACCGGGCGTATCTGTTCGAGGCGCAGCGGCTCATGCTCGCCGATCCGCTTCTGGTCGATCGCGTGCAGGAAGTGATCCGGTCCGAGCGCGTGAACGCGGAGTGGGCGGTGCGGACGGTTCTCAGGGAACTCGAGGCTGTTTTCGACGGGCTCGCGGACGAGTACCTGCGGCAGCGGAAAGGCGACATCGCGGACGTCGGCGGCCGACTGCTCCAGAATCTGGGTGGCGCCGCTCGACCCTCCCTCGAGCGGTGGGAACGCCGGCATGTGGTTGCCGCGGACGACCTGCGCCCGTCGGACACCGCCGAACTTGACTGGACCAAGATCCAGGGAGTGATCATGGAGGCGGGCGGGCCGACGTACCACACCGCCATCCTGGCCCGGACGCACGACGTGCCCTGCGTGACCGGGATTCCCGCTCTGCTCGACCACATTCACACCGACCTGCCGGTTGTCGTGGACGGTTCCGAGGGAATCGTGGTGGTGAATCCGGCGCGGAAGACCGTGGCGGAGTACCGCCGGAAGCGCGAGCGCGAACGGGAACGCCGCCGCCGCCTGCTGGCCGCCACGGCGTCGCAGGCCTCCACCGCGAACGGCGAGCGGGTCGTGCTGATGGCCAACATGGACGAACCGGGCGAGATCGATCTCGTCCGTCGCCATGGCGCCGAGGGGGTCGGCCTTTTCCGTACCGAACGAATTGCCGTCCAGGAGATCCCCTCCGAGGAGGAACAGTTCCGGATCTACCGGGAACTGGCTCAGGCCCTGGAACCGCACCCGCTGGTGATTCGGGCGTTCGATCTCACCGCGACGGATATCGGGCGCGCGCCGGAGCTGAACCCTGCGCTCGGGTTGCGCGGCGCCCGGCTGCTGGTCATGGCGTCAGGGATCTTCGAGACCCAGATCCGGGCGGTACTCCGCGCCGCGGTGCATGGCAGGGTCCAGCTGATGTTTCCGATGGTGGGCGGGCTCGAGGAGTTCCGGGCGGCGCGGACCCATGTCCGGGCGGCGGTCCGGGCGCTTCGCTACCGGGACGTGCCGTTTCGGGAAGTGCCGGTCGGCGCCATGCTCGAGGTGCCCTCGGCGGCGGCGACCGCCGATCTGCTGGGGCAGGAGGCGGAGTTCCTCAGCATCGGAACGAACGATCTGATGCAGTACCTCTTCGGAGTGGACCGGGCGAACGAGCGGGTCGCGCACTTCAGCGATCCGCTCCATCCCGCGCTCCTGCGCACCCTCCGGTTCGTGGCCCGCGTCTGCCGCCGTACCGGCCTCCCGCTGGCGGTATGCGGCGAGGTGGCGGCGGAACCGCTCATGATTCCGTTGCTGCTGGGCTTTGGGGTGCGAACGTTCTCGATGAGTCCGAACGCCATACCCGAAATGAAACGGCTGATTGCCGTTCAGGATACGCGCCGGGCCGAGGAAATCGCCCAGCAGAGCGTCCGGCTGACGACGTCACGGCGGGTCCGCGCCCGGGTCCTGCGGGCCGTACGGGAGCGGAGTCCGGCAACGGATTCGGGGTAGCCGACCGGCGTTTCCAGCCGTTTCGACCGCGTGCACTTTGGTGGATGGTGCTGCGAAAACACGCAGGAAGAACAGATGGAAGCGAACCTTTGGTTCGCTTCCGGCGATTTCGGGGGAAAGTGTGAAAGGGGGTCCGCCACCGTCACAGTCGTAAACCGATGACTCCGTTGGCGTTACGGACACCGATCCGGTTCACTGGCCCCCGACGAGGCCCCCCGCGCGGACGGGATTCGGTGGGGAGTTTTGGGCCTGCACGGGCACACTGACGGTAAGCGTTCGGTCGTGCCGGTATGAGTGGGGGTTGGGGCTGGTAACGAGTCGCGATTTTGGCTATGGTCGAGGCCCATGGCGG